>JAEUJP010000768.1 GCA_016793725.1 Myxococcaceae bacterium | reverse complement strand
AGCGGGAAGAGCGCGAGCGGGTGCCGGTGCCGGTGCGGGTGTTCGTGAACCCCGAGGTGACGCCGGTGGGCGACGAGAAGGTGATGTTCTTCGAGGGCTGTCTGTCGGTGGCGGGGTTCTCGGGGCTGGTCGAGCGGTGGCGAGAGGTCGAGGTGAAGGCGCTCGATGAGAAGGGTGAGCCGGTGACGTGGCGGGTGCGGGGGTGGCCGGCGCGCATTCTTCAGCACGAGATGGACCATCTGAACGGCACGCTGTACGTCGACCGCATGGTGACGAGGTCTTTCGGTACGACCCCGCAGGTGAAGGCGCTGTACGGGGGCAAGCCGATCGAAGAAGTGAAGCGGCTCGTCGGCGTAGACTGAGGCTCCCTGAAGGGAGTGGACATGGTCGTGCTGGCGCTGCTCGTGCTTGCTGTTGCTCCGCTCGGGCCGGCGCCGCTCCCTGGCAGCAAAGGGGTGATCGGGTGGGTTCGGCTGCGCTCGGGCGCTCCGGCGCCGCGGGAGCGCGTCTCGGTGACGTGCAGCGGCGTTCGCAGGGCCGTCGTCACGAGCGCGGAAGGCTTCTTCCATCTCGACGACGTGGCGCCAGGCAGCTGCTCGCTCGAGGTGCGCGGTCACGCGCGTGAGGTGCAGGTTGTCGAAGGGCGCGCGACCATCGTCGAGCTCTCGGCGTACGACGGGGCGGCGGCGGGCGAGCGCGTGGCGACGCCTTCGCCCAGGCCGAGCGTACCGGCGAGGCTGCGGTTCGAGGTGAGCCTGCCGAAGTCGACCTTCATGCGCGGCGAGCGCATCGCGCTGTCCGGGCGCTTCATCAACGATGGCCCGACGCGTGTGGTGCTGGTCGGGGTCGTCGACGCGTCGGAGCTCGGCTGGCGCGCGCCGAGGTACCTCGCGACCGTCGAGAACGAGGCGGGTCGGGTCATGGTGTCCGAGGTGTGGGGCGCGCGCTGCGGCAACGTGGACGGTCTGACCGACGGCGACGTGCTCGACCTGGGCCCAGGCCAGAGCGGCGACCCGTTCTCGCATGTGCTCGCAGACGGCTTCACCGTGCTGCCGGGGCTGCCGCCGGGCCGATATCGGGTGCGGCTGCAGTACGACTACGCGCCGACGAAACCGCAGCCCATCGGTGAGTGCTCGCGACATCGCGGTGGTCATCCGAAGGTCCCGGCAGAAGGTCCATCGGTCGTGGTGGGGCTGGTGTCGAACGACGTCGAGCTCGAGATTGTCGAGGCGCCCATCGATGCCCGGGTTCCGACCGAGGTCACGCCCACGACGTTTTCGCTGCCTCGCTGGAAGCTGAAAGGCCGCGTCACGATGCCGTCAGGCCGGCCCCGACCGGGCCTCGACGTGCTCGCGCGCGGGCATGCTGGGAGGTCGAAGACCGACGCCGACGGTCGCTTCGTGTTCGACGTGCTGCCAGGGCGGTATGAGGTGACGGTCTATATGGGGGCGGGTGAGACGCGTGCCGTCGACATCGGCAGCAACGACGCGACGGTCGACCTCGACGACCCCGGGTTCGGTCGACTCTGCATCGACACGGCAGGCGGTCGTGCCGACATGATGAGGTTGCTGCCCGGCGAGCACGCGCTGCCGGACCGCGGCGGTGAGTCACAGCGCTTCTCTCCCTATCACTTCGGAGGCGACTCCGAGGACCGCCTTCGGTGCCTTCGCCATGTACACCAGGGCCCTCACACCTTGTTCGTCGGGCGTGTCGCCGATGACGGCAGGCAGGTGTTGTGGGTCGCCCGCGAGGTCATCGACATCGCTGAGGGCAGCGACCAGACCGTGCAGGTGAAATGGCTCGAGGTGCCGCTCGTCGTCTCGCCTTGAGCAGCTGTGCCTGCTCGCGCGGCAGTGTAGACGTGGGTATATACTTCCCGACATGGCGCGTGCGGTCGCGAAGCTGTTCAAGAATGGCGGCAGTCAGGCGGTGCGGCTCCCTGCCAATTGCCGGTTCGCGGGCGCGACCGAGGTTTACGTGCGGCGAGAGGGCGACGTCGTGATTCTCGAGCCGAAGGACAGCTGGCCTGCGGAGTTCTTCGAGAGCCTGCGCCCCGAAGACGTCGTCGAGCGGCCCCGTCAGCGGCCCTTGCGTGAATGGAAGAGCCCGCTTGCGGGCCGTCGCCGATGACGCTGCGCCGCATGCTCGACACCGACACGTGCAGCTTTCTGCTCCGCGGTGACTCGGAGGTCGTCGCTCGACTGCAGGTGCTGCCCCGCTCGACCATCTGCATCAGCGCGGTTTCTGTCGGTGAGCTGCGAATCGGAGCGACCCTGAAGGGCTCGAAGCGGCTGCACGCGCAGATCGATCGACTGGTCGACACCATTCTGGTGGCGCCATTCGACAACGTCGCAGCGTGTGAGCTCGGTCAGGTCGGTGCCAGCCTGCTGCGCCGCGGCGTCGATATCGGTCAGTACGATGCACAGCTTGCAGCCCATGCGATCTCACTCGGCGTCATTCTCGTGACCCACAACGAGAGACACTTCTCGAGAGTGCGCGAGTTGCGTCTCGAAGACTGGCGCTGACCCGTTTTCATCTCACCCTGAGTCGTGCGTAGAGTCGCCGCCATGTGCAAGCTGCCCGCGAAGACACCCGTTAAGCCGTATGCGGGAAACCCGCACGTACGGTTTGAAAGGAGGCGGGTGGAACCGGCCGCGCGTAGCGGTTCGGCGCCACCCCTCTACCAATGAATCGCGCTCTGGTCTTCGCGGTGGGGGTCTTCATTTCAGGCTGCACCTACTGGGCCCGCGACTCGGTGAGCAGCGGCGGCTCGCTGTGCATCGGTGACGTCAACTTCCCCGACCCGAATGAACAGCTCGAGCTCGTCGCCGACACACCGACGACGTGGACGTGGGTGGCCTCGGGCTGCATGTCGGGCTCGTGCTCGCGGAACCCGGCGGCCACCAGCTCGGCGACCGTCTCGAACAACGTCATCACCGTGACCACGAACGCGACGTGGGAAGAAGCGCGCGGCATGGTGGTCTGCACGGACGACTGCCGGCGTCTCACGTCGCAGTTCGAGATGCCCGCCCTGCCACCCGGCAACTACCGCCTGAAGCACGACACGCGCGAGGTCACCATCACCGTGCCTTCGACGTCTGCACGCTGCCCGATGTCGCAGTGACTTCAGTCGGTGAAGAGCCGGCGCAGGTACCGCTCGCGGTCGTTCAAGAAGTCGCGCGTCAGCGCGAAGTGTTCGGTCTCTTCGTAGCGCACGGTCTCGATGCCGCTCGCCGACAGCGCGTAGATGCGCGCCTGGGGGTACGCGAGCACGATGGGCGAGTGGGTCGCGATGATCAGCTGCGACTCGCCGTCTCTCACCAGAACGTCGATGCTCTTCAGCAGCGCCAGCTGCCGCTGCGGTGACAGCGCGGCCTCGGGCTCGTCGAGAATGTAGAGCCCGTTCGCGCCGAAGCGGTGGTTCACCAGCGCGATGAAGCCCTCGCCGTGGCTCTGGTCGTGAAACGAGCGGCCGCCGTACGCCTCGAGCGTCTGTGGGTCGCGCTCGAGGTCGCTCGCCAGGTTGTAGAAGCTCTCGGCGCGCAGAAAGAAGCCGGTGCGCGGCCGCCGCAGCGCGCTCTTCACGACGCGCAGGTGTTTGTGCAGCTCCGACTCGCTGCGACGCGTCGAGAAGAACTGGTTCTTGCCGCCGCCCTCGGCGTTGAAGCCCATCGAGACCGCGAGCGCTTCGATGAGCGTCGACTTGCCGCTGCCGTTCTCGCCGATGAAGAACGTCACGTTCGGGTGCAGCTCGAGCTCGTCGAGGCTCTTCAGCGCCGGTATGTCGAACGGGTACTTCGCGGCGTCGGGTATCTGGTCGCGCAGCAGCTTCACGCTGCGCAAGAAGGGCTCGGGGGGCACGGCTGCTCCGTTGCATCCGAAACGGGTGGTGGCGGCCAGGCTTCGCGGCCGGCAGCCGTTGGAGCATAGGAGAATATAGCGCGCGCCCCGTGAGCGCCGGCCGCGCTCCCCCTACACTGCCGCGAAATGGCTACTCGTCGAACCGTCGTCAAGTCGCTGGTCATCGGGGCAGGCAGCGTCGCGTTCGGTTGTGGTGGACCCGGCGGCCTCGGTGGAACAGCCGGCGGAGGAGCAGCGGCCGGAGGCGCAGGGGGCGGAGGTGCGGCGGGCGGAGGTGCGGCGGGTGGAGGCGCCGCGGGCGGAGGTGCGGCGGGCGGAGGTGCGGCGGGCGGAGGTGCGGCGGGCG
>JAEUJP010000739.1 GCA_016793725.1 Myxococcaceae bacterium | reverse complement strand
CTCGAGTTCTTCGTGAAGCTGAAACCGCCCGACCAGTGGCCGCCCGAGAGCAAGACGCTGGGCGACGTCATCGGGCAGCTGAAGGCCTCGATCGCCGAGGTGCCGGGGCTCGAGGTGAACTTCAGCCAGCCGATTCGCGACAACGTGAACGAGAGCATCAGCGGGCAGTTCGGGCAGATCGCCGTGAAGCTGTACGGCGACGACCTGGTGGCGCTGCAGACGGCGGCCGAGGCGGCGAAGAACGCCATCGCGAAGGTCGACGGCGTGGCCGACCTCGGCATCGTGAAGAGCGGCGAGGTGCCGCAGCTCAAGGTGACGCCCGACCGCGTGATGCTCGCGCGCTACGGCCTGTCGCTGGGCGACTTTCAGCACGCGTTTCAGACGGCGCTCGGCGGCCGGCCCGTCGACACGTTCTGGGAAGGTGAGCGGCGCTTCGACGTCGTGCTGCGGCTGCCCCTGTCCGAGCGCAACGACGTCGAGAAGCTGCAGAAGCTCCGCATCCCCACCGACAGCGGCACGACGGTGCCGCTGCAGAGCCTCGCGAACGTCGAGGTGGGCCTCGGCCGCGCCTCCATCAACCGCGAGAACGGCAAGCGCTACATCGGCATTCGTATGAACGTGCGTGGCCGCGACCTGGGCTCGTTCGTCGCCGACGCGAGGGCCGCCGTGCAGCGCGAGGCGCCGCTGCCGCCGACGATGGCCATCGAGTGGGGCGGCGAGTTCGAGAACAAGGAGCGCGCCATGAGCCGGCTCGCGACCGTCGTGCCCATCGCGCTGCTCATCACGCTGCTCTTGCTGTTCAAGGCGTTCGACTCGTTCGGGCGCGCGATGTTGACGCTGCTGAACGTGCCGTTCGCGCTGGTGGGTGGCGTGTTCGGGCTGTGGGTCGCGGGCATGCCGATGTCGGTGGCTGCGGCCGTCGGCTTCATCGCGCTCATCGGGCAGGCGTCGCTGAACGGCGTGCTCGTGACGAGCGCGATCGTCGAGCGGCGCGAGAAGGGCGAGCTGCTCGACGACGCCATCATCAACGGCTGCCGCGACCGGCTGCGCGCGGTGCTGATGACGGCCGCACTGGCCGCGCTCGGCCTGGTGCCCGCCGCGCTCTCGCACGGCATCGGCAGCGAGACGCAGCGGCCGCTCGCCGTGGTCATCGTGTTCGGCACCCTCTCGGCGTGCTCGCTCACGCTGTTGCTCTTGCCGGTGATGTACCGAATCTACGCGCACACGCTCGAGCGGCTCGTGCCGGTGGCGGCGCCTGCGAGGCCGGCCGCGGGCGGCGGCTGACCGACGCCCACGGCGCTGCACCTCACGGCTCGCCTGCCCGACCGTCAGGCGGCCGAGAGGTCGGGCGAGCGCCGAACGAGCAGGTCGATGAACCGCCGCACCTTGAGCGGCATCGCGCGCCGGTGTGGCGTCAGCACCTGAACGAGCCCGGTGCGCACCGGGCGGCCCGAGAGCAGCAGCGTGAGCTGGCGCTGGGCCACCGCTGCCCTGACGAGAAAGGCGAGCAGCGCCGCGACACCGAGCCCGAGCAGCGCCGCGTCGAGCTGCGCCTCGAGGTGCGCGACCACGAGCGCCGGGCGCGGCTTCACGCGCACACCGTCGAGTGCCCACTGTTCGTCGGGGCGGCTCAGCACCGCGGGCAGCGAGGCCAACCCCCGAATGGTTCGCGGTACGCCGAGGCGGGCGAGCAGCGCGGGCGACGCGACCAGCGGCACCGGCGCGACGCCCAGCCGCCGAGACAGGAGCCCCGAGTCGGGGCTCTTGCCCGCGCGCACCGCCACGTCGATGTCTTCTTCGACGAGGTTGGCGTGCCGGTCGGTCAACAGCAGCTCGACCTGCACGCCCGGGTGCTGTTCGAGGTACTCGGCGACGATGGGCATCAAGAACTGTCTGCCGAACAGCAGCGGCGCCGTCACCCGCAGCCGGCCCACCGGCTCGCGCTGGCCCGCCTCGGCGTCGTGCAGCGCCTCGGCGATCGCGGTGAGCGCCGAGCTCGTCTCGGCCAGCACCCGCGCCCCGGCCTGCGTCAGCTTGAGCGAGCGGGTCGTGCGCTCGAAGAGCGGCACGCCGAGCGCGCGCTCGGCCTCGGCCACGCGGCGGCTGACCCACTGCTTGCTCGTCGCCAGCGAACGGGCCGCCGCGGTGAAGCCGCCCGCGCGCGAGACCTGAACCGCGACCGCCAGGGCGTTGTAGTCGATTGTCTTCATCGGCGAGACAAAATGTCGCGGTATGGCGCATTGTCAACCCCGCCCGCGGCGCGCAGGTTGGTGGGCATGAACCGACTCACCCGCCGTGACGCCGTCGTGGTTGGAGCGTCGGTGGCCCTCACTTCCGGAGCTCCCATGTCGCCCCTCTCGCTGAAGCACGTCGTCGCGGCCGAGCCGCTGCCGAGGCACCAGATGACCCCCGACTTCTACTCGTGGAGCCTTCGCGGCCAGCTCGCGGGCGAAGCGCTCGACCCCTTCTTGAACCTCGACGACTTTCACATGTCGCAGCCGACGTTTCCCCCCCACCCCCATGCGGGCTTCTCGGCGGTGACGTACCTGTTCGAAGACTCGGCGGGCTCGTTTGTGAACCGCGACAGCCGCGGCAACCGCCAGCGAATCGGGCCGGGTGCCCTGCATTGGACCGAGGCGGCCTCGGGCATCATTCACGAAGAGGTGCCGGTGGTGCGCGGCGTCGATTGTCACGGGCTGCAGATGTTCGTGAACCTGCCGGTGGCCCGGCATCGTGCCGAGCCACGTGCGCTTCACCTCGAGGCGAACGACGTGCAGGTCTTGGCGCCGGCCGAGGGCGTGCGGGTTCGTGTGCTCGCCGGCGCCGCAGGGGGTGTGCGATCGAGCCTCGACGTCGTGCCGAGCGTCACGTTTCTCGACGTGCAGCTGAAGCCCGGCGCCGTGTTCGAGCTGCCCGTGCTCGAGGGGCATACGGCGTTCGTCATGGGGGTGTCGGGGCGCGGGCTCGCCGGCGGCACGACC
>JAEUJP010000727.1 GCA_016793725.1 Myxococcaceae bacterium | reverse complement strand
GGCCCCTCCATGAACGTCGGGCCCCACGTCGCCACCCACTTCAGGGTGTCGAGCTTCGCGTAATAGACGCGCCCGGCCTGATCGAGCGCGACCAGGTTGTCGCCGTCGGCCGAGATCTCGGTCACGGTGTCGGGCGTCTTGAAGTCGCCCACCGGCAGGCCCCCCGGCGGCAGCTTCGCCCAGTCTCTCGACTCCACCGGCTTCCACCAGATGAAGCCCTGGAACACCGCGAGGTCGTACTTCGACGTGAAGCTCCGGTCGTACGTCTTCAGATGCACGCGCTCGGGCAGCGGAGGCCCGGCCAGCAGCAGCAGCGCGAGCAGCACCTCTTAACCTTCCCTCGCGTAGAGCTCGAGCAGCGGCCTGGGCTCGGCGTCACCGTTCACCCGCGCGAGCCGCTCGAGCAGGGCGTTCATCTCGTGCGCCGGCTGCGATGCCGGGCCCCTGATGCGCTCGCAGAAGAACGTGCGGCAGCCGAGCGGCCGGTCGGCGTAGCGGGTGCAGCGGCCCTCGGCCAGAAACGGGCAGGCCCCGTCGGCCCGCGGCGGGGGCAGGGGGCGCTCTTTCGTCAGCACCCGCCACTCAGACGGGTACAGCCACGGCTCGCGCTTCGTCTTCGCGAGCTGGCAGCACTCGCCCGACGCCGGGCACGACCACCGCGACCACAGCGTGTCGGCCTTCGCGTAGATGACCCGCGTCTCGTGCTCGGCGCGATCTTTCACAGCGCCCTCAGCACGAAACACTTGAGGTAGCGCGTCTCGCGCAGGCCCAGCAGCACCGGGTGATCTCTCGCCGCGCCCCGCTTCTCGACGATCTGCACCCTGCGCTTCGCGTCGGCCGCCGCCGAGTCGAGCATCGCCTCGAAGCCCTCTTCGTCGACGTGGTACGTGCAGCTGCAGCTGATGAGGTGCCCGCCGGGCTTGAGCAGCTGCAGCGCGCGCAGGTTGATCTCTTTGTAGCCGCGCGTCGCCGCCTCGATCGCGCCCTTGTTCTTCGCGAACGACGGCGGGTCGAGCACGATCGTGTCGAACTTGCGCCCTTCGTCGACCGCGTCGCGCAAGAAGTCGAACGCGTTCGCCGAGACGGTCTCGATGTTCGACAGACCGTTCGCCGCCGCGTTCTCTTTGAGCTGCGCGCAGGCCGCGTCGCTGATCTCGACCGCCGTCACCTTCGACGCCTTCAGCGCGAGCTGCAGCGCGAACCCGCCCACGTACGAGAAGCAGTCGAGCGCCTCGCCCGCCGCGTACTGCGACGCCAGCACGTGGTTCTCGCGCTGGTCGAGAAACGTGCCCGTCTTCTGGCCCTGCAGCAGGTCGGCCGACAGCCGCACGTGCCCTTCGAGGTACACCTTCGGCCCCTTCAGCTCGCCGCGCATCACGCCCTTGAACGACTCGAGGCCCTCGAGCTTGCGCACGCCGACGTCAGACCGGTTCACGATGGCCTTCGCCTTGAAGTGCTGCTCGAGCAGCGAGGCGATGAGCTCTTTGCGCTGCTCGGTCGCCGGCACCAGGAACTGGGCCGACAGGGCGTCGCCGTAGCGATCGACCACCAGCCCGGGAATGCCGTCGGCCTCGCCATGAATCAGCCGGTACGTGTCGTCGCCGGGAAACAGGCGCTGCCTCAACGCGTCGGCCGCCGCGATGCGCGCCGCGAACCAGGCTTCGTCGATTGGCACGTCGTCCCACGCCAGCCAGCGGAGCGAGATCTTCGAGGCGCGCGAGTAGAACGCCTGCCCGAGCAGGTACCCCTTGTGGTCGGTCACCCGTACCACCTCGCCGCCCTTGAGCGACTTCGGCGCCTCGACGTCGGACTCGTAGATCCACGGGTGGCCCGCGCGCCACCGCTCGAGGCCGCGGCGCGACAACTTCACCGAGACGTCGGTCAAACCTTCACCACCTGATCGACCACCACCGTGCCACCTTCGTCTTTCACCGTGCAGGCCGCGACCAGCGGGTCGTGCTCGAGAAACAGCACCCACTGCTCTTCGATCGCCTGCGCGAGCAGCTGCTTCTTCTCTTCGATCACCGTGAGCGGGTACAGATCGTACGCGGCCACCCACGCGGGCCTCAGGTGCGCCGTCGTCGGCACCAGGTCGCCGCAGAACACCCACGTGCCCGCATCGGTCTCGACCCGCACCAGCTGCAGCCCGACCGTGTGCCCCTCGCTGATGAACAGGTGAACGCCGTCGTAGAGCTCGGTCGCGCCCTCGAGCAGGTGCAGCCGGCCGCTCGCCTCGAGCGCGTGAAAGTCTTCGGCCCTGAAGCTGCCCTTGTCTTTGTCGCTCGGCGCGTGCGCCCATTTCCAGTGGCGGCGCTGCAGGTGGTACGTCGCGTTCGGAAACGAGAGCTGGTCGCCCTCGCGCGTCGTGCCACCCGCATGATCGAAGTGCAGGTGTGTGAGCACCACGTCGGTGATGTCGTGGCGCGTCAGCCCCGCGCGCTGCAGCTCGCGGTCGAGATCTTTCTCTCGCTGGTCGATGCCGTACATCTCGCGGTGTTTGCCGTCCCACCGGGTGCCGATGCCGTCGTCCACCAGAATTTTGCGCGGCCCGTCGACGATCAAGAGGCAGCGCAGCGCCAGCGCGATGCGGTTGCGCTCGTCGGGGGGGAACTTCTTTTCCCACAGGGGGCGGGGCACGACGCCAAACATCGCCCCCCCGTCGAGGGCGAGCGTGCCGTCGCGCACCTCGTGGAGTTGGAACCGGCCGAGCTTCACCGCCATGGGGCAGTCATCCTAACCTTGGCCGCGAATTGCGCTACGAGCTCCTCGTTCAGCCGAAAGACGTCGGCACCCCGTACGACCCCGCCCCGGTCGAGGCGCTGCTCACCGCGCGCGGCGCCACCGACCAGCCCGACGGCTCGAAGCTCTGGCGCCTCAAGGCCGGCGAGGTCGAGGTGCGGCGCCTCAACGAGAACGGCGTCGCCGTCGCGACCGAGCTCAAGGTGCAGCTCACCGACAAGACCGACCTCATTCGAGAGCTCGTCATCGAGGGCGCCCAGCTCGCGAGCGACGCCGGGCTGAAGCTCGTCGACCCGAACCTCTCGAAGACGCTCTCGGCGAACGACGACGGCCTCGTCGCCGATTCGTACTTCCGCACCGCGCGCTACGCGGGCGAGTACCTCGGCGTCTCGTCGGCCGTCATGGCCAGCTGGGGCACCAGCGAGCCCGAGGGCCTGAAGCCCGGCACCAAGGTGCTGCTCGGCATCGGCGGGTTCTTCTTGCTGCTCTACATCGTGGTCGAGCGAATCTTGTGAGAACCGTTCGCGAGCTCCAGCCGATCGCGCAGCGGCTCGACGGCTTCGCGTTCGCGAAGCAGATGGGGCCGTTCGTGCTGATGCAGCGGCCCGACACGAAGGCGAAGGCCCCCGGCGGCGACGACTGGGCGACCGAGACCGCGCCGCTGCCGCACGGCGCCGTGCGGCCCTCTCACGCTCCCGTCGACTACGAAGACCTGCTCATCGCGACGCTGCCGCCGCCGGCGAAAGACGGCTCGCTGCAGCTCATCGTCGGCCGCAGCCCCGACTGCGACGTCGTGCTCGTCGACGCCGCGGTCTCGCAGAAGCACGCAGCCATCGAGTGGGACGGGCGCACCGGCGTTCTTCGCGAGCTCGGCTCGGCGAACGGCACGTTCTTGAACGGCATTCGCATCGGGTCGCGTGCCGTCTTGCGCACCGGCGACGAGCTGTCGTTCGGCGACTCACACTTCGTCTACCTGCTGTCGGGCGAGCTGCACGCGCGCCTCTTGCGCAGGTGGCCCGACCCGAAGCCCTGAGCTTCGCGGGTCACCCCGGCGCCTGAAACCTCCACGCGAAGTGAATGCCCGGCCTGAAGTCGTCGGGCACGCTCTTGAGCGGCACGGCGCCCTCGACGCGGCGGTCGAGCTCGAAGTCGCGAAAGTTCGTCGAGAAGTACAGCGTGCCGCCGGGAGCGAGCATCGAGCCGACGCGCTCGATGAGCCAGCGGTGATCTCGCTGCACCTCGAAGCGGCGGCCCATCTTCTTCGACGTCGAGAACGACGGCGGGTCGAGCACCACCACGTCGAACGGCCCACGGTCGGTCTCGAGCCAGCCGAGCACGTCGGTGGTGATGAGCTCGCCCGCAAGCCCGTTCAGCTTCAGGTTTCGCGCCGTCCAGTCGGAATAGTGGGGTGACAGATCGACGCTCAACGTCGACGCCGCGCCTCCCGCCGCCGCGTAGACCGTGAACGCCCCGGTGTACGCGAACAGGTTCAAGAAGCGCTTGCCCTTCACCTCGCCCCGCACCCGCGCGCGCGTGTCGCGGTGGTCGAGGAACAGGCCGGTGTCGAGATAGTCCGACAGGTTCACCTCGAACTTGAGCCCGTTCTCGCGCACCACCTTCGTCACCTCGCGCCGCGCCTCGCGCTGGTACTGCTCGTGGCCCCACGCCTTCGGCGCCCGCACCTTGAGGTGCACGTCGCCCGGCTTCAGCACGTCGTGAATCGCCTGCCGCTGGTCGGCCGGGGGCTCTTCGCGCTCGCGATCGCGCCGCGAGGGGAACCACGACGCCACGACGTCGCCGGCGTACCAGTCGATCGCCCACGGGTACTCGGGCATGTCGCGGTCGTAGACGCGAAACGCGTCGAGCTCGCGGCGCTGTGCCCACTTCGAGAAGTGGCGCCAGTTCTTCGCGAGCCGGTTCTCGAACGCAGTGGGCATCAGGTTCTCTCTCGGCGGTCGCCGATGACGCGGGCCGGCGAGCCGCCGACGATCGCCCACGCGGGCACGTCGTGCGTCACCACCGCCGCCATGCCGACGACCGCGTGATCGCCGATGGTGACGCCGTCGGTGACGCAGGCGCGCGCGCCGACCCACACGTCGGCGCCGACCGTGATGCCCTTCGACGTCACCGGCTGCTCGTGAATCGCGCGGCCCGGCTCGAGCCCGTGGTCGAACGCATACAGGCACGCGCTGGTCGCGATGCGCGTGCCGGCGCCGATGGTGATGCCGGCAGCGCCGCCGTCGAGGCTCGCCCGCGCGTTCACGCTGACGCCGTCGCCGAGCGTGAGCGGCCCGTGCAAGAACGCGTGCGCCGCGACCGAGCAGCGGTTGCCGAGGCGCACCGGCCGGCCGAGCTCGGCGAAGATGCCGGCCTCGGGCGAGATGAAGCAGCCCTCACCCAGCTCGACGGTCTCTTCTTCCATCAGCGCCTTCTGCACGGCCGCCTGCCACGGCTCGGCCCACACCCGGTGCTTGGGCTTCAGCGAGTAGTAGAGCCACGGCATCCACGAGAGGCGCTTCATGTGCGCCGCTCGAAACCGCTCGGGTGATGGCTCGACGGGGTCAGACATCTGCGACACCCCTTACTCCTGCACGAGCCACTTCAAAGGGGCGAGATCGGTGTTTCGCGCCGTGACGTCGACGCGCTTCGGCCCCACCCGCGTGCCGTCGGGCTTCACCAGCACCACGTCGTGAGAGCCCACGACGAGCTCGAGGCGCTTCGGCGCAAAGCCCTGGCTCGCGCCGTCGACGAAGATCTCGGCGCGCTGAGCGCCCTCACCGCCGACCACCAGGGTGCCCCGGGCCATCTCTGCCGTCGCGGCCGTGGGGGGCTTCTTGCGAGCCGGAGCTGCAACGGGGGCCGGCGCCCGTTCTGGAGGTGGAGTCGGCGGCGGCGGCGGGGCCGGCTCGAGCACCGGCGCGGGCTTCTCGACCGCCGCCGCTCCGACCGGCGCCGGCGGCACCACCTCGCCCGCGTCGAGCTGCCCCATCACCCGCCACGCCGCCGCGCCCGCAGCCACCGCGAGCGCGCCGCCGACCGCGAGCCACGGCAGCGCCCGCCTCGGCGCCGGCGCCCGCGTCACCGTCGGCGCGTTCGGCTCGGCCGGCGTCGGCGACGGCATCTCGGGCCGCACCACGTCTTTCTCTTCGGGCGCGAGCAGCAGCGCATCGAGCGCGCCCATCGCCCGCTTCTTCGGCGCCATCGGCGCGAGAAAGTCACGCAGCGCCACGCGCGGGTCCTGGCTCATGCGCGCGTGCCGCAGCACCGCCATCGCCTCGGCCATCGCGCCGGCCGAAGGGAAGCGCTCGGCCTTCGTGCGCGTGACGGCCTTTGCGATCAAGCCGCGCACGTCGTCGGGTATCGATGCGTCGAGCACCAGCGCGTTGCCCGTCAGCAGCTTCGCCATCGCGTCTTCGCCCGCGAGCGGAGTCACCCCGGTCAACAGCGCGTGCAGCGCGCAGCCGAGCGCGAACACGTCGGTGCGCGCATCGACCTCGCCGCCGGTCGCCTGCTCGGGCGCCATGTACGCAGGCTTGCCGACGATGCCTGCCGCGGCCGTCTGAAAGCCGCGATCGCGCGCCTTCGCGACCCCGAAGTCAGACAGCTTCACGTCGCCCTGCCACGACACGAGCACGTTCTCGAGGCTCACGTCGCGGTGCACGATGTGCAGCGGGCGGCCGGCCTCGTCTTGCGCCGCGTGCGCCGACTGCAGGCCGTGGGCGACCTCGATGCAGATGTGCAGGGCGAGCTCGACGGGCAGCGGGGTGCCGCGCTCGTGCGCGCGCTCGAACACGTGGCGCGCGTCGATGCCGTCGATCAGCTCGAGCACCTGGAAGTACGCGCCGTCTTCGACGCCGAAGTCGAGCACCGACACGATGTTCGCGTGGTGCAGCCGCGAGGCGATGCGCGCCTCTTCGAGAAAGCGGTGCTCCCAGCCGCCGTCGTGCTTGCCGATCATCTTCTTGATCGCGACGCGCCGCGCGAAGCCCTTCTCGCCGGCCAGGGCGCCTTCCCACACCTCGCCCATGCCTCCGCGGCCGATGAGCTTCACGAGTCGGTACTTGCCTGCCTGCACGCGCGCCGCATTCTACGCGCGCCGGCCACTCAGCACGCCTTTCGCATGCTAAGCGCGCACGTCGATGTCGCACCTGTGCCTGCTCAGCCTCATGCTCGCCGCCGAGCCCGTGGCGCCGTCGATCTCCGTGGTCACCCGCGGCGCCGATGTCGCGCAAGAGGCGCTCGACGCCGCGGCCCAGGGCGTCGTGCTCCGCCGCGTCGAGCTGCCGAACTCGCCCGAGCCCACGCTCATGCTGCCGGCCCTGCCGCAGGAGCGCATCTCTGCGGCACGCAAGGCCTACGTCGACGCCGACTTCAACAGGTGCATCGAGCAGGTGAACGACGACGCCGCGCTCACCACCGCGCTCGGCCAGCGCGATCGCGTCTCGGCCGCGCGCATCTTGCTGTGGCGCGTCGCCTGCCACGTCGGCGCCGGCAAGCTCGAGCCCGCCCGCCGCGCCGCGACCCAACTTGCAGTCTCGAGCCTACAGGTGCCGGCTGAAGCCGGCAGTGTGAGCCCCGAGGTCGAGGCCGTCATCGCGAAGGCCTACACACAAGCGGCCGCGATGAAGACGATTCCCCTGAGCGTCGGTGGCACCGCCGACGCCCGGGTCGAGCTCGACGGGCGGTCTACCGGTTGCACCACCCCGTGCACACTCGAAGTACTCGAAGGGGCACACGTGGTGAGGCTCGACGCAGACGGCTACGAGAGCGACGTGAAGCTGGTGCGCGCCGCCGCGCCGACGGCGGCGCTCGATGTGCAGCTCAACGCCGCCGCGCCCGAGCTCGCCGCCGCCCAGTGGAGCGCCCGCTACCGCACCGCCCCCGACGCCGACGGCGCCAGGAGCGTGCGCCTCTTGTCGACCGCGCTCCGCGCGAGCCGGCTGCTGATGGTGACGAGCGAAGAGGGCAGCGGCGGGCTCTTGCAGGGCGTGCTCGC
>JAEUJP010000726.1 GCA_016793725.1 Myxococcaceae bacterium | reverse complement strand
GGTCGTGCCTGCGGCCGACGGGAACTCGGCCGCGGGCAGCGTTGACGCGCCAGCGTCACAGCGGTACGAATGTACGGGTACTGCCTGCGGCCGACGGGAACTCGGCCGCGGGCAGTTGACGGGCCGCCGACGCGCGGTGGACGCTAGGGCACGTCATGCCCCGCAGCACTCGAAGTGAGCCGAACGCCTGGCCCCGAGCCCCGACGCACGAAGAGTGGCTGCGCCTGAGCCCCGCCGAGCGCGAGCGCGTCGTCGCAGAGCTGCCCGATGAGGTGACCGACGCAGAGCTGTCGCCGCCTGAGGGTGACCTGCACTTCTGGGGCAAGGTGTCGGCGCTCGACACGCTCCGCAACCACTTTCGTCGCAAGGGCAAGGCCGTGTACCTCGCCTCGGAGCTGCCCGTGTACTACCCGGGAGAGGCGCGCTTCGCGCCAGACCTGCTCGCGGTCGTCGGCGCTGAAGACAAAGAGCGAGGCAAGTGGGTGGTCGACCACGAAGGGCAGGGGCTCCACGTGGTGATGGAGGTGCACGTCGGCGGCGACCGCAAAAAAGACGCGGTCGACAACGTCGAGCGCTACGCGCGCCTGGGTGTTCCCGAGTACTTCATCTTCGACCGCAACATTCCCGCGCTGCTGGCCTACCGGCTCTCAGAGAGCGGCAAGAAGTACGTGCCCATCGTCCCTCAACATGGGCGGTACCGGTGCGAGCAGCTCGCGCTCGATCTGCAGCTCGAGCACGGCAAGCTCAGGTTCTACGACGGCAATGCGTTGCTGCTCGAGACCTCGGAGCTCGCCCAACGTCTCGAGCAGATGGTCGACGACCTGCAGCAGCGCCTCGAAGACGAGACCCGGCGCCGCGAAGACGAGACCCGGCGCCGCGAAGACGAGACCCGCCGCCGCGAAGACGAGACCCGCCGCCGCGAAGCGGCCGACCGCCGCGTTGCCGAGCTCGAGGCAGAGCTGCGAAACAAGAAATAGCGTCGGGGCGAGCGAGGCGACGACGGTCAGCGCACTTCGAAGGTGTTGCTGATCAGCTGCTCGTTGGCGCCGGCACCGGTCGAGACGGTCGTGCGGTAGCGGTACGTGCCCGGCTCGCGCAGCTCTTCTCTGATGGCAGCGCTGCCGAACGGCGGAATGTCGGTGGGGCCCGCCGCGTGGCAGCCGCGAACGAAGCCGGGAAGGGGGCTGTACGGCGACCAGCTGCCGTCGTCGCCGAGGCGGTCGATGAGGTAGCAGCCGTCGTGCTTCACACCCTGCGGGCCGACGTTCACCGCGACCTTCACGAGCACCGAGCCGCTCGACAGCTCGTACGCCGCACGGTCGGTCGACAGCGAAGGCCCGCCACCACCACAGCCGGTCACCACGAGCAGCAGCGCGAGCCGTCTCATGCGCGCGGTTGTTACCGGCGCGCGCCTTTCACGTCAACTCTCTGCGCCTTCTCGCCGCTCATGCCGTCGGCGTTGATGCCGTCGCCCACCACCACGAGCGTCTGCTCGACCTCGCCATCTGCGTACGTGACGGTCACCGACGTCACGCCGCTCTTCTTGCCCTCGAGCGCCACGTCTTCAGTCGTCGTGACCGCGAGCAGCGACGGGTCGCGCACGACGACGGCGCGCACCGACTTCTTCGTCTCGAGCGAGGTGCGTGCGCCCAGCGAAACCTCGAGCGGCGACGAAGCGAAGGTGGTGGAGGCGGTCAGCACGATGAGGGCGATGAGCTGGTTCATGGCGGCCCGGGAGTGCGCGGCGTGTGCCGGCCCGAAGAGCCGCGGTTTCGGCCGCTTGGAGGGCGCCTACAGGTGGGCGCTCATGAAGTGGCCGCCAGTCTCGACGCTCCACTGTCTCTTCGGTGAAACAGCTCAGCCGTGCACGGCGAGCAGGTACAGCACCACGGCGAAGACGCACACCATCGCTGCGGTCTCGACCCAGCTCACGTGCCCGTCGTCTTGCACCGCCTTGTTCAAGAGCAGCATCGGCGGAAACGCGAGCAGCATGACGCTCGTCGTCTCGAGGTCGATGGGCAGCACGGCGCCGCTCGCGAGCCTGGGAATCACGCCGAGCGTCGCGAGCACGGCGAGAATCAGCATCGCGACGGGCAGCACCACGAACGGCACCTGGCTCACCTGGCCGGCCGCCGACGCCAGCGCGACATCGTAGTTCTTCTTCGAGTGCGAGGTGATGATCATCGCGAGCGCGCCCGACGACGCGAACACGCTGAGCAGCATCGCGCCGACCATCTCGGGCACTCCGCGCGCCGCGAGCCCGCTCACCAGAATGTCGGCGAAGTCGCCCACCGCGTGACCGCCCACCACCGAGCCGCCCAGGCCGATGGCCCCGAAGCCCGCGATGACCGCCGGGCTCGGCGGAGCCTTCTTCGGCTCGGCTTCGATTCCCGCAGCCGGCGCCGGCGCTGGCGCCTCGTCGCCGCTGAACCGCTTCACCAGCTCGACCGTCGCCACACCCTGCACGATCAGCAGGGCCACACCCAGCACCGCGAGGTCGGCGACGCCGAGCCCCTCACCCTGGTGCAGGCCGGCCGAGAACACACGGAGCAGCAGCATGATCAGCCCCGTGCCCAGAAACACGCCCGCCGCCGCCGCGAACAGGTCGGTCGTCACCTTCACCAGCGCATCGGGCAGCCGCGCGTGCCCCGTCTTGTCGCGCGGCAAGAACACGCTGTAGATGCCGAACACGAGCGCGCCGACGTGCAGCGTGAGGCACGTCACCACGAAACCGACGCGCGGCTCGGCGGCCAGCACGAAGCCGAGCATGACGAGCTCGGGCACGTTCGACGCGAGGCCCGCCATCGTGCCCGCGACGAACGGGTTCCACCCGAGCCTTGCTCCGACGCCGTCGACGCTCTTGATCATCGCCTCGCACGAGCCGAACACCACCGCGAGCCCGCCGAGCCCCAGCGCCAGCCCGCGCAGCCACACCAGGTCGGGCAGCACCCGCGGCAGCACGAACGTCGCGACCGCGACGATGGCGCCGCCGCCGGCGAGCATCTTGATCCACCCCGAGCCTCCGCCTCCGCCGGCCATGGTGCGCGCTGGTCTACCAGACCCGCGACATTCGTGGCGTAGCGACTGCGCCGCCGTTATCCACTCGGCGATTCGTGCAATCGCAGCGGCGGCGGGCGCGCATCATTCGACGCTGATTAACCGCGTCGTTTTCCGGCTCGTAAGTGGCCGCCACGGGTGACTTAGACCGGGTGGATTGCGGCGTTCGTTGAACGCGTTACCCATTAACCATGGAACGCGAACTGCCAAAGAACGCTGAGACCACTTTCCCAGAGGCATGCGCCGTCTGCGGTGGCGACGTGCACATTCGCGTCCTCGACGGGAATGCGACCTCGTACTGCGGAGGCTGCCACTGGATCGCACACCCCAAGCTGGCCGTGCATCACGACGGCCTGAAGGTGTCGTTCACCGCTCAAGCCGCCGCTTGAGCGACCATCATGATCCACCGCACGCCGTCGATGTGCTGCTCCTGGCGCCACTGAATCTTGAAGCCCGCCTTCTGCAGCATCGCGACGTAGGGGTGTGAGAACGAGCGCTCGAAGTTGTACGGCACCGACGGCCTCGCCACCTCGGGGTCGAAGTGCTCGGCCAGCGGCTCGATCAGCGAGATGCACGCCGGCCTCTTCGTCGCGAGAAAGCCGAACAGCTCTTGCAGCCGCTCTTGCGGGAAGTACTCGAACACCCCCGCGTTCGTGACCACCGCCCAGCCGTTGCCCGCGTGCTGCGGCAGCCACGCCCCCGCGTCGCCGCCCACGAACTGAAACCGCGGGTCGGTCGTCTCGCGCGCGTTGGCTTGCATCTGCGCTTCGCTCAGGTCGAGGCCGATGAGCTTCTCGACCTTCGGCAGCCGCTTCGCCAGGTCGGCCAGCACCAGCCCGTTGCCCGCGCCGACCTCGACCAGCGTCTTGATGCCGTTCTTCTCGAGCACCTCGCGCAGCGGCTCGACGATCTTGCTGTGGTGCGGCAGCCACCACTTCGTGAACCGGTCGCGCGCCGTGCGGTGAAACACCTCGGCCTGTTTGCCCGTCCACAACCAGCGGTGCAGCGGCTCGAGCGCCGCCAGGTCGCCCTTCTTTTCGGCCCGGTCGACCGTCGCAGCGAGCAGCACCCGGTGCCACAGCGTCAGGTCGTTCGGCAGCTCGCCGCGCGCCACCTTCGTCGCCTCCCACGGAGCGACCCGTCGCGCGATTCGCCCCGCCGTCACCAGCAGGGTGCGCTTCAGCGGGTCAGTGGGGAGCACCGTCGGGAACTTCGGGCCGTCTTCAGACATGGCCTGACGTATTACCGCCCCTCGCTTTCTGCCGCGCTGATTTCGTAAGGTGCCTCCGCGTTGTCGCTCCCCCTGCCTGACCTCCACGACCGTTTCCGTGCCGCCGTGCTGGGGTTCGCAGTGGGCGACGCCCTCGGCTTTCCGTTTCGCGGCATGGCCCCCCAGTCGATGAGCCGCACCCACGGCCTCGCCGACGACTTCGTGCCCCGCCCCCGCGGCAAGTTCGCCCGCGGCCAGTTCTCTGACGACACCCAGGTGCTGCTCGCCATGGCCGAGAGCATCGCCAAAGAGGGCAAGGTCGACGGCCGCAGCGCCGCGGCCCACCTCTGCTGGCTCTGGCAAGAGGGCGTCATCTTGATGCCGCCCATCGCGATGACGGCGGCGGTCGAGCAGCTGCAGCGCGGCACTCCGTGGATGAGCGCGGGCGCCGACGTCGGCGTGAAAGACGCGTCGTGCCTGTCGCGCGGCGTCGTGATCGGCCTGTGGGGCGACGACAGCCCGTCGCGCCTCGCGCACGACGCGGCCGTGCTGACCGTGCTCACGCACAAAGACCCGACGTGTGCGGCCGGTGCTGCGGCGGTCGCGCGCGCCGTTCAGCTCGGGCTGACGGGCGAGCCGTGCACGCCGCAGCTGTTCTGCGAAGAGCTGTCGAAGGCGGCGGCCGGCTGCGACGGCGACTTCGCCGACGAGATCTACTACCTGCCCCGCGTGCTCGCGTGGGAGCCCGAGCGCGCGCTGCCCGCCCTGCGGCGCATCGGCGTCAGCGCTTCGGTGCTCGACGCAGAGCCGGGTCTGCCGTCACACGTCGCGCCCGTGCTGCTGACTGCGCTGTACGCCGCGCTGAAGGTGCCGAACGACTTTCGCGAGGCGATGGCGATGGTCCTACGCTGCGGCGGCGAGGCCGACGTGGCGGCGGCGGTGTGCGGCGCGATACTGGCGGTGTCGGCGGGGTGCGACTCGATTCCTGCGCGGCTGCGCAAGCACGTGGCGTACGGCGCGTCGCTGGTCGAAGCGGCCGACCGGCTGTTCGACGCGAAGCTCGCGCGCTCACCGGTGCCCGCGACGGCGCTGGCCGTAGCGCGCCGATAGGGACAGGCTGATTTTCCGGCCAGAAGCGAACATCTTTCGACGCAGCGGCCGACCGGAAAAACTGCCTGTCCCTTCGGCAGAGCGCCCCTTCGGCAGAGCGCCCGTCGCTACATCGCCTGTTCGATCGCCGAAGCGTCGAACCCGACGATGAGCTTGCCCTTCACGTCGATCACCGGCACGCCGGTCGCCTCGACGCCCGCCGCCGCCGCCTTCTGCGCGAGCTCGCGCATCGCATCGGGGTCGGTCTCGATGTCACGCTCGGTGAAGCTCACGCCCTTGCGCGTCAGCCACTGGCGCGCGGTCTTGCAGTACTGGCACCACGACGTGCTGTAGAGCACGACGTCGCTGGTGCGCGCCTCGGCCATCGGGCGCGGCGCCTCGCTCTTCGGAAGAGGGTTTTTCCGCGCCTCGGCCAGCGCCTTCTCGAACCCCTTGAGCGAGGTGATGGCGTCAGCGCGCTGGGTCTTCTCGCGCTCGGCGCGCGCGCGCAGCGCCCTGGCGCCGGGTGAGTCGAGGTCTTTCGTGTGCTGCAGCACCCTGTCCCACTCGCCGGCCTCGGCGGCGAGCTCGGCGCGCAGCTGGTGGGCTGCGCCCGACGACGGCTCGACCGAGAGCCACGCGTCGGTGTACCGCTCGGCCATCTCGAACGCCTGGTGCGAGAACGCGGCGCGGCCGGCGGCCTCGAGCGCGACGGGTGACTTCGGCTCGAGCTTCAGCGCGGTCTGGGCGAGCAGCAGCGCGAGGTCGTCATCTTTCTTCTGCAGCGCCGCTTGGGTGGCCGCGGCGAGCAGCTTCACGGCCTCGGCCTTCTCGGCGGCTTTCAGCGTCTGCCCTTCGAAGTCGAACGGCAGCTCGTCGAGCTGGCCCTTGTCGAGGTGGGCCTTCGCCGTCTGCAGCGGGCTCGCGGCGAGCGCGATGGCGAGCAGCAACGTCACGCCGGCTCGGGCACGCTGGCGTCGGCCACGTCTTCGGGCTTCACCCAGTCGCGATCAGGCTCGAGCGGAGGCAGCACCACCGGCTTGCCCTCGAACGTCACGCGCTTGGCCGGCCACACGAACGCGGTGAACGCGTACGACAGCAGGTTCGGCTGCTCGAGCGCGGGGTGCAGGTTCGGGCGCACGCGCTCGGCGTGAGCGGCGGGAGTGAGGCTCCAGTGCAGGCCCGGCTCGTCGTGATGAATGCCGTGATACCCGTTGTTGAAGCAGAGCCAGTTCATCAGCCCGCCGGTGAAGTTGCGCGAGTGGTTCGCGACGTGCTTCTCGTCGCAGCCGTCGTGCTGCAGGTAGTTGATGCTGACGATGCCCCAGTTCGCGACGAGGTGCGGCACCCAGACGAACATCAGCGCGGCACGCCAGTCGAGCAGCGTGAGGCCAACCTTCACCGACCACACGGCGACGGCCTCGATCAGGAGCTGCTTGTTCCACTCTTTCGCCAGCGGCCCCTTGAGCTTCTTGTAGCGGGCGTTGCCGCGAAGAATCGCCGGCGTCACCGCCAGCATGAAGAAGAGCAGGTTGAGCAGGTTCCACTTGAAGCGCACCTTGGTGGTGCGCATCACGTCTTCGGCGAGCTGGGTGTAGCGGTGGTGCGAGAGGTTGTGACCGGGGATGTAGTCACTGATGGGGAAGCCGTACGAGAGCGAGACCCAGACCTGCATGGCCTTGTTCAGCCACCGCTTCGTGAACACCGGGCAGTGCACCACGTTGTGCGCGATGACCGCGCAGAACCACGAGACGGCGGCCGTCACCACCACCCACGCGACCGCGAGCCAGCCGGTCGGCTTCACGATGAACCCGCCCGCGCACAGCAGCGCGTACGTGGTCAGCATGCCCAGGGTGCGGAGGTCGGCGCGGTACCGCAGCATCTTCGGACCCGAGCTTTAAGCGGAAGCCGCTAGGCTTGGCAAATGGTGCGACGGCTGCCTGAAGCGCTGCTGCTCATCATTCTCGGAGTCATGGCTTATACGCTCGTGTTTACGCCCGAGAGCCGGCTCAACTGGCTGCTCGAGGTCGGCCCGGGAATCATCGGCTGCGCAATTCTTGCGGCGACGTACCGTTCGTTTCGGTTCTCGAACCTCGTCTACGTCTGCGTGTTCGTGCACATCGTGATTCTCGCGTACGGCGGCTTCTACACGTACGCGAAGGCGCCGCTGGGGGAGTGGATGCGCGAGGCCTTCGGCGGCTCACGCAACAACTACGACAAGATGGGTCACTTCGCGTTCGGCTTCTTCCCCGTGTTCACGATTCGCGAAATCTACCTGCGCAAGCAGCTCATGAAAGACGGCGGGTGGCTGAGCTTCACTGCCGTCAGCATCGTCGGCTGCTTCGCGGCCGTGTGGGAGCTGGTCGAGTGGGGCGCCGCCGCCGTGCTCGACCCGGCGGGCGGCGACGCCTTTCTCGGTACCCAGGGTGACATCTGGGACGCGCAGAAAGACATGGCCTATGCGATCGTCGGCGCGACGCTCGGGCTCGTCTTCCTCAAGCGCGTGCACGACCGTTCGATGGCGCGAGGTGCTGAACCCGGTCGCGCAGCTCCTTCGCGATCGGGAGCCTGACCTCGAGCTCTTTCAGTCGAGGAAACCAGGGGGCGCCGAGCAGCTCGTGAAAGCCGTAGCTGGCGCCACCGGGGTCGCCGCGCAGCACGAGGCGCTCGAGCCGTTCGAACTTCACCCTCGACAGCTCGACGAACGGCCACGCCCTGAGGCCGTCGAGCTCGAGCTCACGCACGTTGCGCAGGGCCAACGAACGAGGCAGCTGGAAGACCTCGGTCTGCGTGACGCACGCGAGGCGCAGCAGGCGCAGTGGAGTGGCCTTCAAGACCCGCTTACCCCGATTGAGCAGCTCGTCGAGCGAGCAGGTCCACTCCTCGACGAAGCCACGCACGAACTTCACGCCGTGGTGGTCGGGCCGAACGGGCAGCGCCCAGTGGTGGCGGTAGCGCTCGAGCAGCGCGGCCTCGGCCGCTTCGAGCTCGGGCGTTCGGTTCACTTCGAGCTGCAGCTGCACGTGAATGAACTGGCCGCGCGGGTCGCCACGTTCGAGCAGGGCGTCGGCGTACACGCGTCGCAGCCCGAGGTCATCGGGCTCGGCGACGATGGCGTCGCGCAATGTGCGCAGCGAGTTCATGGCGCGCGAGCGACGCACTACGCTGCGGCTCCCGGACACGGACATGACCTCAAGACGAAAGGTGGTGGCACTCGTCTTCTTCTTCGCCGCCGCGCTGCTCGGCTTCATCGGCTTCACGAACCCGCGCCTGAGCGAGCTGCGCCCCGTCGGGCCCATCGTCGCCGTCATCGCTGCCCTCATCGCGCTCACCGGTCGCCCTCCGCCCAAGCCGAAGACGTTCGCCCCCGGCCTCGGCGCAGCACACGGCTTCAGCGTCGAAGACCTCGAGGCGAACCGGGCAGGGCGCCTCACGCCCGAGCAGCAGGCATACGGCATCGCGCTCGGCACCACCGACGTGCGGTTCGGCTCGGTGATGCTCGGCATCGGAGCGCTCGCAGAGCTTCTTGGGCTGCTCAGCGCGTTTTTCCCCGACGCCCTCAAACATCAGGACTTCACGTTCGTCATGCCAGAGAAGCTCGGCTCTGCGCTGTTCGTCGGCATGTTTCTAGGCCACATCTTCGGCGGCCTTCCGCTCGTGCTCGGCTACGTGGTGCGGAAGCAGGGCGTGCGCATGCGCGACGCGCATCGGGCCGGCACGTGCGAGGCCGTCGAGGGCCCGCTCGAGAAGCTCGTGGTTCGCGGGCGCCGAACCGGCAACACCTGGTTCTACGTGATTGCGAACGTGCGCCTGCAGACGAACCACGCCGCGTGGGAGAAGATGAGCGGCGGCCGGTATCGCGCGTACCACGTGCCCGGCACGTTCCGGTTGCTCAGCATCGAGCCGGCGTAGTTCCGTGGTACGGGCGCACCATGCGCCACGTTCTCTCAGCCGTTCTCGCTGCGCTGCTCGTCTCGTGCTCGTCGGTGGCGACCGGC
>JAEUJP010000617.1 GCA_016793725.1 Myxococcaceae bacterium | reverse complement strand
TCCGTACGCGGGGCCGGCGCACACGGGCTACGAGAACAGCTTCATCAACATGGTGCAGCTGCAGGGCCGCGTGAAGCAGGTGTTCGCCGACGACTGGGTGCGCGGCGGAGTGAACCAGTACAGCGCGAACATCGGCCTGTTCGGAGGCGTCGACTTCACGACGCGGTTCAACGAGGCGCGGGCGGCGACGAGTGAGTTTCTGCTCGGGCTCGACAAGCTGGCGCCCGACGTGTGCGCGCAGGCGGTGACGGCGAAGACGGGGCCGTTCGTGGGCTTCGACACGGCGGCGGCGATCACCGACATCGCGGCGTCGCAGACGCTGACGTTCGAGGCCGAGGGCACCGGGGTGACGCGCACGAGCGAGAGCGGCGGCACGACGGGGTTCGGCAGCGCTCAGGCGCCGGGCTTCCACTGCTACACGAACTGCATCATGTCGACGGCGGTGACGCTGCCGTCGGCGGGCACGTACCAGTTCGTGGTGCGGGCGAAGGCCGACAACTCGGGCACCGACGGGCCGAAGGTCGAGGTGAAGCTCGACGGCGCGACGCTGACGACGTTCACGTTCACCGACCAGGCGAACTTCGTCGACCTGACGTTCACGGCGCCGGTGGCGACGGGCGGCATGCACGCGCTGTCGATCGCGTACATCAACGACTACAACAACCCGACGCCGATCTCGGGTGACGACCGCAACGTCACGATCGACCGGTTTCAGCTGATCGGGCCGCAGGGCGGCGGCGGCACGGCGCGCGAGACGGCCGCGAAGGCGCAGCTGAACACGCTGTACACGCGCATGCTGTACCGGCCGGCGACGGCGGCCGAGCTGACGGAGTCGTACGGGCTGCTCAGAGATCTCGACGCGATCGTGCCGCTGGTCGAGGCGTGGGGCGGGGTGTGTGAGGCGCTGGTGCAGCACCCCGACTTCTTGTTCACGGTGGCTCCGTCGGCAGACGGGCGCACGGGGGCCGAGAAGCAGAAGCTCCTGCTGGTGAAGCTGGCGCTCGATCTGATGGGCCGGCCTCCGACGGCGGCAGAGTTTTCGGCGTTCATGGCGGGGGCGACGTTCGCGGCGATGTTCGATGCGTTCATCGCGTCGCCGGACTTCAAGACCTACTACTTCGGCAGAATGCGGCTGCGCACCGAGTCGTCGGGCACGGCGGTGAGCGACGAGCCGGCCCGGTTGTGGACGCACCTGACCCTGACGGGCAAGCCGTTCTTCGAGCTGCTGACGGCCGACTACGTGGTCGACCCGGCCTGGGCGGTGGCGGCGCGACCGGCGGAGCACGGCAAGTCGGGTCTGCTCACGATGAAGGGGTTCATTCAGGGCAAGCAGGGGTTGCCGCACTACAACTACGCGGCGCGGGTGCTGACCGACTTCATGGGCAAGGTGTTCGAGGTGCCGCCCGAGGTGTTCGCGCAGCGCGGCACGGCGACGGCGTCGTCGACGGTCGACCCGACGAGCATCTGCTTCAGCTGCCATCAGCTGCTGACGCCGCTCTCGCATCAACGGCTGTCGTGGGGCGACGACGGGGCGTTTCGCGCGGTCGACCCCGACACGATGATGGCGGTGGACGACAGCGATCGGGCGATGGTGCCGACGTACCCGTTCAAGGGCAGAGGCATGCAGGGGTTCGCGGCGACGGCGGTGAAGAAGGAGTCGTTCGTGAGATCGATCTTGCAGAGCCAACATCGGCTCTTGTTGGGGCGCGACATGCGCGTCGAAGAAGACGAGCGGGAGCTGTACAAGCAGCTGTGGGATCTGACGTTCGCGACGAACGGAGATCTTCGGGCCGTGCTGAAGACGGTCGCGCTCTCGAAGTCGTACCAGAGGGTGCCATGAAGCGGCGTTCATTTCTGGCGGGAGCGGCTGCGGGTGGAGCGATCTCGGTGCTCGACTGGCTCGCGTGGTTCGAGCGGTACGGGGTGCCGGGCACTTCGAAGTCGTTGGGGCTGGCGTCGGCGTCGGCGCAGGCGATGGGTGAGCCGCGCTATCTGATCTACTGGTTCCAGGAGGGCGGCTGGGACAGCTACTGCATGTTCTCGCCGGTCGACACGCCGAACCACGCGACGATGACGGTGCCGGCGGGCACGCTGAACCCGATGCCGTCGTGGAGCGCGCAGTTCTATCGCCCGAAGGGCTACCCGTCGGCGACGCAGGCGCTGAAGGCGGTCGAGGGGAACATCGAGTACGGGTACCTGGCTCGCGATGGCCTGTCGTTGTTTCCCGATCTGGCGGTGGTGGCGTCGCACGAGGGCAACGCGTTTCACTCGGGCTCGCGGCTCGAGTACCACTACGGGAAGTACAGCTCGTATTACGCGCCGTCGGCGCTGCGGGCGGCGAACGAGCGCACGGTGATGCAGGCATTCTGCGAGGCGTATGGGTCGGCGGCTCCGCTGCCGCACGTGTCGTGGCACCGGTGGCTCTCTGACGGTGAGCTCTCGGAGGCGACCTACACGGAGGGGAAGGGGTACTACGAGAAGCTGGGGCCTGCGTTCGCGCACACGGTGTACGGGCAGACGCCGGCAGACATGCGGGCGCGGCTGGGCTCGTTGGGGTCGGTGACGAATGGGGCGAAGGGGGTGCGCATTCGGCAGTTCGTCGATCGGCTGCACGACGAGTTCTTGACGGGAAAAGACGGGGAATCGGTGCGGGCGTTCGCGTCGGCGGTGGCGATTCACCGGCAGCTGAGTGGTGCGACGGGCATCACGGTGAACCCGGCGACGATGTTCACGGACGCGGCGCTGAGAACCGACTTCGGGGTGGTGCCGGCAGATGAGCAGCCGACGTCGACGTCGGTGAACGAGATGCCGGCGCGGAGCAAGAACGCTCCGAACACGAACGTGCAGGCGATGATGACGTACGAGCTGATGCGGGCGGGCATCTCGATCGGGTTCTGGATCGAGAACCGGCAGATTCGCGGGTTCGACACGCACCGTGATCGGCAGAGCATTCGGTCGAACCAGGGGCAGAGCGATCAGCTGGGCTCGATGCGGCGAGACCTGTGGACGCCGCTGAAGGCGCTGGTGGCGAAGCTGAAGTCGACGCCGGCGCCGGGGTCACCGGGTGGGAAGACGTTGTGGGAGTGCACGACGATCGTGCTGGCGAGCGAGATGGGGCGCACGATCAGCGGCGACGTCGCAGGCATTCTGATGGACAACGTGAAGTTCCCGACCGACGCCGAGAAGTACGCCGAGATCATGAAGCAGGACTGCTGCCAGCACTGGGAGGTCTCGTCGGTCGCCTTCCTGGGCGGCACCGTTCAGGGGAACCGGCAGTACGGTCGGGTGGGCGCCACGACGCTGAAGGGCATACCGATCATGCCCGATGGCTCGCTGGACCCTGCGTATGACCCGATCACCGGCGCGTTGATCTCGGGCCGTACCAAAGCGGCGACGTCGTTCTTGTCCGACGCCGGCCACGTGTATGCGACCGCGCTGTACCTGAGCGGGCTCGACCCCGATGCCCTGCGGGCGGCGAACAAGGGCCGCAATGCGAGAGCGCCCATGCGGTTCGTGAAAAAACCGTGAATCGGTAGGCGGGTTTTGGGCACGAAGGGCTCAGGGCGGTGGCTCGACTTCACCGGAGCCATTGCGTATACGAGCCAATTCACACCCGCGCATGGCGACCACCTTCTCTGACGCACCGTCGAACGCTGCGCCCCCTCCGGCGGGCGGCGAAAGCCCCATCGATCTGCGCGCCTATTGGCGTGTGGTCATGCGGCGGCGCTGGGTGATTCTCGGCACGTTCATCGCAGCGATGATCGTCACCGGCGTTCACACCGTGCGGCAGCAGCGCATCTACGGAGCCACGGCGACCCTGGTGATCGACACTGTGGCCCCGAAGGTGCTCGGCAATGCGCAGGTTCAAGACGTCGCCGACACCGCGCAGCCGTTCTGGGTGAGCAAAGAGTATTACGAGACTCAGTACACGGTGATGAAGAGTCGGGTGGTCGCCGAGCGCGTCGCCCGAAAGGTCGCCACCGCGCGCGACGACAGATTTTTGAGCCTCGACGCCGTGCCCTCCGAAGAGGCCCGCGCCGCGGGTCTGAAGGCGCTGACAGAATTGCGTGCGCGGCTCTCGGCGACGAGCGACCCCGGGGGTGTCATGCTCGGCCGGCTCGCGGTCGAGCCCGTGAAAGAGTCGCGCGTGGTGCGCCTCATCGTCGAGGACCCCGACCCGGTACTCGCTGCTGGCCTCGCGAACGCCTTTGCCCAGGCCTACATGGAGCACAACCTGGCGGCGAAGACGGCCACGACCGAGACCGCCTCCGAGTCGCTCGAGACCCAACTGCCCGATCTCGAGAGCAAGCTGCAGCGCTCTTCGACCGAGCTGTCTGAGTTCAAGAATGCACACGACATCATCTCGAGCGGTTGGGAAGACAAGCAGAACACCGTCAGCTTGCGCGTGTCTCGCATCAACGACGAGCTGACGAACGTGCGGTTGAAGAAGGCCGCGCTCAAGGCCCGGTACGACGCCGTCGTGGCAGTCGAAAAAGACGTTGATGCCAACGACGCGGCACGCATCGCGCTGATCCCCGCGGCCCTCGCCGAGGCGATCAATACGCTCAAGAAGAAGGTCATGGACCTGCGCTTCGAATGCAGTGAGCTCGAAGAGCGGCTCCTCGAGAAGCACCCCAAGTACATCTCGTGCAAGCAGCGGCTCACGGTCGCCGAGCGGTCGCTGAAGTCCGAGATCGACGCGGCGCTCTTCACTGCGCGATCCGAGTACAACGACATCGTGGCGACCGAGAAATACCTCGTCACCGACTTGAACCAGGCGAAGGCCGAAGCCCAACTCGCGAACAAATACGAGCCCGAGTACCTGAAGCTCCGACGTGCTCACGAGTTCAACCTGAAGCTGTACGATGTCGCGCTGCGAAGCCTGAAAGAGACGAGCCTCTCGGGCAGCACACGGCTCAACAATGTGAGCATGCTCGACGCCGCTCGCGCCGCGGCATCTCCGAGCAAGCCGAAGGTTCGCGAGTTGATGCTGATGGGCGCCCTCATCGGTCTGCTCTTGGGCCTCGGGTTCGCGCTCGGTCTCGAGTTCCTCGACAACACGGTGAACGGGCAGGAGCAGATCGAGCAGGGGCTCGCCCTGACCTTCCTCGGCATCGTGCCCAGCATCGATGAGCGCGCTGTCGGTTCGCGCGACCTCGTCGTCGCCGAGCAGCCGAAGTCGGCCGTCGCCGAGTGCTGTCGCGGCAC
>JAEUJP010000608.1 GCA_016793725.1 Myxococcaceae bacterium | reverse complement strand
CCTTCTTCCAGTTGCAGGGGCACAGCTCGTCGGTCTGCAGGGCGTCGAGCACGCGCAGCACCTCGTCGACGTTTCGGCCGACGTTGAGATCGTTGACGCTCACGTGCCGAATGACGCCCTCGGGGTCGACGATGAACGTCGCGCGCAGCGGCACGCCGTCGCCCTTGTGCAGCACCCCGAGCGCGGTCGACAGCTCGCGCTTCGTGTCGGCGAGCATGGGGAAGGGCAGCGTCTTCAGGTCGGGGTGGTTCTTGCGCCAGGCGAGGTGCACGAACTGCGTGTCGGTGCTCGCGCCGTAGACCTTCGTGTCGCGGTCTTCGAAGTCGCGGTTCTTCTTCCCGAACTCGGCGATCTCGGTCGGGCAGACGAACGTGAAGTCCATCGGCCACAAGAAGACGACCTTCCACTTGCCGGGCGAGTCGGTCTGGGTGAGCTCCTTGAACTCGTTGCCGGTGTCGAGGGAAACGACGGACTGAAGCTTGAATTCGGGGAAACGATCTCCAACGGTCAACATGTGTTTGAGGCTCCTGTGTGCTTGTGTTCGCCCCCTCTCAATGTGGCTTTCCCTCTGATGCTGCCAAGACATCGTCTGCATCGTTTTGATAGGGCACGCCTATGAGAGCGCTGTTCTGCGTGCTGGGGGTGGGGCTCGCGGGGTGCCCGCCGCCGCCGCAGCTCGAGGGCTCGCAGTGCGACTCGCAGGGGCAGTGCCCGCGAGGGCTGGTCTGCTTTCACGACCGCTGCCGCGTCGAGCGGTGCGACCCCGAAGAGCTCGGGCTCGCGTGCAGCGCGGGCACCGGCGGCTGTGCGCGCACGGGCGTCATCGAGTGTGTGGCGGGCGACCAGGGGTGCTCGGCGTCGCCGGGCGCGCCGCTCGACGAGGTGTGCAACGGCGTCGACGACGACTGCAACGGGGCGATCGACGACGCGGTGCGCGACGCGGGCGATGCCTGCTTCGGCGGGCTGGGCGCGTGCGCCGGCGACGGGGTCACGGTCTGCGTCGACGCGGGCTTCGTGTGCAAGAGCGCGCGCGAGCCCGTCGCCGAGCTCTGCGAGAACGGCGTCGACGACGACTGCGACGGGTTCCCCGATGACGGCTGCCTGCTGACGATCGCGGGTGACGGCCCTCCGGGAGACCGCGACGGCACGTGGGCCGAGGCGACGCTGCGGCGGCCGCAGTTTCTGGCGAGCGACCCTGCGGGCAACGTCTTCGTCGCCGACTCGTCGAACAACAAGGTTCGGGTGATTCGCGCCGACGGTGGGGTCTCGACGGTGGCGGGCAGCGGGGCGTGCGGGGCGGTCGACGGGCCGGCGGCGAGCGCGTCGTTCTGCCAGCCGTGGGGCGTCGATGTCGCGCCGACCGGCGAGCTCTACGTGTCTGACCTGCGCAACCGGCGCATTCGGGTGGTGCGGCAGCCGCTCGGCACGGCGACGGTCGAGTCGCGGTGGTTCGCCGACGCGGGCCTCGTGGCGCCGCGCGGGGTGCGCTTCACGGCCGACGGCGGGCTGCTCATCGCCGACACGAGCGCCAACCGGCTGTTCTTCGCGACCTCGCGCAGCGTGGTGCCGGTCGGCGGCCTGGCGCTGCCGCTCAGCGGGCCGTCAGACGCGATCGAGAGCGACGACGGCGCGGGCTTCTACGTGTGCGAGCAGACGGGCAACCGCATTCGTTACGTGTCGCGGTCGGGCACGTCGAGCGCGGTGCTCGCGGGCGATCTGGCCGGCACTGCGGGCACTGCGAACGGCATCGCGAGCGCGGCGCGGTTCGATGGGCCGTCGCAGCTGGTGCTCGACTCCGACGCGGGGCGGCTGATCGTGGCCGACACGAACAACAACCGGCTGCGCGCGGTGCCGCTCGAGCCGCTGACGGCGACGAGCAACTGGTTCACGGGGCTGTCGGGGCCGGCGGGCATCACGCGCGTCGGCGACTCGATCGCCGTGGCCGAGCAGACGACCCACTGGGTGCGGCGGGTCGCTGCGTCGAGCGACGGCGGGCTCGTGCTGCAGGGCATGGTGAGCGGCAGCGCGATCGAGCCGATTCGTGACGGCGCGGCGCTGAGCGCGCGGCTGCAGTCGCCCGACCGGCTGGTGCTGTGGCCGCGCAACGGGCTGGCGTGGGCCGATGCCGCGGCGGTGCGGCTGATGATCCCCGATGCGGGGCGGGTGCTCACGCTGGCGGGGCCCCCCACGGTGGCCGGCTCGAACCCCGACGGCCCGCTGTTCAACGGCGGCTGGCTCGCGCTGCCGGGCGACGTGAAGCCGGGGCCCGACGGCGCGCTCTACATCACCGACCTCGGCAACCGGGTGGTGCGGCGCATCGACCCCGGCGCCACCCGCATCGAGACGTTCGCGGGCCCCGACGGCGGCGCGCCCATCACCACCTCGTTCGTGAGCCCCGCGCTGCTCGCGTTCTCGACCGGCCCCGACGGCGAAGACTTCATGTTCGTGGTCGACGGCACGCAGAGCCCGCTCGCGTGGCGGCTGCGCCGCTTCGACATGATGACGGGGGTCGAGACGGTGCTCGCGGCGACCGATGCGGGTGGGCTCTCGGCGCCGTCTGCGCTCGCGGGAGGTACCGAGGGTGACGTCTACCTGCTCGATGCAGACCTCTTCATGCGCCGGTTCGCGGTCGATGGAGGCGTGACGCGCGTGCTTCGCATGGGGGGCAACACCGCCGTGCGCGGCTTCGTGCTCGATGGGCGCGGCAATGCGCTGTGGGCGCGCACCCGGCAGGTACTGCGCGGCAACTTCGATGCGGGCACCGTCGAGGTGCTCTACGAGAGCCTGCTGTACCCGCCGCCCAACCCCGCCGCGATCGCCGGGCTCGCTGATGGGCCGAGCGATGCGGGCATCATCTGGAGCGGCACCTCGGTCGCGCTCGATGGCGAGCGGCTGTACCTGACGGACGAGGCCAACAATCGGCTGCGGCGGTTGCTGCTGCCGCGTTGAGCGGTATGACGACGACGGGTACGACGATGAGCACGTCCACGGTGACGAGCACCTCGACGGTGACGAGCACCTCGACGGTGACGAGCAACGTCGACGGGAGCGGCGCCTCTCGGGTGCGGGTGCGGGTGCGGGTGCGTTTACGACGACCGCGACGACGCGAACCACTACCTCGCATCGCGGATGACGAGTCGACTCTCTGCACCGGTCAACGTGTCGCGTGGGCGTTGTCGTCAACGCACCCGCACGCGCACCCGCACCCGTTCGCGATCCCGTCGACGTGCTCGTCATCGTGGACGTTCACGTCATCGTAGAACGTTCACGTCGTCGTCCTCGTGCACGGCCTCACTCGCCCTGCAGCCCGTGCTTGTTCAGCAGCCGGTACATGTGAGCGCGCGCAATGCCCGCGGTGCGCGCCGCAGCGCTCACGTTCCCGCCGCTCTTCTCGAGCAGGTCTTTCACGTACTGCTTCTCGAACCGCGCGAGCAGCGACTCACGAGCGCGCCGGTAGTCGGGCGGCAGATCATCGTCGAGCGCCGGAGCCGCGGCCTTCACGGCCATCGCCGCCGGCTGCGTCGCGCGGGGAATCGGCGTGTGTGAGCCGGAAGAGAGGTCGGGGGCCCCGCCCAGCGTCGCGGTGCGGAACAGCACGTTCTTGAGCTCTCGCACGTTGCCGGGCCACGTGTAGCTGCGAAGAATCGCCAGGGTCTCGTCGTGCAGCTCGAGGCTCAGCTGCGCATCGTCGAGCAGCTTGCGCGCGAGCAGCGGCAGATCATCGAGGCGCTCGCGCAGCGGCGGCAGCACCACCGTCACCACCGCGAGCCGAAACAGCAGGTCTTGCCGAAAGCGGCCAGCGTTCACCTCGGCCTGCAGATCGCGGTTCGTCGCCGCGACGAGCCGCACGTCGACCTTGCGTGAGCGGCTGCCGCCCACCGGCTTCACCTCGTGATTTTCGAGCAGCCGCAACAGCGACGCCTGCAGCGACAGGTCGAGCTCGCCGATCTCGTCGAGAAACAGGGTGCCGCCGTCGGCGTCGACCGCGGCGCCGGGCCGGTCGGTGCGCGCATCGGTGAACGCGCCCTTCACGTGCCCGAACAGCTCGCTCGCGATGACGCCGGGCGACGCCGCCCCCGCATCGAACACGATCAGCTCACCCTTGCGACCGCTGCCCGCGTGTATGGCGCGCGCCGCCACCTCTTTGCCGGTGCCGGTCTCGCCCTGAATCAGCACGGTGACCTTCGTCGGAGCCACCTTCTGCACCGTCGAGATCACCTCGCGCATCGCGGCGCTGCCACCGAGCAGGCCGTGGTACTCGGTCTCGCGCCCGGGCTGCGGCTTCGGCCGATCCAACGCGTCGATGCGCAGCTCGGTGTCGCCCAGCTGAAGCCGCGCGCCGATCGGCATCAGCGCCTCGGTGAGCTTCGAGCCGTTGAACCACACCCCGTTGCGGCTCTTCAGGTCGGTCGCCTTGAGGCCGCCGGCGCCGAGCTCGAGCTTCAGGTGCTGCCGCGACACGGTCGGGTCGGTCAGCACGAGGTCGCACGTGTCGAGCGTGCCGATCAGCGCGGTGCCGCGGGTGAGCTCGAGGCGTGAGCCGGCGTCGGGGCCCGTCACCACCACGACCGCGACCGCCACTGAAGGCCCGGGTTCACGCCCAGGCACGCCTCTGGTCAACGTCATCAGCGTTTCCATGGGCTAGCATAGCCGCTCGCTCGTGGCGCAAGCGGGGTTCCAGATCGGCTCGTACTCCGTGCTCTCGCGCCTCGGCGCGGGGGGCATGGGCGAGGTCTGGCTCGCGATGCGCGCGGGCAAGCAGTGTGTGGTGAAGACGCTCTTGCCGCACCTCGCCGACGACGAGGCCGTGCGAGAGATGTTCCTCAAAGAGGGTCGGGTCGCTTCGATGATCAGCGACTCGAACGTCGTGCGCATCTACGAGCTCGGCAACGCCGGCGGCCAGTACTTCATGGCGCTCGAGTACGTCGACGGCTCGTCGCTCGATCGGCTGCTGCAGGTGAAGAAGAAGCACACACCCATCGTGGCCGCGTACATCGCGTCGCGCGCCGCCGCGGGGCTCCAGGCGATTCACGAGCAGCGTCACCCCGACACCGGTGAGCTGCTCAAGATCGTTCACCGCGACGTGAGCCCGAGCAACCTGCTGCTCTCGATCGACGGCGAGGTGAAGATCGCCGACTTCGGCATCGCGAAGACGTTCATGACCGACCCCGGCGGTCAGACCACCCACGGCACGGCGAAGGGCAAGATCGGGTACATGTCGCCCGAGCAGGCACGCGGGCAGAAGGTCGACCAGCGCACCGACCTCTTCGCGCTCGGCCTCGTGCTGTACGAGCTGCTCGCCGGCGACATTCCGTACCAGCGCACGAAGAACGACTACGAGATGCTCGCGCAGGTGGTGCACGGGCGGGGCAGGGCGCTGCGGCAGGTGGTGCCCGACGTGCCCGCGCCGCTGCTCGAGATGGTCGAGCGCGCGCTCGCCCTCGACCCCGAGAAGCGCTGGCAGAACGCGCGCTCGATGCGGGCCGCGCTCGAGCAGTGGCTCGACGCGCAGCCGGGCGCGGCGGCCGCCGCAGCAGAGCTCGGCGCGATGGTGACGCAGCTGCGCCAGGCGCGCGCGCCGCACCCGGTGACCAGCCGTGAGACGCAAGACGTCGCGGTCGCGTCACCGCCGCAGGGCACGGTGAACGTGCGCACGCCTCAGGCCGCGCCGGCCCCCGACGTGACGCCGAAGGTGACCCCCGTCATTCCCGACGAGGCCGTGCCGGGGCCGAAGAAGAAGAAGCCGAGCCTCGTGCCGGTGCTCGCCGCCGTGCTCGGGGCGCTCGCGGTCATCTCGGTCGCGTTCGGCGTCTCGAGCGGGGCCGAAGACGCTCTGCCGCCGGTGCCCGTCGTGCCCGTGCCCACCGCAGAGGTGCAGCGTGCAGCGGAGCCTGAGCCCGAGCCCACGGCCGACGAGCCGGAGCCTGCGGCCGACGAGCCGGAGCCTGCAGCCGACGAGCCCGTCACGACGCTGTCGCCGACGCGGCCGAAGCGGGCGAAGGCGCGCAAGGTCGCTGCGCCGGCGCCGGTCGCGGCGCCCATCGAGAAGACGATCGCCTTCGAGGCGGTACCGCCCGTCGACGTCTACGCGGGCAGCACGCTGCTGGGCCGCACGCCGCTCGAAGTGCCGGCGCGACCCTCTGCGCTGCGGCTGGTCTCTGCGGCCGACGGCATCGACTACATGGTGAACGTCGCGGGCGAGCAGCCCGAGCGGGTGGTGGTGCCGAAGGGCACGCTTCACGTGCGGGTCGACCCGTGGGCCGAGGTCACGCTCGACGGGCGCGCGCTGGGCGTGACGCCGGTGGCGCCGGTGAGCGTGTACGCGGGTCGGCACGTGGTCGATCTCGTGAACGACGACCTCAAACAACGCCGGCGTGTCGAGGTCGAGGTGATGGCGGGCGAGGCGAAGGTGCTGCGCGAAAAGCTCTAGCCCCAGCCCCAGCCCATTCCCGGCGGTTCAGCCGGGCAACAGCCACCACAACGCGGCCGCCACGAGCAGCGTCAACCCGACGCCGCCCAAGATCCACCCGGCGGTGTTCCACTGGTAGCCATCTTCATAGATTCGCTCGGCCGTCGTACCCACCGGCTCGAGCTTGTGCGCCGCATACGCGTCAGACCACCGCACGAACCCCAGCAGCGAAAACGCAGCCGACACGGCCCCGGCCGCAGCCAGCGTCGGCAGCACCCAGCTGTGCCGCTGCACCCGCGTCGTGGGCAGCGGGGCCGCCGGCTCACGCTCGGCCATCGCCTCCTGCAGCTCGGCGTCGAACGTCACCCGCACCTTGCGCGAGACCCACTCGGGCAGGGTCGCGCCGATGTCGACGTCGAGCGCTCGCGCAAACGTGCCCTTCGCCTTCGCCTCTTCGCCGAGGTTCATCTGCGCGATGCCGGCGTAGACCAGCGCCCGCGCCCGCAAGCCATCGGGCAGCGACTCGTCGTCGAAAAAAGGCTGCAGCACCTCGAGCGCCTTCTCTTCGTACAGATCGCGAATCAACAGCCTGCCGCGCTCGATCTCGGCCTCGGGAGCAGGCGGCGCAGCGCTGGCGTTCATCGACACAGGCTCCTGCCCGAGCAGCGTCGCCACCAGCACGATGAACGGCACGGCCCTCAGCCTAGATCAGCAGCGCCCCATGCGGGTTCGCGCCGAACGGGTTGTTCGCCGCCGCCACGCCGCCCGACGTCGCCAAGAGCGACCAGAACCCGGCGTTGCCCGGCGCCGAGGCCATGCCCACCTGCGCGTCGACGTTGCCCGTCGACCCGACCTTGATGCGGTGCCCGATGACCGTCGCCGCGAGGCAGCTGGCGTGATCAGACCCCGGCAGCGACCGCGCGAAGTCGCCGAAGATCGCGACCGTCACCTCGTAGCCGCTGCCCGCCGCCATCATGCGCTCGAGGAACTTCGAGAGCCCCGGCAGAATCACCGTGTTCATGCGGTTGCGCACCGTCGTGCCGTTGATGTCGCCGTGCGTGTCCCACCCGCCGTTGTTCGCGATCACGACCTTCGTGCCGAGCTTGATCATCGCCTCGGCCGCCATCATCTGGTGCGTGAACGAGCTCACCGCCGTGCCGGCCACCCCGTAGGCCGTCTGCAGCTCGGGCAGCGCCAGCGCCGGCGCCGTGCCGCCCAGCACCGCGATCGACCCGTCGTAGGCCTCGCGCGCGCTCTTCAGCGAGCCCGGGCTCGACGCGAGCTGCGGCGCCGACTGCAGCTTCGCCGCCCTCATGCCCGCGAGCGCCGCGCGCCGGCTCGGCTGCGCACCCGCCGTGCCCGACACGCCGAACAGGTCGAGCGTCGGGGCCAGGTCAGACGCGCGCTGCAGCGAGATGGCGCCCTCCATCGGGTGTGAGCCGACCGGAGTGCCTGCGCCCACCACCACCGCCGGCAGCGACGTCGTCGCCGCCCCGCCCGTCATCGCCGAGGCCAGAATCAGCGCGTTGCTGCGCCCGTTCGGCCCCACGAAGTGCGACATCTGCGCGGGCAGGTGGCTCGACAGGTGGTGGTTCACGCCGACCGTCGCGATGTGCGCGAGCGCCGCCGGTGGCAGGTTCGTGCCGAACGTCGGCTTGTCGATGAACAGGTTGTTGCCCATCGACTGAATGTTCGAGCTCGTCACGCCGAACGTGCCCGCACCCACGAACGCCTGCGGGCTGCCGAACAGCGCGTTGTACCCGCCGTTCAGGTACACCAGCACGACCGCCCGCTTCGGCGCCGCCTGCGCGCGCCCCAGCACCGGAGCCATCGCCGCCACCGCGGCGCCCTTGATCAACGTTCTGCGAGAGAAGGAGCTCATGGTTGTCTTTCCGATCACTCTGCGAGGAAGCCCAGCGAGGCCGCGGCCGTTGCACACGTCGCCGCCCACTTCTCACGCGGCGTCGCGCCGTCGTTGTCGGCCGACATCGCGAACGTCGAGCACGCCGTGGTCTGCGCGGCCGACGGGGTGGCGCTCCAGAACCTGCGCTGCCACGCGCGGCACTCGGTCGTCGCCGTCGCCGCGGTGGGAGCCGTCTGATACTGCGTGCCCGCCGTCATCGTGACGCACGCCTGGTACGCCGAGAGGTACGCGCGGTAGAGGCTGATGGCCGACAGCTCCTGCTCGGCCGACCAGCGCACGGGCGCCACGTCGAACGTGGCCTCCTGGTTTCGAATCGACAGCGGCAGGTTGCCGAACGCCCGCGTGTACTCGGCCTGCAGCGACGAGTACGGCTTCACCCGCAGCCGGTCGCTCTGCGCCGGCGCGTCGACCCGGTCTGCGTCGAGCAGGTGCCCGTCGAGCCCCGGCCGCAGCACGCTGCCGTTGCAGCCCATGTACGCCTCGATCGACGCGGCGTTCGAGCTCGCCGGCGCCACCGTCAGCGCCGCGTTGCTGTTCGCGTCGGCCCCCGCGCCGCCCGCGCGCAGCGCCACCGTGCCCGCCGCCGTGCCCGTCTCGCGGTAGACCCACGTGAAGGTACGGCTCGAGTTGCCGGGTATCGTCAGCGACACCGGCGGCGTCTGCAGCACCAGCTGCGCGCCGCCCGTCACCGTCACCGTCGGCGTGCCGGCCGCCACCAGCTTCGCGTCGGCCTGGCCCGAGTTCGCGATCACCATGCCCGCCGAGAACCGCGCGCCGCGGTTCAGGTTCGCCGGCAGAATGAACGTCACCACCTGCAGCGAGGCCGGCACCTGCACCGCCGTCGCTGGCGTCGGCGACACCACCGCCCCCGACGTCAGCGTGTTGCCGAAGCTCGGGTTCGTGCCCGTCGCCACCGCGCGGGCGCGCAGCGTGCCCGCCGCGAGGCCCGTCTCGGTCGCCTGCACCAGGAACGTGGCCCGCGCGCCGCCCGCGATCGTCACCGGCGTCGCCGCCGCCGCTTCGACCGCCGCCGCGCCCGCGCCGACCACGAACGTCACCGTGGGCTTCACGTTCGTCGCCGGCGTGCCGCCCGTGTTGCGCACGCGCACGTCGACGACGAAGCCTTGACCCTGCGACAGCTTCGCCGGCAGCGACACCGACTCGACCAGCAGCGCCGGCACCGGCCGCACCAGCACCAGGTTCGACTGCGTCGAGATGGCGCTCACCGCCGCGCCCG
>JAEUJP010000587.1 GCA_016793725.1 Myxococcaceae bacterium | reverse complement strand
CGCCCGCCTGGGCGTCGCCGCCCGCGGTGTTGAAGCCACCCGCCGTGGCCGAGCCGCCGCCCGCGCCGCCGGTGCCGCGACAGACGGTCGCGATGCAGACGTACCCGGCCGGGCAGACGCCGCCCGGGTCACACGGCCGGCCTTCGGGGTTGGCGATGTTGCCGCAGGTGCACGACGCGAAGAACAACAGTGCGAGTGTGGCGAGCCTCAATTGCCGAGCCCGATCGCGAGTGTGAGGGCGAGCAGAACGAGACCTGCACCCACCAGAATGAGCCCGGGAATGAGCGTGCCGTTGGCGACGCCGGCCTTCATGTTCGCCGAGTTCGCAAGCTCGTTGGCGGCGCCCACGCTCAAGGTCTTGTCGGCGTTGGGGCCGCAGCAGCGCGAGGCGTCTTGAGTCGAGAGCACGCCGAACGCGACGCCGGTGGCGCTCAGGCCGGCGCCGAGCGCGATGCCGAAAATCGAGAGCAGGCGCACCTTGTTGATGGGGCGCGAGGGCGCCTTGCCGATGACGATGGGCTCGGCGTTGGTGGCGTCGAGCAGCGGCGGCGGCATGGGCTCGAAGGTGATGGGGGTGGTCTTGCCGGTGCGAATCTGGGTGACCATCGTCTTGTTGCCCGAGGGGAAGCGGGCGGCGAGCTCGTACTCGCCGGGCGGCAAGAACATCGCGACGGGGTCTTCGGCGAACGAGGCCTTGTTGATGGTGAGGTCGGCGGCGCCGGGGCTCACGACCTCGAGCAGACCGCGGCCTTCACCTTCGGCCTTGGCGAGCACGGTGCCGACCCGCTCGGCGACGTCGAGCGCGTCGCTCGCGTTGGGCGCGCGCTTCAGATACTGGCGGTACCAGAAGGTCGCGAAGGCGACGTCGGCGAGCTTCTCGTGGCACTTGGCGAGGTCGAAGGCGACCTCGGGCGTGACGCGAATGGCGTCGGCCTGGCGAAAGTTCCAGATGGCGGCGCCGTACTCGCCCTGCTGGTAGAGCTTCTCGCCCTGGGTGAAATAGGCCTTGAAGCGCTCCTGCTCCGCGGCGCCGGGCATGACCACCTCACCGGCGTTCGTGGTCAGACTGAGGAGCAGCGCGAGGACCAAAATTCAGACTCCGTTTCGAGAGAAGCCGGGTGCACAGACCGAAAGAAAGCGGTCGCGCGCTATACACCAGATGCGGGGGTACCTCCAACCACCCCAGGCTACATTTCCCGGCGCCCAATTCCCCAGTTGTGACTGAGGGTTGGATGATGCAGAAGCCGGGTCGTGACGGCCCTCGGGGTGGTGCTGACGTTGGCGCTTGGTTCGGAGCCAAACCGGCTCACGGTCGACACGCACCTGCACGTGACGATGGCGCGGCAGGTGTTCTTCTTCTCGGGCGAGCCGGGGAGCCGCACGCTGACGTGGTCGACGCGGCCGAAGACGACGAACCAGGTCGACGGCGACCAGATGCTCTCGAGCGGGGGTCAGCTGGCGCTGGCGACCATCTTCCCGCCGGTGCGGCTGCGGCCGGGGCGCACGTCACACGACGAGGCGCTGTACCAGCTGTGGCAGGTGCGGAAGTTCTGCCGCGAGCAGCCGCAGTTCGCGTGTGTGGGCACGGCGGCCGAGGCGCGGGCGGCGATTCGCAAGGGGCGCATCGCGCTGTTGCCGTCGCTCGAGGGCGGTGAGGGCATCGACTCGGCGGCCGACGTCGACCGGGTGTACGCGGCGGGCGCGCGCAGCGTGACGCTGGTGCACTTCGCGACGACGCACCTCGGGGGCGCGGCGGCTGATCAGCATACGTACAACGTGTTCAGCAAGGTGACGGGGGTGCTGAACCCGACGGGGCTGACCGAGACGGGGCGCGAGGTGGTCGAGCGCATGTTTCAGCTGGGCATGATCGTCGACCTGTCGCACGCATCTGACGAGACGAGCCGCGGGGTGCTCGAGCTCGCAGAGAAACACGGTGTGCCGGTGATCAACTCGCACGGCGGCGCGCGCGCGTTTCTCGGCATGGAGCGCAACATTCCCGATGACCTCGCCGCGCGCATCGCGAAGGGCGGCGGCATGGTCGGCATGACGGCGTCGGATCATCAGGTCGCGCAAGTGCCGGACACCGTGAAGTGGGAAGGCTACGTGCCCGGCACCTGCGACGACACCATCGCGCACTGGAAGCACCTCGCCGACGTGGTGACGCCCGAGCGCGTGACGCTGGGCTCCGACTTCAACGGCATGATCGCGAGGCCGAGGCCCGGCGGTGAGTGCCCCGACGGCATTCGCAACACGGGCGACCTGAACGCGCTCTACGACGGGCTCGTGAAGCACGGCATACCGAAAGAGGCGATCGACGGCATGGGCTGGCGCTTCTTGGAGATGTGGGAAGTGCTCGAGCAGCGCGCAGACCCGGCGGCGCTCGGCGAGGCGAAGGCGGCCGACCCCAGGCCGAACAGCGCGTTCAACGTGGCGATGTAGTGACCTGCTCGGCGAAGACCCGTGGCGGCCTGCGCCGTGAGGGTCACGTCAGCGCGATGAGCGGCAGCAGAATCGTGAACCGCGTGCCGAGGGGCGTGCGGCGAGCGACGCGCAGGTCGGCGGCGTAGATCATGGCGAGGCTCACGCTCTTCATCGGCGCTGCGAGCATTCTCTCGAGAACCCCGTGAGCCTCTCTTCCACCCCTCAACGGCCAACGGTCTTGAACACCCGCATCAGCCAGAAGAGCGAGGGGAAGAGCACGAGCGCGCCCAGGCCGAGCGTGGGCAGTAACAACCGCAGCGTCGGCTCGGGCGCGGCGACCGCGTGCAGCGTCACGTTCGGCACCAACAGGTAAGGGTACTGGCCGTAACCCCAGCCGATGACGACGAGCGTGACGAGCGCGACGGCGAGCGGCCGCGCCGCGCCGTAGCGCCTGAGCCAGAGCGCACCCAGCAGCGCCGCACCGAGCACGACCGAAGATGCGGCCGCCGGCAGCGGCACGAAGGGCCGTGGCGCCACGAACGCGGTGACCGCGGCGAGCGCGGCGCTGACGATGGCGGCGCCGAGCGCGCGCAGGCGGAAGTCGTCTTGCAGCGCACGCTCGGGCGCTTCGACGGTGAGAAAGACGGCGGCCACCATCGCGAACAGCGACAGCGAGAACAGCCCGACGCAGAGGGGGAAGACGCCGTGCCACGCGCCGCCGGTGCTCATCGCGCCGAGGGCCATGCCGAGAAACACGGGGGTCACGGTGCTCGCGACGGCGAAGACGCGGCCCCACATCTCGTTTCCGCTCTTGCCGTACTGGCGAAACACGAAGGCGCTGCCGCGCATGACGATGCCGGCGAGCATGAGCATCAGCGGCGCGTGCAGCGCGGTCATCAGCGCGGCGAACGCGGGGGGAAACGCGGTGAAGAGAATGACGACGATGAGAATGAGCCAGACGTGGTTCGCCTCCCACACGGGGGCGAGGGCGTGACTGACGAGCTCGCGCTGGGCCTTGGCGCGGGGGCCAGCGGCGAAGAGGTCCCACGCGCCGCCGCCGAAGTCGGCGCCGGCGAGCACGGCATAGAGCACGAGCGCCGCGAGCATCACGAGGGCGAGGGTGAGAATCACGTGGCCTTCACCTGGTCGTAGAGCACCTTCGCGACGACGCCCGCGAGGCCGGCGTAGATGACGGCGAAGCCGGCGAACGGGGCCCACAGGCCGGTGACGGGCGTGACGGCGTCGTGGGTGCGCAAGACGCCGTAGATGACCCACGGCTGGCGGCCGACCTCGGTGACGACCCAGCCGGCCTCGAGCGCGATGTAGCCGGCGGGGCCGAGCAGCACGGTGGCCCAGAGCCAGCGCCGGTCTCTCGGGAGCTGCCTGTTGTTGCGCCAGACGAGCAGCGCGGTGAGGGCGGCCCAGGCGGCGGCGAGGGTGCCCAAGGCCACCATGGCGAGCCACGAGAGGCGCACGATGGGGTGAGGCCAGTCGGCTTGAGGTATCTCTTCGAGGCCCTTCACGACGGCGTCGAAGTCGTTGAAGGCGAGAAACGAGAGGCCGCCGGGAATGTCGACGGGCCCGAGGTGAATGGGCGCGCGCGGGCCGGTCTTCACGTGGCCCTCGAGGGCGGCGAGCTTCATGGGCTGGTGAACGGCGACGACCTGGCCGGCGTGGTGGCCGGCGAGGGGCTGCACGAGGGCGGTGGGCACGGCGACGACGAGCGCAATCGTGAGCGCCTTGAGGTGAAACGGGTCGCCGGGCTTCTCGAGCAGCTGCCACGCGTGAATGGCGGCGACGGCGAAGGCGGTGGCCATGTACGCGGCGAGGGTGCCGTGAACGACCTCGTGAAAGGCGAACGGGGTGACCATGGCGCCGAGCGGGTCGATGGGCTCCATGCAGCAGGGCGTGTTCATCCACGCGTTCACGAGCGTGACGAACAGCGCCGAGAGGGCGCCGCTCGCCGCGACGACGACGCCGCAGGCGACGTGCACCCAGGGCTTCAGCTGCTTCCAGCCGTAGAAGTAGAGGCCGAGGAAGATGGCCTCGGTGAAGAAGGCGAAGCCCTCGAGTGAGAAGGGCATGCCGATGACGGCGCCGGCCTTTTCCATGAACGAGGGGAAGAGCAGGCCGAGCTCGAACGAGAGCACGGTGCCCGAGACGGCGCCGACGGCGAAGAAGACGGCGGTGCCCTTCATCCACCGCTTGGCGAGGGTGAGCCAGCCGTCGTCTTTCGTGCGGAGCCACATCACCTCGGCGAGCACCATCATGAGGGGCATGGCGATGCCGACGGCGGCGAAGACGATGTGAAACGCGAGCGAGTAGGCCATCTGCCCGCGGGCGAAGAGCGGCTCGGTCACGGCTGAGAACGTAATGGGTTGGGTGCGGCTTTTGTGGCAACGTGACGCGCCATGCGTTCACTGACAGTAGGAGCCCTGCTGGCGCTGTGCAGCGGGTGTGCGGGGTTCAAGGCGCTCGAACGAAGCGAGTGGGTGATGGTGTGGAGCGACGAGACGGTGACGACGCAGATGGTGAACGGCACGCCGATCGAGATCGTGAAGCCGACGCCGGGCGCGAAGCAGGAGATCATCCCCAAAGAGCGGTATGACTCCGAGGTGGCCGAGGGCAAGCGGCGGCAGGTGGCGGCGAAGCTCGGGCAGGTGCCGAAGAAGGTCACCGACATCAAGGAGCCCATCGAGCTGATGGTCGGTGAGGTGCGCGAGCTGCTGATCGACGAGCCGCCCGGCAAGAGCCCGGTGGTGTCGGTCTCGGGCAGCGCGGTGCGGCCGTACCTGACGACGGTGAAGACGCTCGAGGACTACAAAGAGGGCAAAGAGATCAACACGACGCAGTCGTCGCTGTTCTTGATGGCCGACGATGCGGGCGGCGCGAAGGTGAAGGTCGAGTACCCCGGGCAAGAGCCCCTGCTCATCGAGCTGTCGGTCTCGAACAAGTAGGCCGGTCGAACACCCTCTGCTCTGCCGGTTGAGTCGGTACCGGTCGGCGGTGAGCAGAAGCGCGAAGCGCCGGCGTCGAACCGGTCTCGGTCGACCTCACGGAGTCGGCGCGAGCGCGACGCCGCGGAAGCGGAAGTTGTTCGGCGCGGTCGTCGAGAAGGTCTGGAACGAGGCGGGCAGCGCGCCGCTCGGCGTGCTCGTGCTCACGTCGCGGAACAGGTGGCACGTGAGGCCGGCGCAGGCGACACAGACGACATCGACGTCGTCGCGGTAGCACGCGAGCTGATTGACGGGCGGGCTGAAGACCGCCGCGACGCTCCAGTTGCCCGCCGACTTCACGACGCGCTTGAGCCCGTTGGGCAGCGCGGTGCCGTCGTCGGTGACGTAAAGCAGGTCGGGGCCCGGCTCGTTGGGGTCGACGTCGAACAGCGCGAAGCCCGTCGAGGTCGGGTTCGCGAACACGAGGGTGGGCAGCGCGCCACTCGACATCGGCAGACCGGCGCCGATGGCGAAGAGGCCGTCGCCCGGGTTGCCCGTCGTCGTCGCGTAGAGCTGACCGTCGACGATGCCGACGCGGCGCACGTTGTACCCGGGCGTGACGGCGGTGAGCATCGAGCCCGCGCCGGTCGACGTCGCGAGCACACCCGAGACGTTGGTGCCGAGCCAGAGGTCGGTGCCGTTCAGCACGGTGCTGCGCACGCTCGCGCCCGAGAGCGTGCCGAGCTTGCGCGACTGGTCGATGCCGGCGGCGTTCGAGAAGTCGGCGGCGTCGATGATGGCGACGACGCGCACCCACGTGGCCGCGGTGCTGGTGCTCACGTTCGCGTCTTGCTGGTACCCGGTGACGACGAGCCGCGTGCCGTCGGTCGAGCGAGAGATGGCGCCCTCGTACGCGTTGGCTCCGACGACCGTGATGGGCTCGGGTGCCGAGGTCGGCAGCTGAACCGTCGCGGTGACGACGGCGGGGGCAGAGAGTGAGCGCCGCTCGAGCTTGATGGGCCAGCTCACCGAGGTCGTCAGCGCCGAGCCGTCGCCGGTGATGGAGAGGACGAACTCGGTCGGCAGCGGCGCGCCGAAGCCGGTGAAGGTCGGCTGCGGTGAGGTCTCGAGCGGGGCGCCGAGCAGGTCGGTGAGCGCGCTGCTCGGCACGAGCGTGTACGTGCGGCCGCCCGACTGAAAGCCGGTGCGCAGCGTGACGACGGCGCCGCTCGCGGTCGCGGCGAGCACGGTGAGGCCGGCGATGGTGAAGCGGGCCGGCGTGACGGTCGCGGCCGCGGGCGGCCGGTTGAACGTGACCTCGACGGTGGTCGAGCTCGGCGCCGTGACCGAGCTGATGCGAAACGGGGCGAGCACGGTGACGTTGAGCGCGTTGCTGGCGCCCGCGGTCGTGGTGACGACGACCGGCTGCGTGCCAGGGGGCGTCGTGGGCTGGAGCGGAGCGGTCACGATCTGCGTCGCCGTGTCGGTCGTCTTGAGCTGCGCGACCCCGCCGACCGTGATGCTGCCGCCGAGGCTCGTGCCGTCGACCATGAGCGTCGAGTAGCCGACCACCGCCTGTGGCGGCGCCACCGCCGTCAGCACCGGCAACCTCCGAAATGACCGGTCCACGGTTGCCGACCCAGGGCCACGAGGGTGCGCACA
>JAEUJP010000577.1 GCA_016793725.1 Myxococcaceae bacterium | reverse complement strand
GGTCGTGGTGCCGCCCGGAGCGGTCACCGAGCTCGACGTCGAGCTCGCCCCCGAGGTGGCGGCCGTGCTCTCAGCGCAGCTGCAGGTCGTCTGCGCGGTGGGCGGGGCCGACGTCTCTCTCGATGGTGTGCGGGTCGGCGTCACACCGCTCTACTCGACGCTCGCCGTGCCACCGGGCACACACCGCGTCGCCGTCACCCGCGCTGGCTATGTCGCGGCCGGGGTCGAGGTGACGCTGGCCGAGGGCGCACAGGGGCGTGTGGTGCTCGAGCTGGTCGAAGACGCGGCTCGACCCATCGACGCCGACCTGCGGCTCGAGCCGTCGAGCGCGCAGACGCAGGTGCAGCTCAGCGTCGACGGGGTGCGGCGCGGAGTCGACGTGACGTCGCTTCGGCTGCCCGCCGGGCCGCACACGTTGGTGTTCGAGCGCGCCGGCTTCTACCCGCTGCGCCGCGACGTGACGGGCGCCGCGGGCGCGGTGGTGCCGGTGGGGGTGACGCTCGAGCCGACGCCCGAGCTGCGCGCCGAGCTGGGGGCACAGGCCCGTCGGCATCGCTTCGCGGCGGTGCTGCTCCTCGCCGGAGGCGGTGCGCTGCTCGCCGGCTCGACCGGCTTCCTCGTCTACAGCGAGGTGACGACTCGAGAGCAGACGGCGCGGCTCGCGCGCATGACGGAGCAGCTCCAGTGCGCCACGACCCTGGGGCGCCGCACGTGTGAGCAGCTGGCGGCAGATCGCGACGCCCTGCTCGGCGTGCAGTGGGCGGGCTGGCTGGGCGTGAGCCTGGGGGCGCTGTCGGCGCTCGCGGGCCTCATCGCGCTGGTGACGGCGCCCGACCTGACGCCCGAGGGTGCAACCCCCGACGGCGTGCTCGCTCCGGTGTTCGGGTTGTCGCTGAGCCCCGCCGGCGGGGGCGCGTCTGTCACGTTCAAGTTCTAGGCTCTCGTGCTGTAGCGTGAGCCCATGACCCGGTCGGCGGCAGTGGTGATGATGCTCGCTACGTTGTCTGGCTGCTCGACGCGTGCTCCAGACCTGCCTCTCGGCGATGACTGTGTGCTCAACTCCGAGTGCAGGTCACCCCTGGTCTGCGCCTACCGGCGCTGCCACCAGGCTTGCGACGACGACCGCGACTGCCCCGCAGGCCAGGGCTGCCGCTCTGCCGACAGGCCCTTCAACGTGTGCCTGCTGAGCCTCGAGCTCAGCTGCCCGACCCAGCGCGACTCCGAGTGCCCGGGCGTCATGGTCTGCGGCCCCGACCTCGTCTGCCGCGACCCGTGCAAGTCGACCCGCGACTGCGTCGGCACGCAGCAGTGCGTTCAGGGGCTGTGCGCCGCGCCCACCGAGCTGTTGCCCGACGGCGGGCTCGAGGGCAACGGCGACGCCGGCGACCCGTCGTGCCTGTACAACTCCGAGTGCCCGGCGCCGCTGGTGTGCCGGGCGGGGCGCTGTCTCATCGAGTGCCGCGAAGACCGCGACTGCGCCGCCGGCTCGCGCTGCGCGGTCGATGGCCGCTGCGTCTTCGCCGGCAGCGGGCCGGTCTCGATACCCGATGGGGGCGTCGCGCCCGAGGGGTACGGTGAGCCATGCCTCGTCAACAGCAACTGCCTGCCGGGGCTCGACTGCCTGGGCGGTCGGTGCGGCTTCGAGTGCTTCACCGCGCGCGACTGCAGCGGCCCCGTGGGGCAGTGCTGCGCGGCGAACCGCTGCACCACCGGCTTTGCGTGCAGCAGCTCGCCGCTGCCCGACGGGGGGCCGCGTGACGCTGGCCTGGCGCAGTGTACCCACGACGCGCAGTGCAGCGACGGCCTGTTCTGCAACGGGAGCGAGCAGTGCGTGGCCGGGCGGTGTGCTCCCGCACCGCGCTCGCCGTGTGACGACTCGAACCCCTGCACGGTCGAGACCTGCGACGAGGCGCTCGACCGCTGCAGCCTGAACACGGGCATGGTGAACGTCGACCTCGACGGCGACGGTCACTTCCCCGTCGCGTGCGGCGCGACCGCCGACGACTGCGACGACACCAACGCGGCGGTGTACGCGGGCGCTCCCGAGCGCTGTGACTTTCGCGACAACAACTGCAACGGGCAGGTCGACGAGGGGCTCTGGGCGCCGCAGTCGCGCGTGACGCTGAGCAACGGGCGGCGGTACCCGCCCAGCGCCGGCCCGCCCGCGGTGAAGTACCACGACGGCGCGCTGGTGGTGGTGGGCGCGTCTGACCAGACCTTCGGGGGCGTCGACCTCTGGCGCGTCGACCCGGTGACGCTCTCGCCGATGGCGGGCCCGGTCGCGGCGGTGGCCTCGACGACGCCCTGGAGCTCCTGCGTCGCACCGACCGGCCCGTTCTACGGCCGCCGGTCGGGCTTCGTCACCCTGGCCACGGGCGCCGGCGCACCGGCGTCACTGGCCGCGGGGCTCGTCGGCAGCTACACCACCCCGACCTGCTGCGACGGGGCCGTTGCTCCCCTCGCGCTGGCGCAGGTTCGCGGGTTCGACCCCCTGCTGGCCTTGACCGACGCCGGCACGGTCTACGCCGGGCCCATCACGGGCAACGGCTGCAACGGAGGCTTCAACTTCTACCCCGGGCGAGCCGTCGACGCGCTCTCTGCGGCGTGGAGCCCCACCTTGAGCGCGTACGTCTTGACGTGGGCGGACCGTCGCCTCGGGCCCGGCACCTCGGCGGCCTGGGTCGCCACGTACGCCCCGGCGACCGGGGCGACCACGGCGCCGCGCCAGGTGGTGCAGGCCGGTGGCGGGGTGACGGGCGCCCTCGTGTCGCCCAGCGGGCACAACAGCCCCCGGGTCACCGTGGCGGTCGGCCCGACGTCGGTGCTGGTGATGTGGAAACAGCACACCAGCGAGGTGCTCCGTTACGTGGTGCTGAGCCCGACCTTGACCCAGGTGCTCTTCGGGCCGACCGAGCTCGGCTTCGCCGCCCCGTACACGCAGGCGCTCTTTCCCACCCAGCTCGAGTGGGACGGGGCCCAGTTCGTGGCGCTGTGCGACGCGACGCAGGGCCAGGCGTCGGCGCTGCTGGCCTTCGACGCGCAGGGCGCGCTGTTGTGGGGCCCGCGCCCGGTGGCGACGGCGACCAACTCTGCGACGTCACTCGACCTCACCGGCGCCGGCGACGTCTCGGCGATGACGCTCGTCGGCGACGGCGGGGTGATGGTGGGGCTCACCCAGGGCACCCGGCTGCGGTTCTCGTGGGGTTCGCGCCACGCTGCCGACGGAGGCTTCATGTGGGTCGACTACGATGTGGCGCAGCCCGCAGACACCCGCACCGACTTCGCGCTCACCGCCCTCAGCGATCGCAAGGTGCTCGCCGTGTGGGCCGATGGCGATCTGCAGGAGCTCACCCTCGAGTGTCGCGAGTAGCTGTCGTCGCTCGGCGCCGAGGGCCCCCTGGCCCCGGTCGAAATGGCCCCGTCGAAATGACCCCGGTCGGCGCGGCGGCCGACCCGGCTACGCCGCCGGCCGCTCGATGGCCCCGGCCGCCTTCTGCGCCGCGCCCTCGTCGAGGTTCGGAGCGAGCCACTTGAGCGCGAGCTCGACGCTCATGCCCTTTCGCTTCGCGTAGTCTTCGGCCTGGTCGCGCCCAATCTTGCCGAGGCCGAAGTACTTCGCCTCGGGGTGGTTGAAGTAGAAGCCGCTCACGCTCGACGCCGGCGTCATCGCGAACGACTCGGTCAGCGCGATGCCGGTCGCGGCGGTCGCGTCGAGCAGCCCGAACAGCGTGCCCTTCTCGGTGTGCTCGGGGCAGGCGGGGTAGCCCGGCGCCGGCCGAATGCCGCGGTACTCTTCACGAATGAGCTGCTCGTGGGTCAGGTCTTCCTTGCGACCGTAGCCACACAGCCTGCGCGCCTCGCGGTGCAGCCACTCGGCGAACGCCTCGGCGAGCCGGTCGCCCAGCGCCTGCGCCATGATGGCCGAGTAGTCGTCGTGCGCGTTGCGGTACTGCTGCGCGAGCTCGTCGACGCCCAGGCCCGCCGTCACCGCGAACCCGCCCACCCAGTCGAGCCGGCCGCTCGAGAGCGGCGCCACGAAGTCGGCGAGCGAGAAGTTCGGCTGCCCCGCGGGCTTCTCGGCCTGCTGCCGCAGCATGCGGTACCGCCCCAGCTCGGCCTTGCGAGACTCGTCGGCCCACAGCACGACGTCGTCGCCGTCGGAGTTGCACGGCCAGAACGCCAGCACGCCGTTCGCGCGAAACCTCTTCTCGGCCACCACGCGCGTGAGCATCGCCTGCGCGTCGGCGTACAGCTTCTTCGCCTCGGCGCCGACCACGCTGTCTTCGAGAATTTTGGGGAAGGCGCCGTACAGCTCCCACGCGTTGAAGAACGGGCCCCAGTCGATGAACGGCACCAGCTCGGCGAGCGGCACGTCGGAGTACACCTTCTTGCCGACGACCTCGGGCCGGGGAATGTCGACGGTCGACCAGTCGTACGTCGCGCGGTTCGCGCGGGCCTGCTCG
>JAEUJP010000541.1 GCA_016793725.1 Myxococcaceae bacterium | reverse complement strand
AGCGCATGGGCGAGCGCCGCCTCGAGGTGAAGTTCGCATCGAAGGTCGAGACCGCCCCCGCCGGCACCCTCGCGCCCGACGGCCTCTCGCTCACCTACGTCGAGCTCAAAGACGCACCACCCGCCACCGAGGTGCTGCGCCAGCTCTACGCCGCGGGCCTGCCCGTCGCCGACGTCGCCGTACACAGCTCTTCGCTCGAAGAGGTGCTCTTGCGCGTGCTGCGCGGCTCATGACTCGCAGTCGTGCTCGAGGTCGACGTCGGCGTACGCCGGCACCATCAGCCGGTGCTCTGCCGCCTCGCCGCCGTCGCCGCCGCACTCGACCCGAATGACGTGCGCCCCCGGCTGCAGCCTCGCGCCCGTGAGCGGCGCCGCGCCGGCGCGCTGCCCGTCGATGAACACCACCGCCGCCGCCGTCGCCGTCACGTTCAGGGTGCCGCGGTCGTCGGGCCGCTCGGCGGGGCGCTGCGCCGCCGCGACCGCCGGCGCTCCGCCGGCGTCGCCCTTCGGCGCCGGCACGGGGGCCTGTGCCGCCGCCACCAACACGCCCGCATCGCGCACGCGCACCACCGGCAGGCTCGCCACCTTGCGCTCTGGAGGGAGCGGCGCCAGCGGCGTCGGCTCGCCCCGCATCACGATGAGCAGCAGCGTCACGAACACGCCGATGCCGACGCCGATGACCAGCGACAGCGCGTGCCACACCGTCGGCCCGCCGCCCGGCCGCGGGTCTTGATGCGCCTGGGTCAGCGAGCGCGAGAAGAACGCGCGGTTCGTCGCGGCCTCCTGCTCGAGCCTCGCGACCCGCGCCACAGCCTCGTCGCGCTCGCGCTTCAAGGTCTCGCGTTCGTCGCTCAAGGCGAACCAGCTTATAAGCGAGCCCGTGCGCTTCGAGGCGCTCATCGTCGTCATCGGTCTCGCCGCCTGCGCCCGAGGGGGGCCTGACGCGCCGCCCGCCGAGGCGGTCGCGAAAGAACCGCTCTGGGTCGCGACGGCCACGCAGCCGTCTGCCTCACACCGCGCCGCGGTGCTGTTGCCCACCGGCCAGGTGCTCGCCGTCTCGGGCTTCACCGCCGAGCAGCTCGACCCCGCCACCGGCGCGTGGGGCCTCGCGCCCGCTCCCGCTCAGCCGTTCGCCGGCACCGTGCTCTCGACGTGGCAGGGCCGCGCCGTCACCGTCGAGGGCACCCACGCTGAGCTGCTCGACGGCCCCACCTGGCGCGTGCTCGGCCCCCTCTCGGTCTCGCGCGTGGGCAGCGCCGCCGCCTCGCTGCCCGACGGGCGGCTGCTCGTCATCGGCGGCGAAGGCGCTGCGTCGACCGCGCTCGAAGCGCTCGAGGCCGACGGAGGCTGGTCGCTGCTCGACCCCTCTTCGTTTCCACACGTGCGCCACACCGCCACCGTCATGCCCGACGGCACCGTCGTCGTGCTCGGCCCCGAGGGCTCGGCCGAGCGCTTCTCGCCCGCGACCGGCTCGTGGTCGCTGCTCGTCAGCCCCAACCGCGCAGGCCACACCGCGTCGCTGCTGGGCAGCGGCGAGCTCTTGCTCGTCTCTGACGCAGGCGCCGAGCGCTACCAGCCCGACACCGGCGCGCGCGTCGGCGTGCCGGGCCTGCGCGTGCCGCGCGGTCGTCACTCGGCCGTCGCGCTGCCTTCGGGCGACGTGCTCGTCACCGGCGGCACCGGCGTCGCCGCCGCGCAGAGCGCCGAGCGCTACGTGGCCTCGCTCGACCGCTTCTTTCCCGCCGGCTGCCTCGAGACGCCGCGCTTCGGGCATGCGGGTGTCGGGCTGCTCGACGGAGGCATTCTGCTCACCGGCGGCGTCGGCCTCGACGGGGGCTCACTCGCCCGCTCGGAGCAGCTCGACGTCTCGACCGGTGTCTCGCCGCTCGGCCAGACCTGCTCGAGAGACTGCGAGTGTGGCAGCGGCTTCTGTGTCGACGGCGTCTGCTGCGACTCCGCGTGCACCGGCGGGCCGTGCCTCACCTGCGCCACCGGCACGTGCTCGCTGCGCAACTCGACGAACATCTGCCGCGCCGCCGCCGGAGCGTGCGACGCCGAAGAGCGCTGCACCGGCGCCGATGCCGGCTGCCCGGCCGACGTGCTGCGCCCGCAGGGCTTCTCGTGCCGCGGCAGCGCGGGCGGCTGCGACGTCGCCGACGTCTGCTCCGGCAGCTCGACCACGTGCCCCGACGCCGTCGCCGATGCGGGCACGCCCTGCCGCATCGCTGCGGGTACGTGTGACGTCGCCGAGCTGTGCAGCGGTACCTCATCGACGTGCCCCGCTGATGTCGTGCGCGACGCCGGCGTACCGTGCCGCGCGAGCGCCGGCATCTGCGACGTGGTGGAGAGCTGCAACGGCGCGTCGCCTGCGTGCCCGAACGACGGCTTCCTCCCCATGGGGACCGTGTGTCGACCGGCCTCGGACGCGGGCTGCGACGTCGCTGAGTTCTGCAGGGGAAATGAAGCCACCTGCCCCAACAACAGCGTCGCGGCGCCCGGCACGACCTGCCGCCCCTCGGCCGGCATCTGCGATGTGCCGGAGCTCTGCCAAGGCGGTATCGATTGCCCGCCCGACCGCTTCCGCGATGCGGGCGTGAGCTGCCGCGCGAGCACCGGCGTGTGTGACGTCGCCGACGTCTGCTCGGGCACGTCGGGCGTGTGCGTCGATGCCATCGCCGACGCCGGCACGCCGTGCCGCGCGAGCGCCGGCGCGTGCGACCTGGCCGAGGCGTGCACCGGGGTGGACAACGTGTGCCCGCCCGACTCCAAGCGCAGCGCGAACGCGTCGTGCCGTGCCCCCGCGGGGCCGTGCGACCGCGAAGAGACGTGTGACGGCGCCGCCGCGGCGTGCCCCGTCGACCAGCTCGAGCCCGCGACCACGACGTGCCGACCCGCCGCGGGTGCGTGCGACGTCGCCGAGGCCTGCAGCGGAGCCGCTCCGACCTGCCCCGCCGACGCCTTCGCCGCTCCGACGACCGTGTGCCGTGAAGCCGCCGGCGCGTGCGACCGCGCCGAGACGTGCAGCGGCGGTGCGGCCGCGTGCCCCGCAGACGCGCTCGAGCCCGAGGGCTTCGTGTGCCGCATGAGCGCTGGCACGTGCGACGTCGCCGAGCTGTGCTCGGGCACGTCGGTCGAGTGCCCGGGCGACGGCTTCGTGATGGCGGGCGAGGTGTGCCGCCCGGCGGCAGCCGAGTGCGACGTCGTCGACGTGTGCGCCGGCACCGGGCCGCAGTGTGTCGTCGACGACCGCGGCACGTGCGACGAGCCGAAGCGCTACGTCGGGTTCGCCTGCAGCTCGGTCGAGGGCGCGCCGCTGTGGCTACTGCTCTTGGCACCGCTCACCCTGAGCGGAGCCGCGAAGCGGCGAAGTCGAAGGGGTCGCGAGACGTGACGCCGGGCCACCTGCTCTTGCTCCTGCTCGCTGCCGCAGACGATGCGCCGATCACCTCGTACCTCGCGGTTCGCCTGAGCGGGTCGTTCTTGCGAGACGTCACCGCCTCGCGCATCGGCGGCGAGCTCGGCGGCAACATCAGCATCACGCCGCGCTTCGACTTCGCGCTCGCCGTCAGCATCGGCAGCGCGCCCGGCGCGCGCGCGGGCGTGACGTGGCACCTGAAAGACGACGGCGAGTGGGTGCGGCCGTTCGTGCAGGCGCGCGGCATCTTTCACCCCGTGCGCGAGGGCATGGCGGGCGGCGCTGGAGTCTGGGCCGGCGTCTACGTGCCCGCGGGCCCGGGTCGCGTGCACGCGGGCGGCATCTTCGAGGGCTACCTGGGCCCGCCCGGCTACGTGCCGTGGGCCGCGTTCATCGCCTTCGGCTACGAGCTCGACCTCATCGAGCGCATCGAGCGTGCGGGCGTGCGGCCGACGACCGAGCTCGAGGGCACGACGGTGCCTCCGCTGAAAGAGCCTCAGCCGGTGCCGCTGCCGGCGCCTCCGCCCCTCGCGCCGATGCCGAAGGAGCTCGACGTGGTCGAGAAGCCCGCGCCCGCGCCGGCCCCGCCGGAAGAGCGCACGCGCGTCGTCACCCGCGTGAGCCTCGCGAGAGACCTCGTCTATTTCGACGAGCGAAAGACGTCGTGGGTGGCGAAGAGCGACGCGACGGTGCGCAAGCTCATCGACGTGCTGAAGCGCTACCCCCAGATCGAACGGGTCGAGGTGCAGGGCCACGCCGACGACGCCGACACCGACGATGAGTGTCTGGCGCTGTCGTTGAAGCGCGCCGAGCGCGTGATGGCCGAGCTGCTCTCGGCCGGCATCGAGCCTACGCGGCTCACCGCGAAGGGCTACGGGCGCACGAAGAACCGTGTGCCCATCAAGGCTCCCGCGAGAAAGCGCGAGCCGAACCGACGCGTCGAGCTGAACGTGCTGCAAGAGGCCTGGTAGGCGGTTATGAGCGGCCCCCATGCCCAAGCTCCACGTCGTCGCAGTGAGCACCCGGCCGAACCGCGCCGGCTTCCCCGTGGCGCAGTGGTTCTTCGAGCGCGCAAAGGCGCACGCGAAGTTCGAGGTCACGCTGGTCGACCTGCAGCAGGTGAACCTGCCGCTGTTCGACGAGCCCGAGCACCCGCGGCTCAAGAAGTACACGCACGAGCACACGAAGAGGTGGAGCGCCACGGTCGAAGCGGCCGACGCCTTCGTGTTCGTCGCGCCCGAGTACAACTACACGTCGGCGCCGTCGTACGTGAACGCGCTCGACTACGTGTTTCACGAGTGGGCGTACAAGCCGGTCTCGTACGTGAGCTACGGCGGCGGGGTGGGCGGCGCGCGCGCGGTTCAGACGATGCGGCTCCAGGCGATGACGCTGAAGATGGTGCCGATTCCCGAGGCCGTGCACGTGCCGATGTTCATGCAGCTCATCAAAGACGGGAAGTTCACCCCGAACGACGCGATCGAGAAGTCGGCCGGCGCCGTGCTCGACGAGCTGTTCAAGCTCAATGGTGCGCTCGAGCCCCTGCGCGCGAAGAAGCCGGCATGAGCGGCGAGCTGCGCACGTTCTACCCTCCGCTCGAGCCGTACTTCGTCGGCCGGCTCGCGGTCGGCGACGGCCACGAGCTGTACTTCGAAGAGTCAGGCAACCCGAAGGGCAAGCCGGTCGTGTTCGTGCACGGCGGGCCGGGCAGCGGCACCGAGCCGCGGCAGCGCCGCTTCTTCGACCCGAAGCACTACCGCATCGTGCTGTTCGACCAGCGCGGCTGCGGCAAGTCGACGCCGTTCGCGTCGCTCGAGAACAACACGACGTGGCACCTGGTCGCCGACCTCGAGAAGCTGCGCGAGCACCTCGGCATCGAGAAGTGGCAGGTGTTCGGTGGCTCGTGGGGCTCGACGCTGGCGCTCGCGTACGCTGAAGAGCACCCGACGCGCGTCACCGAGCTCGTGCTGCGCGGCATCTTCCTGGTGCGCAAACACGAGATCGACTGGTTCTACCAGTCGGGCTGCAGCGCCCTGTTCCCCGACGCGTGGGAGGGGTTCCTCGCTCCGATTCCCGAGGCCGAGCGCGGTGACCTCGTGAAGGCGTACTACCGCCGCCTCACCAGCGACGACGTCGCCGTGCGCACCGAGGCCGCCCGCGCGTGGAGCGTCTGGGAGGGCCGCACCAGCTACCTGCTACAGAACGAGAGCGCCGTCGCGAAGCACGACGCCGACCACTTCGCGACCTCGTTCGCCCGCATCGAGTGCCACTACTTCACGAACGGCTGCTGGCTCGGCGGCGACAAGGCGCTGCTCGCGAACGTCGATCGCATTCGCCACATCCCCGGCGTCATCGTGCAGGGCCGCTACGACGTGGTCTGCCCGATGGAGAGCGCCTGGGCGCTGCACCGCGCGTGGCCCGAGGCGAAGCTCGTCATCAGCCCGCAGGCCGGTCACTCGGCGTTCGAGCCCGGCAACCTGCACGGCCTCATCGAAGCGACCGACGCGTTTCGCTGAAGCCCTGCGGCGCGCTTCTTGGCGAAGCTCTTCGCGGCGAGCTCGAACCGCACGGTTCATCACCGCCCGGCCGTAGCACCCGCCGCGACCTCAGACCAGCGGCCGCAGCGCGTCGACCAGCGGCGTCGACCCGCGCACGACCGCCTTCTCGTTCTCGAACGCGACGAGGCCCTTCGACATGCCGTCGTACATCTCGGCGTACAGCCCCGCAATCACCGGAGGCATACCGGCCGCGAGCAGCCCCGCCTTCGCCTCGCTCACCGGCGCGCCCACCGCCTTCACCGGCTTGCCGAGCAGCGTGCCCAGCGCCTGCGCCACGTCGTCGGCCGAGAGGTCCTCTTTCCCTGCGAGCTCGACCACCTTCGTGCCGTCGGCCGGCGAGAGCAGCGCCTGCACCGCCGCCGTCGCGATGTCGGGCGTCGCCTGCTGGTGAAACTTCGCCGCCGTGTCGCCGAAGAACGGCAGCACGCCCTGCGCCTTCGCGACGGCCACCACGCCGCCCCAGTTCTCGAGAAAGTACGACGCCCGAATGAACGTCACCGACGGAGCCACGCCTCGCAGCGCCTGCTCGGCCCGGTGCAGCGCGACGATGGGCCCCGTGCCGGCCGGGTGCTGCGCGCCGATGCTCGACAGAAAGACCACGCTCGGCAGCTTCGACGCCCTGATGGCGTCGACCATCGACTTCAGCAGCGCCGCGCGGTCGGCCAGGTAGTCGGCCGCGCCGAAGTTCGGCGGCGACAGCAGGTACGCGCCCGTCACGCCGGTCAGCGCCTTCGTCAGCGCCGCCGCGTCGCCCAGGTCGGCGACCGCGACCTCGGCGCCCCTCTTCTTCCACGGCTCACCCTTCGCCGCGTCGCGCACGATGACGCGAACGGTCTTCTTCTGGGCGAGCAAGGCTTCGGCGACGAGCTTTCCGGTGTGACCTGAAACTCCAGCGACGGCGAACATGGTGACCTCGGGGGTTGGTGCTGCGTGAATGAACGCCAAGATGCCGCTCGCCACCGCATGACGCCAATGCATTAAGCTAAAGCACAACATGCGCGAAACGCATTTGAGCCGAGTCGACCTCAACCTGCTCGTCGTGCTGCAGGCGCTGTTCGAGACCCGCAGCGTGACCGGGGCCGCGAAGCGGCTCGACCTGTCGCAGCCCGCAGCCAGCCGTGCGCTGGGCCGGCTGCGCGCGCTGCTCGACGACCCGCTGTTCGTGCGCACGCCGAGAGGCCTCGAGCCCACCCCGCGCGCCGAGCCGATGCGCCGCGAGCTCGACCTCGTGCTCGAGCAGATTCAGACGCTGGTCGCCGGCAAGGCCCGCTTCGACCCGGCCACCTCGACGCGCGCGTTCACCGCCATCGCCGCCGACTACTCACAGGCGACGCTGCTGCCGCACCTGCTCGAGCGCCTCGCCCGCGAGGCCCCGCACGTCTCGCTGCGCGTCATCGGCCCCACGCTCGACTGGGAGCGAATGCTCACCGAGGGCCAGGCCGACTTTCTCTGGTCGCCTCCGCGCAAGGCGCCGCAGACCATCGTGCACACGCCCCTGTTCGACGAGGGCTTCGGCTTCGTCGTGCGCAAGGGGCACCCCATCGCGAAGAGGCCGCTGAACCTCGAGCGGTTCTTGTCGCTGCGGCACATCTCGCTCTCGCCCGAAGGCCTCGCCGGCAACCCGCTCGACGCGCACCTCGCGACGCTCGGCAAGCGCCGCACCATCGCCGCGCAGGTGCCGAGCTTTCTCGTGCTGGGGCCGCTGCTCGCGTCGACCGATCTCGGCGCCACACTGCCCACGCGCATCATCGAGCAGCAGGCCTCGCGCTGGGGCCTCGTGCGGCTCGAGCTGCCGTTCTGGAAGATGCGCTTCACCACGTCGAACGCGTGGCACGAGCGGTTTCGTCACGACCCCGGTCACGCGTGGCTGCGGCAGTGCATTCTCGACGCGGGCAAGGCGCTGCGCTGAGTCACGCGCAGGTTCAGCGCGCGGCTCAGACCGAGCGACACCTGCGGCACCGGCTTCGGGGCGGGCTCGCCGGCCGAAGTGAGCTCGAAGCGGCGGAGCAGGGCGGCGAGCACCAGCTGCAGCTCCAGCAGGGCGAACTGTGCACCGATGCACGCGCGCGGGCCGGCGCCGAACGGCAGGTGCGCCCAGGGCACGTTCGTGCCGCCGCCGAGGAACCGGCTCGGGTCGAAGCGCAGCGGGTCGGGCCAGCGGCGTTCATCGCGGTGGGCGGCGAGAAAGCAGAGCACCACGGTCGAGCCCTTCGGCACGCGGTGCCCCGAGAGCACGTCGTCTTGCGTCGCCTCGCGGCCGATGCACGGCACCACGGGGTAGAGGCGCAGCGACTCGTCGACGACGGCGCGCAGCTGCGGCAGCCGGCGCAGGTCGGCGAGCTCGGGCTCGCGGTCTCCGAGGCCCGCGCGCAGCTCGGCGGCGAGGCGCTCTTGCCACTCGGGGTGCTGGGCCAGCAGGTGGCACGACCAGGTCAGCGACGCGGCCGTCGTGTCGTAGCCCGCCGCGAAGAACGTGCGCACCTGCGCTGCAGCCGAGTCGCGCGAGACGCCGCCTGCCTTGAGCAGCGACAGCAGGTCGACCTGCTCGCCCGAGTCGGCGAGCGCCCAGCGGCGGTCGACGATCGGGTCGAACAGCGCGTCGAGCGACTTCAGCTTCCGCTCGAACGTGCGGCGCGCCGGCGTCGGCACCCAGCGCGCGACGTCGACGGGCGCGAAGCCGCGCTCGGCGAGGTGCCGCTGGCTGTAGCTCATGACGTCGGCGATGAGCCCCGCGTGCGCCGACACGTCTTCGCTGAACACGCGCTGCCCGATGACGCCGACCGCGATGCGCGTCATCTCGGTCGAGATGCACACCCGCCCGCCGAGCGACGGCCAGCGCTCGAACGTCTGGCGCGCGACCGCGTTGATGCGGGCCACGAAGTGCGCGACGAGCTGGTGGTGGAACAGCGTCTGAATGAGGCGGCGGTCGCGCTTCCACACCTCGCCCTCCGACGTGAGCAGGCCGTCGCCGACGAGCTGGCCGAGCAGCCGGTAGTCTTGGCTCTTGCGGTAGAGGTCGGTGCGCTCCGAGAGAATGCGACGGAAGTCGGCCGGGTTCTTCGTGAAGAAGATGCGCCGGCCGGGAATCGGCAGGCGGACGAGGTCGCCGTGGCGCATCAGCTCGCAGGTGACCTCGCCGCGGTCTTCGTCGGGGCGTGCCGCCAGGCGCACCAGCTCGAGCAGCGGCACCGCCGGAGCCCGCCAAGGCGTCGCTGCCAACCGCTTCAGCCACCGCACGTGCGCCGCGAGCGCCGCGACCAACGACGTCTGCTTGCGATACGGCACACCGTACTCACGCGCGACCTGCTCGACGATGAGCGCGAGGTCGGGCAGGTGGCTCGAGTGCACCTCGGGGAAGAGGTGGTGCGTCAGGTGTACGTTGATGCCGCCGGTGAGCCAGCAGAGCAGCCGGCTCTGCGGCAAGAGGTCGCTGTTCGTCGCGAAGTTGTGCAGCGCGCGTGAGCCCTCGATGCGGCCGTCGGCGCGGCGAGAGGGAAACGCGAGGCCCTCGCTGATGTGCGTCACCTGAAACGTGAGCGCGATGATGAAGCCGGGCAGCACGTGCATGGTGGCGAAGCCCAGCAGCACCTGCCACCACGGCAGGCTGAGCACGGCGAGCGGCACGACGAGCGCCCAGCCGAGCACACACAGCTTGAATGCGAACATCAGCGGCACGCGCCAGCGCGCCTCGGGGTGACCGCTCCGGCAGCCGTGGCGGTTGCGGGCGAGCTCGGCGAAGTCGAGCACGAACCACTTGTGCAGCGTGCCCACCGCGTACGCGAGCGGGAAGTAGAGGTGCTGCGCGCGGTGCCAGACGTGGTGCGGCGCGTCGGGGTGAAGGCGCAAGAGCGGCTCGACCTCGGCGTGCAGCGCGACGTCGAGCCCCGCCACGTTCGGCGCGACGTGGTGCGAGCGCAGGTGGTTCAGGTTCGTCACCCAGCTGCTCACGCCGACGAGGTCCCAGCAGTACCAGAGCACGCGGTTGAGCCGCCGGCTCTTCACCAGCGCGTCGTGCGTGGCGTCGTGCGCCGAGTTGAGCGCGAAGAGGAAGATGCACGTGCCCTGCACGAGCGCGAGCGCCCAGAGCCCGAGCGGGCCGGTCACCTCGGCGAGAATCAGCGCCCAGCAGGCGATGCCGAGCGCGGCGAAGAGCCCCGCCTTCGCGAGCGCGCGCGGGCCGCCAGTGCGCTCGCGACCGGTCTGCGTGAACCACGCGTCGGCGCGCCGCCGCAGCTCTCGGTCGAAGTCGGGCGTCGGTTCGGTGAACAGCGGGCCGGCGGCCTCGAGCGGGTGTCTCATGCCCGCGCAAGGTAGAGGTCAGCGTCGCGGCGCGAATGTGCCGGAAGTCATACGGCCGTCGCGAGCGGGCGGCGCACGCCTCGGCGCTGCAAGAGAGCCTGCTGCGACGACCGCACGCTCCGTCCCGGCACGACGGCGGGTGAAGACGGCCGGCTTTTTCGCGCCAGCAGGCGAGGCCTCGCGCCTCTGGCGCGGAAACGGGCGAACAGCGACCTGAAACACAGCGACCTGAAGCATGGGCGCTGGTTCCAGGGTCTGTCCCATGAGGTCAGTTTTTCGTAGTTCTCTACGAAATCGGAGAGTCGCCTGACAGACCTTGGAATCAGCCACCCCACTGGTGCGAGCGCGCAGATTGCGCAGCGGCGGCGAGCGCGCGGAATTCGGTGTCGCATTTCGCCCGAGCCTCGTCGGTAGATGTGGGGCCAGAAGCCGCGTGCGCCACCTCGAGCTGATGTCGCTGTGCGTGTGCGTCAGGCCTGTGGGCCGGGTCTCGTGCTCGAGCCGCCGGCGCCGCCGCTGACCTGCCAGCTCTGGGCCCGAGGCGCGAAGGGTCACTTTTTGAAACGGCGATAAGGCTAGAAATCTGTACCTGACGCCAATCGAAAATGTGGGTCTCTGCCACTCGACCCCCGAGCTCGGCGCCGCGATAGAAGGCCCAGCCGTTTCCTCGTCAGCCATGACGCGGTCGCTCGAGGCCACCCGCACGCAGCAGGCCCTGGAGCTGCTCCAGCCCTCCACCCGGACGAGGGCCCGAGCCGGGCGAGGTCCGCACGAAGCGCCGAACCCCGAAGCCCATTGCGCTGCAGCGCAAAGCCGCAGCGCGCGATGGCCACCTCACCACCTCACCACCTCACGCTCTCTGGCGAGCGCGCAGAATTGTGTGTCGCGTTTCGCCCGAGCCTCGTCGGTAGATGTGGAGGCCGAAACCCGCGTGCGCCACCTCGAGCTGCTGTCGCTGTGCGTGTGCGTCACGGCCTGTGGGCCGGGTCTCGTGCTCGAGCCGCCGGCACCGCCGCCGCCACCACCGGCCGAGCCCGCCCAGCCGCCCGACGCTGGGGGTGACGCGAACGACGACGCGGGCACACCGCTCCACGAAGACGCAGGCTCCGAGACCGTCGACGCCGGCTCACCCGTAATCGACGCAGGCACCATCCCCGACGCCGGCCGCACGCTCGGCGTCTTCGTCGCGACGGGCAGCGTGGGCCGCACCATCGCCTCGTTCGACGACGGCCGAACCTGGGAATCCAACCGCGAAGACCAGGGCGGCGAAATCTGTACGAGCTCGGCGCCTCCGAACACCTGCTACGAGGGCAACAAGACGGCGCGGGGCGTGACGTTCTTCGGCGGCCACTTCTTCGTCACGTTCGACTGGTCTCAGCAGTCGGGCCGCAGCAACTCGGTGCGCCGCAGCAGTGACGGCCGCACGTGGACTCCGACGCTCACACCGGGCGGCTTCGGCGGCATCGCGGCCGGCGCGGGTGCCGTCGTGCTCGCAGGCCCCTCGGGCACCACGTACATGCTGCGCTCGACCGACCTCGGCGCTACCTGGCAGCAGGTGCAGAACGGCTACTCGAGCTGGGTGAACTTTCGTCACGCCGCGTTCGTGCAGGCGCTCGGCGGCCGCTTCATCGTCGGCGGCGACGGCAACGGCTTCTCGACCCACCGCGTGGTGACGAGCCGCGACGGCGCGAGCTGGTCGATTCCCACGACGATGCCCGCGGCGTGCCCGACGGCGCTGCGCCTCAACGCAGGCTTCGGCTCCGTGGGCGATCGCATCGTCATGGTCGGCTCCGACGGCGCGGCCTGCCGCAGCGATGACGGCGGCCTCACCTGGCAGGTGATGCCCGCGCTCGGCCGCAACGTGACCTCACACGACC
>JAEUJP010000536.1 GCA_016793725.1 Myxococcaceae bacterium | reverse complement strand
TCAGGCTCGCCGTGACCTTCGCCTCTTGAACGAAGGCCTCGATGAACTCCTTGTTGTCCGAGAACGACGGCAGCACCCGCTTGATGACGACGGGCTTGCGCACACCTTCGGCTGCGAGGAGCTCCCCGCGCCACGTCTCTGCCATGCCGCCCTTGCCGAGCCGCTCGACGAGCTTGTACTTGCCAAATCTGGCCCCAGGGGCCCACATGCCGGCTGTCACTGTAGGCCCCCCGACGGGTGTGCGTCACTCTTCGCCATCGAACGCCCGCCGCACGAGCAGGCCGACCAGCTCGCCCTCGTGGCGGCGCGTCGAGAGCTGAATCATGTCGGAGCCGCGCCGGAAGCGGCCCTCTTTTTTCGCCGGCTGGAAGCCGAGCTTCGAGAGCTCGGTCGCGTACCACTTCTTCAGGTCGGCTTCGCTCAGCTCCGTCGTCGAGAACGAGATGCTCTCGATGCCCTCGGCCGAGCTCGTGGTGACGTTGCGCGCGCTCGACGGCACCGGGGCGAACATGCCCTTCGCCTTGTTCATCTGCTTCATCGCCGCCGCGAGGCCGATGTTCGCCTCGCCGAGCACCACGGTGCAGTACCCGCCGCGCTCGCAGCGAATGATGGCGGTGTACGAGATGAAGCGGTCGCTATCGAGGCCGGTCACTGCCATCTCGGCCGTAATCTGCGGCTGCTGGTCGATGGGCTGAATGAACAGGTTCTGCTTCTCGAAGCTGCCGACAATCTCTTCGAGCACGCCGCGCAGGTTGTTCTTCACCCGCACCGCGTGCAGCTTCACGGGGATGCCCTGCGACTCTTGAATGCCCGGCATCTCGATGTTCTCGACGACGTTCTTCAGCTCCCAGCGGAAGGGCGGCATCATCGCCCTGCCCCCGTCGGGCAAGAAGTCTTTGAGCGCGTCGTCCCACGCCTTCTTTTCGATGGCGTCGAGCTCGGCCTGCCAGTCGTCTGCGGCGCCCCCGTCGGGCTTGAACGCCGGCATCGTCGTGTCGAGCGTCGACGTGATGGGCCCGCGCCCCGGCTTGCCGACCGGCGCTGGCGGGCTCGTGGCCGGCGTGGCCGGCGTGTACGGCGTGTACGGCGCCGCCGGCGCGCCGACCGGCGCGACGCTCGACAGGGGCAGTGCGAGCAGGGCGAACAGCGGTGCCCGAAGGCTCATGGCATCGCGGCCGACGAGGTGTTGCACGCCTGCCCGAGGTAGCAGCCGCTCGACGCGGCGTACGCCGCGGCGTAGGTCGGCCAGAACAAGAACGGCGTCGTCTGCCAGACCCAGCTCCAGCCGATGGGGTCGGTTGCCCACGGGGTGATGCCCATGAACCCGAGCTCTTCACCGACGAACGTCATGTAGAAGCTCGTAGGGCTCGAGATGAAGGGTATCCACAGCGGGGCGACGCCGTAGATGGCCTGAATCAGCGTGCGGTCGGCGCCGCTCTGCACGCCGGCGGGAATCGACGTCAGCTGGTACACCATGTTCGTCGACGTCCAGTACGGCATGTTCGGGCACGGTATGCCCCAGATGATGACCGGGCACATCACCGCCTCGGGCCCGCCGCCGTTCGACATGCCCCAGTCGTCGGTCATCATGCCGAGCTCCTGCTGGCAGGTGCCGAAGCGCGCTCGGCCCATCGAGCAGGTGTGGTACACGCCGCCCGCACCCGCGCCACGGCCGTCGAACTGCCGCGCGCGAAAGAAGCCCTGCGCGTCTTGCAGAAACTGCATCACCCGAATCACGCCGCCGTGGCGAACATCGGCCTCGGCGAGGCACCGCGCGCCCTCGGTGTCCGAGTAGACGAAGTTGTACTGAATGCGCATCAGAATGGTGGGGAAGTGGTCGAGGTTCGCGCGAGGCTGGCAGTTGACGCGCATGTTTTCGGCCGACGTCAGCACCTGCGTCAGCGAAGGCGTCGCCCGCACCGTCGGAGCCACCACTCGACCGTCGAAGTTGCGGTAGCGCGCCTGCCCCGCCACCCGCGCGCTCGCGACTGCGGCGTTCGACGGCCCGATGCTGCCCGGCCAGGTGTGCATGCGGCCGGCCGTGATGTCCCACATCGACGAGGAGGCCGCCTCGGTCACCTTCATCTGCGTGACCACCACCTCGGAGAAGTGAATGCCGAAGAGCAGAATCGTGACGAACACCAGCGAGCCCAACGCCAGCTCGAGCACGGCCTGACCTCGCGCCTGCCGGCGGCTCATTGCAGCCCCCGGAAGCCCGCGTTGTAGAGCGCCGTGTACGTGTCGGCCGCCCAGTTCACGTTCGAGTCGCGCAGCACGCGGTGAATGTCACCCGTCGGCGAGCGCGCCTGGTCGTCGATGTCTGACCGCGTGAGGCCACCGCGCCAGTACGGGTTGAAGAGGTTGGGAGGCTCTCTCCAGTGGCCTTGCCGGTGGTAGTAGACGACCCCGGTCGAGAGCGCGGTCTGCCGAGAGATGTCGAGCCAGCCCGTCGTGCCGTTGCGCACCATGATGCCGTCTCGGTCGACGGTGTTGATGCGCTGCCCCGCGCCCGAGGGGTTGAAGCGGAAGTTGAACGTCAGGTTCCACGGGTCGGGGCCACCCGGGCGGTTGTGCATGTTGCGCGTGACCGTGACCGGAATCTTCGGCTGGGCGAAGTTGTCACCCTGGTCCATCACCTTCCACAGGTTGTAGTCGACGAAGTTCGTCCACGCGCTGGGGCAGTTCAAGATGCACGCACCGCTGATGGGGTGGAAGTTGTCGAAGTACGTCGGCAGCACGACGACGACCGGCGCAAACGGAGCCGGCAGACCGAAGCCCGTGCCCGCGAGGTGCACCCAGTACCCGGGAATCGCGTTCGACCAGACGAACGCGGCCGCAAACACCGGCGTGTTGACGCCGGGCTGGCAGCCCGCGCCGGTGTAGTTCCCGTTCCACTGTGAGTGGTCGTCGGCGACCGCCGCCGTGCTGCGCGTCACGAACATGTTGTTCGTGTGAAAGGGCGCGCCGAAGTAGCCGTTGCCCTCGTTGAGAATGAGGCGCAGGTCGGCTCCGAACGTCGCCAACGCCTTCGTGCGCAAAATCATCGGCGCCTGAGAGATGGGGTTGCCGCGGCCCGCTGTCCACGGGTGGCCGCGCGCTCCCATCGCGGCCATCACGGCATGTCGGTCAGAGGCGATGAGTGAGCTCACGTTGAGGGCACCGTCGACGTACGGCACCCGGCCGACCTCACGCTGCGCGACGTCGGCTGCGCCCCCGTTGACCTCCCACTCCGGGCCCGTGGTCGACCTGCGCATCACCCGCTCTGAGGTGCGCTCGCCGTCGAGGTTGTTCGTGAAGGTATGTAGGAAGTGTGTCTCGACCTGAGACAGGTACATGTACATCACGGCGAGACTCGCCCGGTTCGCCGCGTTGGCCACGGGGATGTCGAGCGACGCCAGCGTGAAGAAGACGCGGAAGAACTCGATCCACGTGAGGAAGTAACGAATGCCCTCGAAGATGAGCCCGATGCACCCGCACCATTGCCACGGTGGGTTGCAGCGTGGCGCCTGGGCCAGCGCCAGGTCGAGCGTGTAGTGAATCAACATGCCGTCGACGACGCCGATCCACATCGAGGCGAAGCTCGATGACGAGATGAGCCCCAGCATCGCCACCATGTGCGCGAGCATCACGCGGTTCGTCATCGCGAGAACGTTCATGCCGCGCGCCGTCGCGATCGACGTCGAGTAGGCAGCCTGGTCGGCCACCTGCTGCAGCTCCATCTTCTCTTTCGCCTTGGTGCCGAACGACAGCGTCATCGTCACCATCACCACGAGCAACAACAACGTCAGCGCGAACAGCGCCAGCGTCTGCCCACGTCGCAACATTCTCTTCGCCGGGGAGGTTCTCATGTGACGCTCGAAAGTCAGATGCTGTTGGGGGTCGGTGCGCAGTTCTTGAAGATGAAGTTGGTGCTCTTCAGCGGAGTCATCATGCGCATCGTGTACGTGGCGCTGATGGGGAAGACGAACTCGCCGCGATTCATGCGCAGCGCCATCTCGCCGATGATCGCCGCGTTCAGGCTCGTGGCGCCCTTCGACGACCAGCCCGCCGTCTGCGGCGTCATCAGCGGGTTCACCGCCGTGTAGTTCTGCACGCCGTAGTGCGCGAGCAACGCCTTCGACATCACCCAGTTCGCGAAGGGGATGCGCATGGGGAACCAGAAGATGACCTGGGTCTCGAGGCGCTGAACCGGCAGGCCCATGTCGAAGTCGTCGTCTTGAGCGCCGGCCGACGGGCGCGGCCCGACGTCGCGCACGATCCACACGACCGTGCCCGTCACCGTGATGGCCTTACCGCCGTCAGACAGCTGGTCGTTGTACGCGTTGAACCGCCGCCGCGCGTACGCCGCCGCCAGCTTCTGCCCCGCCGACAGCGGCCCCGGCCGCATGAACGACTCGATCGCCGGCATCACCTGCAAAAGCGCCGCATCGACCATGCGCGTGCAGTTGCCGTGGTTCACGCTGCCCGCCCGCGCCGCCCGGTACGCCGCGAGCTGCGTCAGAATGCGCGCGTTGAACATCAAGAACAGCTGCAGCGTGCCCAGCACCATGAACAGCACCAGCGGCAGCGTCAGCGCCGCTTCGACGGCGGCTTGACCACTCTCACGCGTCTCACGCGCGCTGCTCGAGGTTGGGCGGACCGAGGGCATCCACCACACATGATGCTTGAGCGGCCACAGCACGCGCATCCGATCTTCGGACGCTTAGGTGCAGAAAACCGCGATGTACGACGGTGTACGCGAAGGCGTCAGTACACCAGCCACCGCGTGATGAACGCGCCCGTCACCGGCACGATCTCGACGTTCGGCACCATGCTCGTACCGCACTGAATCATGCCCCGCGTCACCGCCAGCTGGCCCGAGAACGAGCCCACGATGAACCCCTTCTCTCTGTTCGCGTGCGACACGCTCACCCGGTTCACCAGGTAGTGAATGTCGGCGCTGCCGCCGCACGGGTCCTGGTACGAGTCGGTGTAGCTCACGTTGCCCAACATCGCGTTCGTGCCGTTGCCGCCTTCGGGGTCGCTCGCAAACCCGCCCTCACCCGTGCCCGAGTACTGCACCGAAAACGAGCCCGCCTGCGTGCCGCCGCCGGCGATGCTCTTGCCCATCACCGTCATCACCTGAGACATCGTCGGCACAATCACCGTCGAGCCGTCGATGGTGAAGTCGAGCGTCGTGCCGACCGCCATCGTTTCGCGGAACTGGCGCATGCCGTTCGGGCCCTCCCACGACGCCGTGATGGTCACCCGCGGGTCACTCGGCGCCGACGCCGGCGCCGTCACCGTCGCGTTCGCCCCCTGCGGCGTCAGCGTGCCCGGCCCCGGCTGGCCCATCGCGTCGACCTTGCGCCACTCGACCGCCGCCGTCGTGCGGTTCACCGGCCCGAGCGGCAACGTCTGCGTCATCGGGTCATCACACTGCTGCTGAACCGAGAGGTGGCTGTCGACGCCTTCGCTCGCGAGGTAGTTGTCGATCTCGAGCTTCGCGCACGCCGCGAAGCTCCAGTCGCTGAAGTGGCCGATCTCGACCGTCACCGTCTTCGCCGCCGTGTCGACCACAGGCTTGCCCTGCGGCACCCACTGGCCCTGCGCATCGTGCGTCACCGCGAGCAGAAGCTCAGGCGACGTGCTGCTCCCGAACGTCTCGTAGTGCAGCACCAGCTTCGCCGGCGTCGTGAACGTCGTACCGTCGGGCAAGAAGCGAAGCGCCGGCCCCACGTTCAGCGGCGCCCCGTTCGTGATGGGCGTCAACGACAGCTGCTTCATCGCCGTCAGCGCACCCGCCGGCACGATGAGCTCGACCTTGCCGTCGGCAGTCGACAGCTTGCCGCCCGCCGGCCCGATGTCGGCCGTCAGCGCCGCGCCCGTCACCGTCCCGGGCGCCGTCACCACCGGCCCCGTGTTGCTGCCGCCACCCGCACCGCCCGGCGGCTGCCCGTTCGGAGGCGTACACCCCACGCCCACCAAAAGCCCCGACATCAGAACGAGACCCCACCCGCTGCCAGCTCGTGCGTTCATGGCTCTTCTCTCACTCGGTTCACTGCCCGTTGCAATTGCTTCCCATCGAGTGCGTCAACGTCGGCGAGACGATCGCCTGCACCAGGCAGGCGTTGCCCGGCGGTGAGTTGATGCGAATGTAACCCTTCGCACCGCCGCCGCCGCCCCCGCTACCTACCGCGTTCATCATGTTGTCGTCGAACCCGATGCCGCCCGCCGTCGGGTTGAACGGCGCCACACCGCCGTTGCCGCCGTGCCCACCGTAGAGCGAGCCCCCGTCGCCGCCGTGCGTGCCCGCGTCAGACTTGTTCCACCCGTCGAGGCCGTTCACGCCCGCCCCGCCGCCCGAGCCTTCACCGCCGCCGCCGCCGTTCGCGATGAGAAAGCCCGTCGCCACACGAATCAACGGCGCCTCGAGAATGATGATGCCGCCGCTGCCGCCGCCACCCCCGCCCTGCAGGCTCGCGCTCGCGCCGCCGCGCCCGCCCCCGCCCGACGCGAAGATGCCGCCGCCCGCGATGCCCAAGATGCCCGACGTCGAAATCTGAACCGCGCCGCCGCCCCCGCCGCCGAGCCCGCCCGTGCTGCCGCCGCGGCCGCCCTGGCAGCCCCCCTGCAACAACGTCTGCGACCCGCGCTGCGCCCCCGCCGTGCCCGCCGAGCCGCCCGCCGACAACGCCCCGAGGCCGCCCGGCGCCCCCGCCGTCTGCGCTCCCGCCCCGCCGCCGCCGCCCGGGTTCGTCGACGAGCCACCGGGCCCGCCGTTGCCCGACGTCGCGCACGCCGGGTGGCTGCCGCCCGGCCCGGCGTCTTGCATGTGGGCCGAGGCCTCGATGATGCCCTGAATCTGCGCGACGCCCTGCACCGCGAGAATGAGCGGGTTCGGGCCCGTCACCACGATGGTGCCGTCGGCCGGCAGCGTGAAGTCGCGCGTCGTGATGATGGTCGCCGTGCCGCCGCCGGGCAGCTGCACCTGGCCCACGCTGGGCGGGTTGTTGCCCCAGTTGCCACCGAGGCTGCCTGGAGGCGTCGTGTTGACCGTCACCGCGCTGCCGCCCGGCACCTGCGTCGAGCCCGCCGGCGGCGGCGGCGCGAGGGTCGGGTCGAAGTTGCTCGGCGTGTAGGGGAAGGAGCCGAGGCCGACGTTCGTGCCGGCACAGCCACCGTCGGCGAAGCAGACCATCGCGCTGCCGCACGACGTGCCGACCATCACCGGCCACTGGCAGGTCGCGTCGGGCGCGCACATCTGCAGGCCGTAGCACGGGCTCGGAGGCGGCTGGTTGCACGTCAGGGTCACGGCCGCCCGGCAGGTGCCGCCGCCGCACGCCTCACCGAAGGTGCACGGGTTCGTGTCGGTGCACGAGAAGCCGTTGCAGGCCGAGTCTTCGCAGTCGGACAGGCCGTTCATGTCGTTGTCGGTGCCGTCGGAGCACGCGAGCTCGGGGCACAGCGACGGCCGGCACGGGCCGCCGATGATGCCGCCGTCGGGCAGCATGCCGGGCGTGCCGCCCGGGCCGGTGCCCACGCCGATGATGCCGCCGTCGGGGCCGTAGATGACGATGACGCCGCCGTCGGGGCCACGCAGCGGGCCGCCGTCGGGCAGCCCGGGGGTGCACAGGCCGCGCTCGCAGCGGTACGCGTTGGGGCACTGCACGGTCGCGCAGAGCGCGTCGATGCAGCGCAGGCCCTCGCAGACCTGACCTTGAGGGCACATGACGCCGTTGCAGTCGGAGGGAAAACACTGGCCCTGGGCGCAGCGCTGATCAGCCGGGCAGCTCACGCCCACGCAGCGGTCTTCGATGCAGCCGCCGTCGTGGCACACCTGCGTCGCGGCGCACGCCATGTTGGTGCAGCTCGTCGGGGTGCAGGCGCCGTTCACGCAGCGCTGCGCGCCGGGGCAGGTGACGGTCGCGCACGAGGTGCTGACGCAGGTGCCGTTCTGGCAGATCTGCTGACCGCTGCACGTCTCGAGCGGGCACTGCGACGTGTAGCACTCGCCCTTCACGCACGTGTTGCCGCCGGGGCACTGCTTGCCGATGCAGACGGTGTCGACACACTGGCCGCCCGAGCACACCTGATCATCGGCGCACTGCTTCGTCGCGCTGCAGTCGTTCTTGTAGCAGCGGCCTTTGCCGAGACACTGCTCGTCGGCGGCGCACGGGGTGGCGGGGCACACCGGGTTCTTCGGCACGCACACCTTCGTCGTCGGGTCACACTTCATGTCGCCCGTCCCGGGACAGTCGACGTCGAACTCAC
>JAEUJP010000508.1 GCA_016793725.1 Myxococcaceae bacterium | reverse complement strand
CGTCATCCAAGTTCGAGCTGGAGTTCTTCGTCGACGACGACGGCAAACCTGTCGTTCTCGATTGGCTCCGGAGCCTGAGTCGCACCAAGAAGTATGTGCTCCGGCAGCGCGCTCCGCGAGGTGCTTCAGGAGCTGGGTATCGACGTCTGTGCGACGAAGTTTGGGAAGCAGCTCGGGGGCGGCCTCTTCGAGTTTCGGCTCAGGCAGGCAGCCGGCGATGCGGGAAAGGACACGGCCGGCACGAACCTTCCGCCCGAGGAAGTTCTGCTCCGAGTGTTCTGTCACGCCTACGGCGACAAGATCGTCCTGCTGCTGGGCGGGTACGACAAAGGCGAAGACCCGAGCAGGAGGCGACAGAACGTGGAGATCGCAGAAGCACGGACGCGTCTGCAGCGGTGGAAGGCTCGCCCGTAGGCCCGTTGGCGCCTTGACTATATGGGCTTTACCCATAAGGCTCTTGAAGGACCAAGTGACGAGATGACCAAGCGCAAGAACGACTTCGACGAGTTCATGAAGGAGGTCGAGAAGGAGGCCGCCGACGCCGGCGAGTCGGACGCGCTTCGCGCCTACGGTGAGCACTTTCGGCTCGCGCTCCAGGTGATTCGCATTCGCAAGAACCGAAAGTGGACGCAGCAACAGTTCGCCAAGGCTTCGGGCGTGCCGCAGAGCGAGATCAGCCGCATCGAGCGGGGCCAAGCGAACCCGACGTATCGGACGCTGCAACAGCTCGCGCAGGCCGCCGACCTTCGGGTCGAGTTCGTCGCTCCTCCCAGGCGGCGGACTTCGTCTCGCGCGACGAACGCCTGAAGCCGAATACCCTCTTGCCGAGCAGAAGCCATGACTGAGCTGCTCACCCGCGCCGAGCGTGTGCTGAAGGCGGGGCGCTCCGACGCGGCCTCGCTGATCGAGCTCATTCGTGAGGTCAACCCCACCGGCCGCGAGCTCGACGCCAAGACCGAGCGGCGCCGCTACGCGCTGAAGTCGCGCCTCCAGAGCCTGCTCTTGCGGCTCTACCCCGACGACATCGAGGTGACGCCGGCCGGTGACTCGCCAGGCATCGTCGGCCTCAGCCATCGCCGCTCAGACGCCTGCCATGCCGTCATCGACGACCTCGACGTCGACGTCCGCGCCCGCGTGCGCTTCCGCCTCGACACCGCTCCAGCCCCCGAGCCCCAGCGGCCCACCACCTCGGCGCCCCCGAAGCGGCCCACGCCGAGCGGCGTCGGGCTGCTCGAGCAGGGCCGCGCGGCGCTCGGCGAATACGACTTCGACGCCGCCCGCTCGGCCTTCACCGACGCCCTCGCCGCCGGCGTCGACGGCGCCGCCGAGGTCCTGCTCGAGCTGCTCGTCGACCACCTCGCCGCCTACGACGAGGCCCTCGCGCTCGAGCCCGAGCTCGGTGACTCGCCGCGCCTGCGCGCCACCCTCGCCGTCGCTGCCGCACGCGCCGGCCGGGCCAGCGACGCCCTGCGGCCGCCGAGGGCCTCACCGACGCCGCCCTCGCCCCCGCCTTCATCGAGCTGGCGCGCGCCGCGCTCGGCTCGGGCACCTTCGACGACGCCGCCGCCCTGCTCGCCCGCGCCCGCACGCTCGACCCCGCCGCGCCCGAGCTGCTCGCCCTGTCGGCCGCGCTCGACCAGGCGCGCGCCCTCGCCCGACAGCCTGACGAGCGCGAGCTCGAGCTGCTGCTCGCCGCCGGCGACGACGCCAAGACCTCTGCTCACGCCCGGGCGCTCTTGACGCGGTGGCCCGACAGCGCCGCCGCCCGACGCACCCTGCGCGACCTCGAAGCGCGCGCCCGTGGCCGAGAGATGAACGCGGCCCTCTCAGACGCCGACGCCGCCGCCGCGCGAGGCGATGACGCCGCTGCCATCGAAGCGTGGGGCCGCGCCGCCACGCTCGGAGCGCCGGGTCTCGAGCCCCACCTCGCCGCCGCCCGCGCGCGCCTCGAGCGCCAGCACACCGCCCAGGCCGCCGCGGCCGTGCGCCAACGCCTGACCGCCGGGCTCGACGCGGCAGCCCTGTCGGCGTGGCTCGAGCTCACGCCTTCTCAGCGCACCGAGGCGCGCTCGGGCTTCGACGACCTCACGTTCGGGTGGCTCGAGCAGCTCGAGAAGCACGCCCACCCCCGCGAGCGCGCCGAGGTCGTCGACGCCGCGCTCGCGCTGGGCGACGCGCTGCGCGAGCTCGACGCGGCGAGCTCCGCCAGGCTGCAGCGCCACGCCGAGCGGCTCTCGGCGGTGAAGGCCGCGCGCCCGCTCCTCGAGCGCATTCGACGCGAAGCCGACGAGCGCGCGCGCGCCGAAGCCGAACGTCAGCAGGCCGACGCCGAGCGCGAGGCTCGGGCTCGCGCCGAACGCGACGCCGAACAGAGACGCATCGACTTCGAGACCGCCCTGCAGGCGGGCGCCGCGCTGCGCGCCCTCGAGCTCGTCAGCGACGACGCGCAGCGCGCCCGGCTCCAGCCACTGTTGCAGCGGCACTTCGAGGTCGAGAGCGGCCCCATCGAGCGCGCCCCCGAGGTCGGCGATGGCCTCTTCACCGAGCGCCCGGCGCGCTGCGTCGACGTCGAGCGCGGCGAGTTCTACTGGGTCGAGGGCTACGGGCGACAGCTGTTCGTGTGGCGCTGCGACCTCTCGACGGGCCGAGCAGTCTCGATGTGCGCGCTGACGCCGCCGCGCGCGATGGCGACGCCCGAGCTCCACGTGCGGGGCGCCGAGCTCGTCATCACCGCCTCGGGCGGGCTGCTCTGCCTCGACGGCGTGACGTGGGAGGTGCGCGACTGGCGCGAGCCTGCCGGGCTCGCCGCCGGCGAGGTCGTCGAGTCGAGCCTCGCCGTGCCGGGCTGGAACTACCTGTGGCACGCGGTGCGAGCGCCGCGAGGCCTCGACGAAGAGGTTCGGGTCGTCGACCTCGCCAAGAACAGGGTTCACCGCACCTTCGCGAAAGAGGGCATCGTGCTCGAGGTGCTCGCGGGCCCCGAGCCCAGGGTGCTCATCGCGGGGTACCAGCGGCCGGGCCGTGTGTATTCACCGGCCGGCAACGTCGAGCAGACGGTTCCGCTCCCGCTCTCGGAGGTCGCGCTCGCTCCGTCGGGTGACGGGTTCGTGGGCCTCGACCACGACGACGACGACGACGGCGCGCCGGTGAACGTCTGGTACGCACGCCGCGGCGCCGCCCCCGCGCGGGTCGACACGCTGGAAGACAGCGCGTCGGCGGGGCCGCGCAGCCTCACCACGGCCACCGGCTGCGCGAGAACGTTCGTGCTGTACGACCGCGGCGGGGGGTGGCAGCTGGTCGCGTACGCCCCGTCGGCCGAAGGTCTAAAGCGCCAGTGGTCGACGCCCGCGCCGACGCGCTCGACGCTGGTCGGCGACCTGTCGGCGAGCCGCGCGTACCTGGTCTACGCGCGCGACGAGTGCCCGGGCTGCCTCGCGCTCGGTGAGGCGCCACCGGTGTTTGCGCCGGCCGACCTGGTGAGAGCCGTGCAGCCCCCGAGGCTGCATGGCCGTAGCCTGTGGTGCTCGCCCGGCGATGCGCCAGGCACCGACGACGTCGCGCAGACGTTGATGGCCGAGAGCCCCGACCGCCGCGAAGACCTGATGAAGCGGGCGGCGAAGACGTTCGTCGAATGGCGCGGCGCGTGGGCCGCCGTGAAGCTCGTCCTGCAGCTGTGGCGAGACAAACGCGACGCAGACGCCCACCGGCTGCTCGAGCTCGTCGAGGCCGAGGCTCCCGGGCACGCCGCGCTCGCGATGGGGCGCGCTGAGGTTGCGCTGACGCGCGGTGACCCGGCGGCGGCGCTCGAGCTGCTCACACGCCTGCCGCGGAGCGCGCTGGGGGGTACGCCCAATGCCCTGGCGCACGCGAGGCACCTCGAGGGGCTGGCGTACTACCACCTGGGCCGGCTGCCCGAGGCGCGGGCCGCGTTCGCGGGCGCTGCCACGTTCGAAGACTGTGCGTGTCACGTCGACGCCTGGCCCGAGTGGGTCGACCAGCTGAGCGGCGCGGTGACGGGCGGGGTCGTCTCGGCGGTGCGGGCCGCCGATGCGGCGCTCGCGGCAGGTGACGGTGATGCCGCGGTGAGGGCGCTCGATCGGCGAGCGGTTTGGGAGGCGATGGAAGAGCAGCTCGCGGCGCGGCTCGCGACGGCGGCGCTGGCGGCGAAGGGGCTGCCGCCGCTTCGAAGGCGGCTGCTGCTGGCCGCGGCGGCGTACCGGTTGAGAGAGCGTGTGCTCGGGAGCGTTCTGCCGCTCGGGGCCGAGGCGTGGCCGCCCGAGCGCATCGCAGCGGCGCGCGAGGCGGCGCTGGCCGAGTCTGTTGCCACGGGTTGAGCTCCGGGCGAATGGCACGGCCATGGCCACGCGGTTGCTCACAAACATTCGTCGCCTGTCGGAGCTGCTCGG
>JAEUJP010000494.1 GCA_016793725.1 Myxococcaceae bacterium | reverse complement strand
CGACGCCGAAGCTGTCTTTGACGGCGCGAGCGACGATGTTGTCTTCGGCGAACGCGGCCCCGAGCGACTCCGACAGCGTGCCGCAGCTGCCGAGCGCGAACGTCTTTTCGGCCTGCTCCGGGTCGACGGTCTCGGCGCCGTTGCGCAAGAGCTCGGCGTGCAGCGGGTCGAGGTCGCGGTGGACCATGTGCTCGAACTTGAGCTGCGTCGTGTCGCGCACGTCATACAGCACCGCCCACACGCCGAGCCCTTCGCCGAGGCACGTCTGCAGCCCCTGCAGCACGCCGTCGAGCCAGGCATCGAGCGGCCGCTCGAGCGCGTAGGCCGCCTCGATGACCGCGACGGGGTCGGCCTTCAACGAGAGCGTCACCGACCGGCCCCCCCGCGCGCGATGAGCTCGGCCCGCGAGCCGACCGACAGCTTCTTGAAGATGCTGGCGACCTGGTTCGCGACGGTGCGCACCGACGTCTTTCGGGCGCGCGCGATCTGCGGGTTCGTCTTCCCCTCGAGCAGGAGCGCCACCACCACGCGCTCCGCCGGCGTGAGCGGCGCCGCCTTCTGCGCCTGCGGAGCCGGCACGCTCAACGTCGCGTACTCGTCGTCGCCCAGCCTGAAGCGCGTCAGCCGTGCCGCGGGAGCCGCCATCGCCCTCACTCTTCCACGGCGCGGAGCTGGTGTCGCTCGAGCAGCCGATAGAGGTGGCTCCGCGCCAGCCCCGAAGCGCGCGCGGCGGCCGAGAGGTTGCGCCCGTGCTTCTCGAGCAGCGCCTCGAGGTAGTCGCGCTCGAACCGCCGCACCACCTCTTCACGCACCTCCGAGAAGTTCTCACTGGGCGCCGCGGGCCCACGGTCGGACCTGAACTCACCCAACGTCAGCGCCCGCGCCACGGCGTTCTCGAGCTCGCGCACGTTGCCGCGCCACGGCTCGGCCTGCAGCGCCGCGATGGTCGCCGGGCTCAACGTCAGCTGCGAGCGGCCCGCGAAGTGCTGCGCCAGCGCCGGCACGTCTTCGCGCCGGTCGCGCAGCGGCGGCACGTGCACCACCGTCTGCGCCAGACGAAAGTAGAGGTCGGCGCGAAAGCCACCGCGCTTCACCTCGGCCTCGAGGTCGCGGTGCGTCGCCGAGAAGAAGCGGCACTTCACGGTGCGCTTCACGTGCTCGCCGACGCGCGAGAACTCCCGGGCGTCGAGCGCGCGCAGCAGCTTCGGCTGCAGCTCGAGCGGCAGCTCGCCGACCTCGTCGAGCAGCAGCGTGCCGTCGAGCGCCTGCTCGAGCGCACCGACGCGGTTCGCGTCGGCGCCGGTGAACGCGCCCTTCACGTGACCGAACAGCGCGGCCTCGATGAGGTTCGGGTTCACCGCGGCGCAGTCGAACACCACCCACGGCTGCTTCGCGCGCGACGAGATGCCGTGCAGCGCGCGAGCGACGGCGCCCTTGCCGCTGCCGGTCTCGCCGGTGATGAGCACGCTCGCGTCGCTGGCGGCAAGCTTCTCGAGCTGCGCGTAGAGCCTGCGCATCGCCGGCGAGCGGCCGCGCAGGTCGCCGAGCTCGCTCTTGTCGCTGAGCGCCTCGGCGCGCCGCGGCCGAATGCGCACCGTGCTGCGGCCCAGCTGCACCTCGCCGCCGATCGGCACCTTCGCCTCGTTGATGCGGGCGCCGAGGTAGCGCGTGCCGTTCGTGCTGCCGAGGTCGACCACGCGCACCGAGCCTGCGAGCAGCTCGAGCCGCGCGTGGCTGCGCGACACCGACGGGTCGTCGATGTGCAGCTGGGCGCTCGGGTCGGAGCCCACCGTCACCGAGCCCACCGCGAGCTCGAGCGCCGGCGGGCGGTGTGGCCCGTCGACGACCTCGAGCACGACCGGCTCGAGCGCCGGCGCCTCGAGGTCGGTGATGCCCTCGGTCTTGCCCCTCATCGCAGGTCGCCCTTCACGTACGCGCGCTGGCCGCGCACCACCTTCACGTTCTGCACGAGCGACTTGCCGGTCTCGGGGTTCTCGAGCTTCACCACCGCCGCGCCGGGCGCGAGCGGGTACTCGGCGATCGGCGTCTCACCCACCCGCTTGCCGTTGATGCTCACCAGCGCCCACGGGTTCGCGTCGACGACCACGAAGCCGGGCTCGCCGTCGACGGGCTCGGGCTTCACGGCCGCGACGAGTGGCTTCTTCGCGCGCGGCAGAGACTTGCGCGGTGCAGGCGCCGGAGCGGGCGGGGGCTCGACGGCCGCGACGGGCGCAGGTGCAGGTGCAGGTGCCTCGACGATGACGGGTGCAGGCGCAGGTGCAGGAGCAGGAGCAGGAGCAGGAGCAGCTGTGACCGGCGCCGGTTCAGGCCGCGTCGACCAGAAGACACCGCCGAACACCACGGCCGCGACGAGCGGTATCGCGAGCGGCCACCACGCGCTGCGCTTCTTCGCCGGCTGGGCCACGGTCGCGGGCGTCTGGCTGAGCTGTTGTGTGCCCGCGCGCAGCGACGCCGTCTTCTCGACGCTCGCGTCGAGCGCGTGCAGCTGATCGCCGCACAGCTGCAGCACCAGCGCCCCGAGCCGCTCGGAAGCGTCGGCGATGGTCGGAGGCGGCAGCGCATCGCGCAGCTCGCGCGCGGTCGCGAACCGGTCGCGCGGGTCTTTGCGCGTCGCGCGCTCGAGCGCCGCGCCGAGCGCGTCGGGCAGGTCGGGGCGCAGGCCGCGCAGGTCGGGCAGCGGCTCGTCACGCACCGCCCGCACGGTCTCGTCGCGCGTCTCGCGCTGAAACGGTTTCAGCCCCGTCGCGAGGCAGAAGATGGTGACGGCGGCCGAGAAGAGGTCGGCGCGGCGGTCGATGGGCCGACCCTCGGCGTGCTCGGGCGCGATGTACCCGAGCTTGCCGACCACGTGCCCGTCGCTCGCCTGGTCTTTCGCGCGCGCGACGCCGAAGTCGGTGAGCTTCACCTGCCCTTCGACGCCGAGCAGCACGTTTTCGGGCGTCACGTCGCGGTGAATCAGGCCCAGCGCGCGGCCGTCGGGGCCGACCTGCTCGTGGGCGTGGTGCAGCCCGTCGCACAGGCAGCGCGCGACGAACAGCAAGAGGTCGGGCTCGAGCTGCCGACCCGCGGCCTGCAGCGCGCGCAGGAGCTTCGAGAGCGCGACGCCGCGCACGAGCTCCATCGCGATGAAGTACCGGCTCTGAATGACGCCGACGTCGAAGATGTGAACCACGTTCGGGTGGTTCATGCGCGACGCGAGCCGGGCCTCGGTGAGGAACATCTCGACCGCGCGCGGGCTCTCGGCGAGGTGCGGCAAGAGCAGCTTCAGCACGAGCGGCTTCGCGAACTCGCCCATGCCGAGCTGGGTCGCGAGGTGCACCTCGCCCATGCCTCCGACGGCGAGGGGCGGACCGAGGAGGTAGCGGCCAAACGTGGGCGCGGGGATGCTCAACGCACCCGAGAGGATAAGGCCTTCAGCGTCAGATGAGCAGCCCGGGAATCGCTCCCGAAATTTCACCGAACTGCGTCACCGGCATGCCGATCGCCTTGAGACCCGTGAGGCCGACGAGCGCCGGGTTGAGGCCGCCCGTCGCGATGTGCACCCCGTTGCGCACGCGGCTCGGGTAGCCGGCCACCAGGTGCGTCATCGAACCTTTGTTGTGCGCGTTCGTCCCCTCGGCGAACACGAACGACAAGAACGTGCGGTCGAGCACGGTGCCCGAGCCCTCGGTGCGTGCCTTCAGGTTCGAGATGAGGCGGCTCCACAGGCCGATGCCCCAGTTCGCGTTCTTCGCGCGAACGTCGGCGGTCGCGTTGTGCGAGTCGCTGTGAATTTCGGTGACGCCGTCGGGGCTCACGAACGTGCTGCCGCTCGTCTGCACGCTGTTCAGCCAGCACTGGTCGTGCGTCAACATCCACGAGACCGAGCGCGTCAGGTCGCACGCCAGCGCGTACGCGATGGCATCGGCCATCCACTGGCCGCGCTGCGTCTCGTTCGCCCAGCCGCCGAAGCCGTACGTCGAGATCGCCGGGTCGACGCCGGGGTTCGCGAGCGCGCCGCAGCCCGACGTCATCGTGCCGCCGCCCGTCGTCGTGCCCGCGTCGGCCGCGACGGGGCCGGGCAGCGAGCGCTCGAGGTCACGAATGTGTGTGAAGTGCTGGTCGAGCCGAACGCGGTCTTCGGCGCCCACGCTGCCCGTCAGCCGGTTCGCGTCGGCCAGCACCAGGTCGAGCACGCTCTTGCGCAAAGGCGGCAGCGCCGGCGTGCCGGGCGGAGGCGGCATCGTCGGAGGCGGCATCGTCGAACCACCGGTGAACAACATCGTGAACAGCCGCGCCGGGCTCTCGATGGGCAGCAGCTCGCTCAGCGTCGAGCCCACCTTGCGCACGCTCATGCCGCGCCCCTGCGCCGCCGAGCCCGTGCGGCCGTTGTAGCTCGCCGCCTGCACGCGCATCTGCAGCGAGGCGAACTTCGAGCCGGGCTTCAAGAAGTCGGCGGCGTGCTGATCAGACGTGTGCCCGCGCACGAGCGGCGCCACCGCGTCTTGTGCGCTGCACCCCGACGTCAGCGGCGAGATGGTGCCGCCGTGCTGCTGCTGCAGCGCCGACGCCGGCGCCGTCGGCGAGCCCGTGTTGTACACGGGGAAGGCCATGCCCGAGAGAATGCTCACGTGCTGCGCCACCGGCTGCAGCGACGTGAACGACATCGGCAGCGGCGCCGTGAACGGGCCGGTCGCCGCCGGGTTCGTGAGCGCGGGGCTGCCGGTGCAGGTGCCCATGAACGTCGCGATGAAGCGCGACGGCGGCATCGACGCCTGCGCGCGCGCGACCGCGGGCAACATCGCGTCGAGCAGCGGCAGCCCGATGCACACGGCGCCGCCGCGCAAGAAGGTTCGACGAGAGAGGTGTTTGCCCGACATCAGTTCGCTCCTTTGTGAGCCATCGCGGGTGAGGTGACGACGGCGAGCAGCAGGGCCCGCCAGCTGCGCGACTGCCAGTACTGGCCTGCGAGCGCTTCGAGCGACGCGGCATCAGCGGTGGTGCTCAGGCGGCCGGTGAGCACGTGAAACAGCTGCTTCGTCGCGCACGCGGCGACCGCGGGGCTGTTGCGCAGCACCTCGCCGAGCGCCTCGGGCCCGGTGAACGCCTGGCCGCCGACCTCACCCTTGCCGTCGATGGCGCAGGCGGCGTTCTGCGGCTCCTCGGTGCGCCACTCGCCCGCGGGGCCCAGGTTCTCGAGGCCGAAGCCGATGTTGTCGGTGATGGCGTGGCACGTCGCGCAGGCCGCGACGCCGCGCTGGTAGTAGCGCGTCGACTTGCAGTCGGTCGGCAGGCCGGGCTGCGTGTCGATGTCGACGCCCGGAGGAATCTGGCCCGACAGCTTGCCGCACAGTGCGCGCTTCATGAGCTCGTAGCCGCGCAGCGTCGGGCTCGTGTCACCGAACTTCGCGCCGAGCCGCGCGACCGTCGCGTGACCGAGCACGCCGGCCGCGCGGCCGCTCGGGTAGGTCACCCAGCCGGCGCTGCCGCCCGGAGCGGGCAGCCCGTAGTGCGTCGCGAGCGCGGGCGTCACCCACGTCTGCTTCGCGTTGAACAGCTCGAGCCAGTCGGCGGCGCCGTCGGCGGCGATGCGGCCGACGAGCTTCGCGGTCTCGTTGCGCGCGTCGGCGTCGAGGGCGTTGGGCAGCAGCGCGTCGTCGAAGCCGAGCCAGCGGGCGTGAAAGTGTTCGGCCGCGGCGATGGCGGCCGGCGTCGAGAGCAGGCGCTCGGCCTCGGCGCGGCGCGCCTGCGCGTCGGTCAGCCGGCTCGCGGCGTCGAGCAGCGCGTCATCGGGCGGCAGGCCGGTGATGAAAAACGACATGCGCGTGGCGATCTCGAAGCCGTCGAGCGCCGCGCCGGCCTTCTCGACGCGGTACAGGAACTCGGGGTGCTGCAGCCACATCGCCACGAGCCCTTCGACGGCCGAATAGAAGTCGGAGTCAGCGACGGCGTACGGCATCAGCTTCGCCGCCCAGGCCTGGGCCTCGGTGGCCGAGACGGTGCGGCGCAGCACGCGGCGGCCGACCCCCTGTGCGTACTTCACGAAGCACGCGGTGTCGGCGGAGCCGGTGGGCGTGCAGCCGGCGCGCTGCACGAAGTTGGTGCGGTCGGCGCGAACGGCGCGCGCGTATTCGGTCGCGAACGACTCGTAGTCGAGAATGAGCTGCGAGGTGAACGCGAGCGCGCGGTAGTCGCTCTCGAAGTACGTGGCCGAGGCCGAGTCGAACGGCGCGAGCGGAGCGGCGGCGCCGGCCGGCACACCGAAGATGTTCTCGGCGGCAGCGAGCAGCTGGCGGCGCGAGAGGCGCTGGGCTCCGGTCTCGCCGAGGGCGCCGGGCTGTTGGAAGGCGGCGGGCGACGGCGGCACGAACGGGGTGCCGGGGGGCTGGGTGATGGGAGGCTCCATCACGGGGGGCTGCATGACCGGCGGTTGGCCGGGCGGCTGCTGCGCCGGCGGCTGCTGCGTCATGAACGGGTCGAGCACCCGGCCGTCGCAGGCGGCGCAGAGGGCGGTGAGCGCGAGGCAGAGCGCGCGTCGGCTGGCGATCAGCGGTGACGCGCAAGCGTCACAGCGGGACGAAGTACCCGGAACTGTCGACAGCCGACTGGAAGTTCTCATGCGGGGCCCTTGAGCAGCCGGGGTGCCAGCTTTTTTTCGAGCCGATTCAGGCGGTTGCGCGGGCGGCGGCGGGCAGCCGGAGCGCCGAAGCGCAGTCAGTTGTCCCAGCGGAGGGACAGCTCACCACGCCACGAACAACACCGCTGCCGTAACGCCGAGCGCGAGCGCAGTGCCAGCGCCCGCCCACCCGACCGTGACCTCGGTGCGAGCGCGCGAGTCGAGCCGGCGAATCTCACCGTTCGAGCCACCGCTCGCGGCCAGCCGGCCCGCCGCGTCGGAGTCGGACCAGCCCGCGACCATCAACGCCGCGCCGGCCGCAGCGGCCGCGACCGCGAACGCCGCGACCAGCCACGGCACCACCCGGGTGCGGCGCCCTTCGGTCACCACGCTGCCCTCGCCGATCGCGAACACGAACGGCTGCGCGGCGGTGCCGAGCGAGGCGAGCACCTTCTTGTTACCCCGCGCCTCGGCGTACCAGCGCGTCGGCTCACCGGGCGCGGGGGGCGTCAGCGCTGCGGCCGCCGTACGGTCTTCGCCGAGCTCGAGCGGGCGCGCCGTGAACGTCTGCTGATCGGTCGACTCGAGCAGCGCGACCTGCTCGACGACGCCCCACGGGTCTTTCAGCTGCAGCGCGACACGCCCGACGGGGGCCGGCGACTGTGTCAGCGACACGAAGTCGAGCGGGTACAGCTTCTCTTTCGCCCTCCGAAACGCCTCACGAATTTTTGGTGCGTCGCGCGGCGGCGGGGCAGACGGGTCTTCGACGAGCAGCTCGGCGAAGGTGGCCTCGGCCTGGTCGAGCTTGCCCTCGGCGGCCCACGCGCGGGCGAGCAGCGCGAACACCTCACGCTTCTCGTCGCGGGTGCTCGTCGTCACCTTGCGCGCATACTCGAGCTTCGCGCGGGCCTGGGCGTACTGCATCGACTCCAAGAGGCCGCGGGCCTCGTCGAGGTAGGGGTTCGACGTGAGCGCGACAGCGACGAGCAGTTCGGCGAACAAGACGCGCGATACTATGCGCACCCGAACCGTGCGCCCCGTTTCTCTCGTCTTGCTGCCGTTGTTGTTCGCTGCGTGCCCCGAACCGCACAGCGTGATCGGCGCGGCGTGCGACGACGCGCGCGACCCCTGCCCCGAGCCGCTCTACTGCGTGCTGGGGCGCTGCCAGGTCGATGTGCCGCCCGACACCGTCGTGCTGTTCAGCGACTTCGAGGCCGCCGACAACCGGTGGGAAGGTCGTCGCGTCAGCATCTCGAGCGCGCAGAAGGCCGACGGCGGCTCGTCGCTGCTCGTCACCGCGACCGAGACCGAGCCCGCAGCGGTCGAGACGCGCGCCAACGCGATCGGCGGCGTCGCGGGGCTGTACTGCGCGAGCGGCTGGGTGCGTCACGGCCTGAGCAACGGCGCGGTCACGTTCGAGCTGCGCGGCTTCAGCGCCGGCGGCGCGCTCGTCGCTGCCGGTGCTCCCGTCACGTTCGCGCTGCCCGACGCGGGGCGCACGTTCGCTCGCCTGCAGACCGGGTTCTTCAGCGACGGCGGCAGCGTGAGCGACGTGCGCGTGTCGGTCGCGAGCAACGGCGCGACGCCCGCCGACTTCTACCTCGACGACGTCACGGTGCTGCGCACGGTCAAGCCGACGTGCCCGACTGCGCAATAAAGGCGACAGGCTACAATTCTGCGCAACGGCGCAAGAGGTGTGCCGCGTTGCGCAGAAAAGTAGCCTGTCCCCTTTTTTTCTACGGCGCGCGGAACACGCCGTCGCCGAAGTTGTGCCGCGCGGCCACGCACCACACGCTCACCGAGTCGAGCTCATCGAGCGTCTTGCCCTCCGGCAGCCGCATCGGCAGCGTGACGTTCACGTACGGCTGACCCGGCCGGTACAGCTGCCCACCGATGGGAAAGCCGTTCACGAAGTCGCGCGCGATGCCGCCGTAGAGGCGCACGTCGATGCCGTTGCCGTCGTAGTGAAAGTCGCTCAGCGTGACGGTGCAGTCGTCGGTGATGGTGGCGCGGCCTCGAACACCGTGCGCATAGGTCGCGAGGTCGGCGTACCAGCCCACCTTCGCGTGCGTCTTCGCGCAGGCGCCGCCGCTGCCGGGGCCAGGGTCGCCGGCGTCGGGCGTGTACAGCCCGGCGTCGGGCACCTGCGCCGTGCTCACGAACGCCACGAGGTCTCTCAGCTCGCCGTCGTCGAGGCGCTCTCTCGACCACGCCGGCATGCGGCCGCTCTGCACCCGAACGCGGCGCGCGATGTGGTCGCCGTCGAGCATCGCGCCCGCGAGGTTCGGCCCCTGCGGAGCGCCGCGGCCATCGACCCCGTGGCACACCGCGCAGCTCACGTTGAACAGCGCCTCGCCGCGCGAGCGATCGCCGCCCGTCACCACCGACGGAGGCGCGACGTGCGCGTAGCGCAGCGCCGGAGCCGCGCCCGCCGGCGCCCGCGCGTCGAGAAACTGCTTCAGCGCCACGTAGCGGGCGTCGGCCTCGACCCACGGCCGCGCCCCCATGAACGTGGTGACGCAGCTGTTCACGGCGTCGAGAAACGTGGGCGCGGCGCCGTTCTTCCACGACGGGCGCTTCGTGGCGTCACCGATGGCGTGCCCGGCACGGCGCAGGTCATCGGGCTCCTTCAACGCGTGGCAGGTCGAGCAGCTGAACGTGTTGCCGTCGTCGAGGGCGGCACGAAACACCTGCTCGCCGTCGACGGGGGCCGTGCCGCAAGCGGCGGCGGTCAGGGCACACATCACGGCGAGCAGGCGCATGCCGGTTCTACGCGGGTGCGCAGAACCGGTTACTCAGTCGAGCTTCACCGACACCGCGGTCGGCAGCTCGTTGCCCGGCAGCTGCCCCGCGTACACGCGCATGTGCACCTCGGGCTTGTTGCACAGCGGCACGACGACGTTCTGCGCAGGCTGCAGGTAATACAGAGAGCCGCGCAGCCGGTAGGCGTCAGACACCGGCAGCGACGAGGCGTTCACCACACACCGCGACGACCACTCCTGCAACACCGGTGCGTCGCGCAGGTGGTCATGCACCGTCACGTACACCTCGCGCACGCCGGGGTTGCCCCACCCCACTTCGAGCTTCGTGCCCGCCACCCGCTCTTCGTGAACGAGCGTCATGTTGCCGCCGGGCCCCCAAGCCTCGACGTCGACCTTCGCGCCGCGCAGCCGCTCCTTGAACACCACCGAGAGCGAACACGCGCCGTCACCCGGCTTCAGCGTGAACCGCGTCAGCCCCGGCGAGTAGTGAGAGCCCGAGAGCCACAGCCCGGGGTGCACGTCGACCACCTCGACGTCTTGCCCCGATCGAAACTGGGGGACACCCTCGGGCGCCGCCAGCGCCGGCGCGTTCGCCGGCAAGGTCACCTGCTTCCACCCTGGCGTCGCGTCGCGCGGCACGAAGCACGCCGGGTCGGCCGACAGCACCGTCATCACGAAGGCGAGCGAAGTCATGACGCCTCCTTCTTCGCGCTGAACATCGCCGCGAGGCGGCTCGCGCCCACCAGCACCACGCCGCCGATGACGAGCGCGACGATGCGCAACATGCCGTCGTCGTGACCGACGTCGTACAGCAGCATCTTCACGAGTGACGTGCCGAGCACCAGGTAGCCCGCGTTGCGAACTTCGTTCGCCGCGCGCTTGCTGCCAGCCACCACCATCGCCGTGCCCGTGCCGAGCCACGCGAGCGTGAGCAGCGCACGGCGCGCCACGAAGCCCTGCAGCGACGTGTCACTCGCGTCGAACACGAAGAAGTACAGCGCGAAGCTCGACGCCAGCCCCGTCGCCGCCGTCGAGAACCAGGCCGCCGCGCGGTGCACCTGCACGTCGAGGGCCTTGCGCTGCGACGCGAGCGCGGTGAGCAGCGAGGCGACGAACGTGATGCCGAGGCCGACGAGCAGCACCGGCTCTTTGCTCGCCGCGTACCAGACGCCGTTCAGCACGCCGGCGACGCCGAGCGCCACGGGCCCGAGCGCCGCGAGCTGCTTCTTGTGCCCCAACCACGCCACGCCGGCGGCGAGCGCCGCGGCGCCGACCGCCATCACCTCGGTCGCGAGGTGAAGCTCCTGCCAGGTGAAGAACGCCGCGACCAACAGCAGCAGCGCGCCACCGATGGCCAGCACGCTCGAGTCGTTTCGCTTCGGGGGAAGGTCTTTGCGTTCGGCGGAAACCACGTTCGTCGTCATGTGCTGCCTCCGTTGTTGAATAGAGACAGTGTGGCGACCGGCCGTGGCGCTACGCGGCCCCCCCCGAGGACTGTGGGGGGACAGCGTGTGGCAACGGTGTGGCTGACCGGGGCAGCTCGGGCCCAACCACCCGAAAGGTGGCCCCTTCGCCGCTGAGCGCGGGAAGCAGCTCGACCGAGCCGCCGTGCGCCTCGGCGACGGTGCGCACGATCGCGAGCCCCAGCCCGGTGCCGCGCTCGACGCCCTCGGGCCGCGCCGTGAAGAAGCGCTCGAACACCTTCGCGCGGTTCCCCTCCGACACGCCGGGCCCGAAGTCGGTCACCTCGGTGACGAGCTGGCCGCCCTCGCGCCGCACGCGCACCCGCACGCGCTTCGACGCCGACGGCTGCACGCGCGCGTTGTCGACGAGGTTGCGCAGCATGCTCGCCCACGCCTCGGCCGCGACGTGCACGGTGCCGATGCCCGGCGAGGCCTCGAGCTCGAAGCGCCACCCCTCGTGCTGCGGGTCAGACCGGTAGGTGTCGAGCAGCGCGTCGACCCACGCCGCGTAGTCGAGCGCGTCGCGCGGAGCGTCGACCAGCGCGCTCTCGAGCCGCACCAGGTTGAGCAGCGCATCGGTGGTGCGGCGCAGGCGCTCGACGGCGGTCGTGACCACGCCGCTCAGCGCCTCGGGGTTCTTCGTCGTGGCCGCGAGCTCGGCCGCCGTCGCGATGGTGGCGAGCGGGTTCTTGAACTCGTGCGCGATGTCGGCGGCGAGGTCGACCGTCTGGCGGCGGCGGTCTTCGAGCGAGCGCGTCAGCGCGTCGAACGCGCGCGCGAGCTGCCCCACCTCGTCGCGGCGCGCCAGCAGCGACGGGTCGGCGATCGCGTGCACCGGGTACACGAGCGCACGCCCGGTGAGGCGCTCGAGCGGTTTCACCAGCCAGCGCCCGAGCAGCAGCGCCGCGATGAACGCGAAGAACGTCTGATACAGCACCAGCTTCATGAGCTGCCGGCGCGCGAGCAGCAGCTGGCGCACCCCGCGGTGCGTCGCACGCGTCGCGAGCAGCACCGAGCCGTCGGGCAGCGCCTCCGCGTAGCTCACCACCATCGTCTGGCCCGACTCGCTGGCGCGCGAGGCCCACATCGGGGTGCCGCGCCGCGCCGACTCGAGCTCGGCGCGCCCGGCGAGCGGCGCGTCGATGTCGCGCAGCGACTCGAGCGGCGTTCCCGCTCCGACCCACTGCGCCACCGACTCGACGAACCCGCCAATCTCGGAGCTCGACACCGCGTTCGGCGGCGCGCCGGCGTCGTCGACCCCGCTCGCGTGCACGCGCCGCAGCCACACGCCCTCACGCTCGCCGAGCGCGCGCCACTCGCCCACGGGCTTGTGCGCCGCCTCGTGCGCCGTGCGCTGCAGCGCGTGCTCGTAGCTCGTGATGATCGCGCCCTCGTAGAGCCACGCGACGAGCAGCAGCGCGAACGGCATGAGCACCAGCACGAGCGCGGCGGCGGCGATCGCGACCCGGGCGCTCCTCATTTTTTCAGGCGGTACCCGACCCCGATGACCGTCTCGATCTGCTCGAAGCCCTCGTCGACGGCGCGCACCTTCGCGCGAATGCGCTTGATGAAGGTGTCGATGGTGCGCTCGGTGATGACGGCGTCACCGCCGCGGGCGAGGTCGATGAGCCGGTCGCGCGAGAGCACGAAGCCCGGCTGGCGGGCCAGCGCGGCGAGCACCAGCAGCTCTGAGCGCGTGAGCGTCACGGGGGTGCCCCTCCAGGCGATCTCGAAACGGCCCAGGTCGACGCGCAATTCCCCCGCGGTCAGCACCTCACCCGAAGCGGCAGCGGCCGGCTGAAGCCGTCGCCCGATCGCCCGAATGCGCGACACGAGCTCGCGCACGCTGAACGGCTTGCCGAGGTAGTCGTCTGCGCCGAGGTCGAGCCCCGTGATGCGGTCGATCTCTTCGGCGCGCGAGGTGAGGAAGATGATGGGCACCTGCGACGTCTTGCGAATGCGCCGGCACAGGTCCAACCCGTCGAGCTCGGGCATCAAGACGTCGAGCAGCACCAGGTCGAACGTGCCCGCACCGAACATCTCGAGGCCCGCTCGGCCGTCGTGCGCCTGAGTGACCTCGAAGCCCTCTTCCGTCAGCGCCGTCGCGACGACGCCGGCCAGCGCACGGTCATCGTCGACGAGCAGAATGCGCTTCATGGGTAGTACTTCGCGAGAGCCCGGCCCAATGCGGCGCGCGTCGCGCGAATCGGCTCGATGCTCAGCCGACAGTGAAAGAACAGGTCGTCGACCGCACGAATGTTCATCGGGTCTTCCATCGCGAGAATCATCACCGTCGGGCCAATCATCACCGGTATCACCCGATGCTGTCGCGCCAGCTCGGCGGGCACGCGCGCGAGAACCTCGGGCCCGATCTCGATCGTGTCGAGATCGACCTGGGGCAGCGAAGCGATGCTCTCGCTCACAGGTACTTGCTCAGCAGCGTGCGCCCGCCCGTATCGATGCTCAGGCTGCCCTTCTCGCCGACCTTCAGCTCGCCCTTCGCGTTGTCGACCGTGCCGCGCGCCTCGCCGTTGATGATCTTCTCGATCTTCACGTCGACCTTCTTGCCGCCCACGTCGAGCGTCGCCTTCTGACCTTCCGTCAGCGGCTCGCTCTTCGACAGCGGCACCATCTTCGCCGTCAGCGCCTTCGTGTCGTCGAGCACACACACCGGCGCGCCCAGCTTCACCTCGTCGCCCGCCTTCACCTTCAGCTCGCGCACGAAGCCCGCCACCGGCGCATTGAACGGAGCCGCCTCGGTCTGCCCCTTCGCCGCGTCGCGCTCGGCCACCGCCTTGTCGAGCTCGGCCTTCGCGTCGCCGGTCGCCGCCCCGCCCGCCGCGTCGAACGCCTTCTGCGCCTTCGCCGCCGCGTCTTCGGCCTTCTTGAGCTTCTTTTCCTGCTTCGCGATCGCCGGCTTCTTGCCCTTCGCCTTCACCGCCTCGAGGTGCGTCTGCTCTTTTTTGACCGCCTCTTGCGCCTTCTCGAGCTTCTTCTTCGCCTCGGCCGCCTTCTTGCCGCCCGGCGACTTGTCGGTCTTCTTCTGCAGCTCGGCGACCTTCTTCTCGGCCTCGGCCAGCCTCTTCTTCGCGACCTCGGAGTCGTACGTGAAGATCTGCGCCCCCGCCTCGACCCAGTCACCGTCTTTCACCGCGACCGCCGCCACCACCCCCTCGCGCGCCACCTCGACGTTCAGCGTGTTCTTCGGCGCCAGCTCGTAAGAGCCCTTCACCACGTACGGCAGCGGGTACAGCGCCGCCGCCGCACCGCCGCCCGCCAGCACCAGCAGCAGCAGCACCAGCACCACCTTGCCGAACCCGCCGCCCTTCTTCTTCGGCACGTCGACGGCTTCAGAGATCGGCCCGTCGCCCGAGACGGCACCCGGCGAGTCAGCCGCCGCCGGGTCGCTCACCGCCGGCACGTCAGACAGCGACACCAGCCGCTCTTGCGCCTTCTGATTTTCCTGGCTCTGCCGCTCGCCGTCTTCGAACCACGTGCGCTCGACCACCGCGAACACGTCGGTGAACGTCGGCAGCTTTTTGCCCGCCGCCGGAGCCTTCAGCCGCTCGTCGACCCACTGCAACAACCCCTTCACGTCGGCGTTGTCGGGAGCGTCGTTCAGCAGCTCCGTCAGGTGCTGCTTCGCCGACATCAGCTCGTTGCTGCGCGCCTCTTTCAGCGCGGCCTGGTAGCGGCCGCGAATCTCGTCGCTCCACTCGCGCCGCTCGCCCCACGTCGTCGGCTGCTGCACGGCCGCGTCGAGCGGGTGCGACAGAAAGCCGAGCGAGCGCAGCTTCTTCACGAAGCCCGACAGACCTTCGAGCGAGATGGGCAGGCCGATCGCCGTCGACGCGTCGACCACCTCGCCCGCCGTGCGCTGCCCGTTCAGCATGCGCGCGATCGACAGCTCGAAGCCGCGAAACGCCATCGACTTGCCGCTCACCGGGTCGGCGACGGTCACGAGCTTCTCGCCCGCGCCCTGCACGGGGTCAGCGAGCTTGAGATCAGCCCGAAACGCGGGGACGACGTCTTCGGGCGCGAGCAGATCGGCCATTGACTGCCGCCGACTCTACCCTCCAGACTCAAAACCGCCAGCCAATGCCCACCTTACCGTCGAAGGTGAACTCGGCTCCGACGAAGCTCCGGGTCCAGATCGACGGGCCCATGCGCAGGTCGAACCACACGGCGAGCGAGCTCGTGACGAAGTACTCGGCGCCGACGCCCGCGAGCACCGGCACCACCAGGCTCGAGTTGCGGCCGAACAGCACCCACATCGGCAGGTCGAGCACGACGGCGACGCTCAGCGCGCTCGTCGCGACGATGCCGAGCCTCACCGCCAGCGGTATCGCGAAGCCGACCTGCCAGCCGAGCAGCCGCTCGAAATAGAACATCGCGCCCGGCGAGAACGACACGCCCGCGTTCAGCTTGCCGTTGTCGAAGAACTTGTAGCGCGCGACGCCCTGCAGCTTGAACCCCGGTAGCAGCGCGTTGCCCGGGCAGATGAGCACGTTGCACTTCACCTGGCCCTCGAGCCCGTAGTTGAACGAGAAGCGCGCGCCGACGTCGAGCGTCTGCGTGATGCCGCGCAGGAGCCCGACGTGCAGCCCGGGAAAGCCGAGGCCCCCTTCGACGAGGTTCGCGCCGGCGCCCAGGGTGCGGGCGGTGACGACGCTCCACTGCTGGCCGGTCGTCGAGGCCGTCGCGGCCGCGCCCGAGGCCTTCGGGGTCGTGGTGGTCTCGCCGTTCACGGTCACGCTGTCGACCGAGACCGCGGAGTCGTCTTTCTTCTCTTTTTCCGAGGCCGTCAGCAGCAGCGCCACGAGCAGCGCCGTCATCTAGGCCCCGCCCTTCGGCAGACCGCGCGCGTAGGCGAGGTCGAGGCACGCAGCCTCGAGCGCCGCGAGCTTCTTCTCGCCGCGCGCTCGGGCGGCGGCGAGGTCTTCACCGGCGGCGACCGCCTCTTTGAGCTCGAAGTAGATCTTGATCTTGGGCTCGGTGCCCGACGGCCGCAGCGTCACGCGCGAGCCGCCGTCGAGCTCGTACGCCACCACGTCGGCCTTCGGCAGCGACCCGACCCCCGCCTGGTAGTCGCGCGTCGCGGTCACGCCCAGCTCGCCGATGCGCGACGGGTGTGCCCCCCGAAAGCCCGCCATGATGCCGCGAATCGTCGCGGCGCCCGACGTGCCCGGAAAGGTGAAGTTCGCCTGCTTCGCGAGGAACAGGCCGTGCGCGCGCTGCACCTCTTCGAGGTAGCCGAACAGCGTCAGCCCGCGCGAGCGGCACCACGCCGCGAGGTCGGCGATCACCACCGCGGTGCCGACGCCGTCTTTGTCGCGCGCGACGGTGCCGACCGTGTAGCCGAGCGCCTCTTCGAACCCGAAGATGAACTCGTCGCCTTCGGGCAGCAGCTCGAGGGCACGATTCGCGATCCACTTGAAGCCCGTCAGGCACTCTTCGTAGCGGGCGCCCTTCGCGGCGGCGATCGCCTTCAGCTGCGCCGACGACACGATGGTCGTGATGACGAGCGGCTTCTTCACCTTCGTGTGCTCGAGCAGGTACGCGCCGAGCAGCACACCGACCTCGTTGCCGGTGAACATCTTCAAGCGCCCGGTCGCGTCGCGGGCCATCACCGCGAGCCGGTCGGCGTCGGGGTCGTTCGCGAGCACGAGGTCGGCCTTCACCTTCTCGGCGAGCGCGGTCGACAGATCCATCGCGCCCTTCTCTTCGGGGTTCGGGAACCGCACCGTGGGGAACGCGCCGTCGGGCTGCTGCTGCTCGGGCACCACGTGCACCTTCAGGAACCCCGCCTCGCGCAGCGCCGCCTCGATGAAGCGCCCGCCCACGCCGTGCATCGCCGAGTAGACGATGGTCAGGTCGCCCGGCTTGCCGTACACGCGCAGCTTCGAGATGGCGTCGAGGTACTCGCGCTCGACCGCCTGCGGCACGTTGCGCCACAGGCCCTTCGCCCGCGCTTCGGCCTCGGGCATCAGCTTCACCTGGTTCGCGGGCTCGACTGCGTCGATCGCCGCCGCGATGCCCTTGTCGTGCGGGGGTATGATCTGCGCCCCGTTGCCCCAGTACACCTTGAAGCCGTTGTACTCGGGCGGGTTGTGGCTCGCCGTCACCATCGCCGCCGCCGCCGCCTTCAGGTGCAGCGTCGCGAACGCGATGAGCGGCGTCGGCCCCACCTCGGGGAAGAAGAGCGCCGGTATGCCCTCGGCCGCCAGCACCGCCGCCGTGTCGTGCGCGAGCTCGGCGCTCATGCGCCGCCCGTCGCGGCCCACCACCACGCCGCGCTGAACGACGTCGGGCACGTGCTGCTTCAGGTACCGCGCGAGCCCCGCAGTCGTGCGCCGCACCACCGCGCGGTTCATGCGGTTCGGCCCGCCGCCCAGCACGCCGCGCAGACCCGCGGTGCCGAACTCGAGGCTCGCGCCGAAGCGGTCTTCGAGCTCTTTCGTGTCGTTCTTCTGAATGAGGGCGCGAACCTCGGCCGCGGTGGCGGCGTCGGGATCTTGGTCGGCCCAGTTCGCAGCAGCTTTCGAGAGCTCGGCGGCGTTCATGGCGCGCCGGGAGTAACACGTGAAGACTCAGACTTCGAGATCGTCGTCGGCGTTCGCCTGTTGGTAACGCGGCCGGTACTTCGCCTGATACTCGGGCAGCTTCATCGCCATGCTGATGTCGGCGACCATCTTCGGGCTCCAGAACGCGCCGAGGTTGCTCCAGTCGCTCGCGTCCATGTTGAAGACCTTCTTCAACATCGCGTTCACGTCTTTGCCCGCGACCGCCCAGCACTCTTGCGCCGTCATGATCTCGACGTAGCGCTCGAACGACACCGGCTCTTTCGCCGACTTGATGTCTTTGTGCGAGCCGTCGAGCCCGCCCGCCGCCGCCCCTGCCTTCGCGCCCGCCGCGAACTGCCCGCTCGACGCCTGCGAGTAGAACTTGCCGTATTCGGTCGCGAACGCCGCCGTCGCCATCGGGTCAGACGGGTCTGACATGCGGCCCATGAAGACGCCGTCGACCTTCGCCCACCTGGCCTCGTCCATCCCGTACTCCGCCAGGAGCTTCGGGAACCCGTCGGCCGACGTCAGCTTGCTCCGCCGCACCTGCACCGTCGCGTAGACCTCGAGCGAGATGCCGTCGACCGGGTCCATCAGGCCCGGCTTGCCCGCCGCGGCCTTCTTCATCTGCTCTTTCTGGAACTCCATCGCGACGTCGACCGCCGCCTGCGCGCGCGCCATGCCCTTCGCCTTGATGCGCTCGTAGTCGCGCCGCATGCCCGTGAAGTAGTCGCGCGCCGTGTAGCGCGCGTTCGAGAGCTTCACGCCCAGCTTCTTCGCCTCTTTCGCCAGCGTCGCGTCGTCGAGGCCCAGCAGCCGCTCGAGCTCGGCGAACGCCGGGTCGTCGACGCGCATGAACGTCTCGTTCTGTTCGAGCGCGCCGAGGCCGCTCGTCTGGTACGCCGCTGCGGCGCGCCGCTCGTCACCGCTCGCGATGAAGTTCAGGTCGACCCACCCGCCGTCTTTGCCAGGCGGGTAGCAGAGCCACGGCTCGCGGTTGCCCATCGTGTCGGGGTCGAAGTCGGGCCACTCGAAGTCTGCGCCAGCCGCCTTCGTGTAGTCGTAGCTCGCGCGCCCTCCGCGACGGTTCGCGATGCCGAGCTCGATCGCCTTCTGGCCCTGCGGGCTCTTGTCTTGCTCGTCGAACTTGTGAAACTTCGGCCCCTCGATCGCCTCA
>JAEUJP010000436.1 GCA_016793725.1 Myxococcaceae bacterium | reverse complement strand
AGGTATGGCCCGCCGAAGAAGATCGCGATCAGCACGCCCGAAAGCACGACCACCTCGACGAACTCGGCGATCATGAACAGGCCGAACTTCATGCCCGAGTACTCGACGAAGTACCCGATGATCTCGCTCTCACCCTCGGGCACGTCGAACGGCGCCCGCTTCGTCTCGGCGAACGCCGCCGCGAAGAACAGAATGAAGCCCAGCGGCTGCAACAAGATGCCCCACTGGGGCAGCCCCACGTCGACGCCGGCGATCGTCGTCGACCAGCCGGGCAGGTAGGTCGCCTGCATGTCAGACATGCCGTCGGCCCCCGCGAGCCTCACCGTCGAGAACGCGATCATCATGCCGACGAGGCCCAGGCCGAGCGCCACCTCGTACGAGATCATCTGCGACGACGCGCGCACGCCGCCGAGCAGCGCGAACTTGTTGTTGCTGCTCCAGCCGGCGAGCGACGTGCCGTAGACGGCGAGCGACGCGATCGCGAACAGGTAGAGCAGGCCGAAGTCGGGGTTCGCCGCGACCATGTCGACCGTGTGCCCGAATACGACGACCGTCGGCCCCGCAGGCACGATCGCGAACAGCGCGAACACCGGCGCGAACGCCAGCATCGGCCCCAGGTTGAACAACAGCTTGCTCGCCTCTTTCGGCACGAAGTCTTCCTTCGTGAGCAGCTTCAAGACGTCGGTCACCACGTGCGGCACGCCCGACAGCGGGCTGTTCTCGAGAAATGGCAGGCGCGCGCGGTTGGGGCCGATGCGGTTCTGCATCAGGGCGCTCCACTTGCGCTCGGCCAGCGTGAGGCCCGTCGCGATCACCATCACGAACACGAGCAGCAGCAGCACCACGTTCACGAGCTTGTGCGCGCCCACGAACAAGTGTTCGTCGGCGAGACCGCCGAGCAGGTAGGCGGTCGCGACCCCGCCGAAGAGCAGGCCGGGAATGATCGTGAACGTGCCGATGATGGTGCTCCAGTGCAGTCGCACCGGGCCCGAGTCGTGAGCGTCGCTTTTCATTTCAAATTCCCTTCACGCGCGGAGCACCGAACTCACGCCAGCCCGGCGGCCGACCGTCGGCCGAGGCGGGCGCCACGCTGATGCCCTTCTTCGTGTTGATGGGGGCCTGCTTGTCCCACTCGAACGTCGCCAGCTCGGGCACCGACGGCGCCACCTGGCGAAATACATCGCGCGAGCTGCTCCATGCGAGCGCACCGCCGAGCTCCTTCGCGAGCTCGACCGCCCACTTCCAGTGCGGCTGTACATCGGCCTTCGGCGGGTAGGCCCGGCGAAACCGCTGCGTGATGCCGTCGCCCTGCGTGAACGTGCCCTCGTCTTCGACGTGCGCCGACGCCGGCAAGAGCACGTGCGCCTGCGCCGTCACCGGGCTCTCGTTCATCGCCTGCACCACGAACAGCTCGAGCTTCGCGGCCTTCTCGGCGAAGCCCTCGTCGGGCACCTCGGCGCCGATCGCATAGAGCGCCTTCACTGACCCTGCGTCGACCGCCGCCCCCAGCTTCGCGAACGGCTCGAGCGCCAGCCCCAGGCCCTTCGCGATCGCCTCGAGCCCCTTGCGGTTCGGGTTCTTGTCGGCCGTCATCAAGAAGTGGTCGGCCTCGCCGGTCGGGCGCCCGCCCACGTAGACCTGCTTCGCCTGCAGCACGTCGCGGGCGAACGACAGGCCGGCCATCAGGTCTTCGTTCGAAGCGACCGGCGAAGCCATCACCGCGACGCCGCCGATGAGCGGCTTCAGCTTCAGCGCTGCGTACTTCACGGCCTCTGCCCGGCCCGCCTCGCGCGCGTCGGCGCCGCGGCCGATCACGCTCTGCAGCACGCGGCCCTTGTTCAGCGCCTTGTACGTGTGGCGACCCTGGTCGCACATCCAGCTCTTGTTGATCTGCTCGTTCTCGCGCGGGCGGTAACGGTACGTGTCTTGGCCCATGAAGTCGGCGAACGTCGAGCAGCCCCGCGAGCAGCCGGTGCACACGCTCGGCGCGGCCGACAAGAACCACGCCCGCGCCCGAAAGCGGAAGTCGCGGTTCAGGAGCGCGCCGACCGGGCAGATGTCGACGGTGTTGCCCGAGTAGTTCGACTTCAGCTCACCGAACTGCGGGTGAACGTCGATGCGCTCGTGGCTCCCGCGGCCGAAGACGCCGAGCTGCGGCTCTTTCGCCACCTCGTCCATGAAGCGCACGCAGCGGGTGCAGAGCACGCAGCGCTCTTGATCGAGCACCACGTTCGGCCCCAGCACCTTGCGCTTGTTGCGCAGCACCTTCATGCCCGGGCCGTCGGCCACGTTCGAGATGCGCTCGAGCCGCGACGCCTTGTGGTCGTAGCGCATGTAATAGTCTTGCAGCTTGCACTCGCCCGCCTGGTCGCAGATCGAGCAGTCGACCGGGTGATTGAGGAGCAGGAACTCCATCACCGCGCGCTGCTGCTCTTTCGTCTTCGGTGAGGTGTCGACCTTCACCACCATGCCTTCGGTGATCGCCGTCTGGCACGCCGGCACCATCTTCGGCGACGTCGATGACTCGACCAGGCACATGCGGCAGTTCGCCGCGATGCTCAGCCGCGGGTGGTAGCAGTAGTAGGGGATCTCGACGCCCACCTGCTTGGCCGCCTCGATCATGTTCGTGCCCGGCTTCGCGACGACTTCTTTGCCGTCGACCGTGAACGTCACCATGCCCGGGTTCTTCGGCGGCGGCTTCGGCGGCGGGCCGGGCGGAGGCGGCGCTGCAGCTGTCGGTTGCGCACTCGGAATCGGCAGCGGCGGCGGGCCTGCCGCGGGCTTCTTCTCGTCGCTCATGGCAACTCCTCGAGTGACATGCGCGACGCTCGTCCTGAGCTTGTCGAAGGGCTCATTGCTCGACCTCTCCGCCGATCATGTTGATGGTGTCGAAGGTGGGTACGAGGTCCGCCAGCATGCGGCCCTCGATCATCTTGTTCACGCCGGAAAGAATGTGAAACCCCGGCGCGCGCACGTGAACCTTGTAGGGGCGGCCCGAGCCGTCGCTGCGCAGGTACCAGCCCAGCTCGCCGTTCGCGCCCTCGGTGCAGCTGTACACCTCGCCCGAAGGCACCTGAATGCCCTCCATCACGAGCTTGAAGTGCGCCATCACGCCCTCGATCGTGCTGTACACCTCTTGTTTCGGAGGCAGCACCACGCGCCAGTCGTCGACGATGACCGGGCCTTCGGGCATCTCTTTGAAGCACTGCCGCACCATCTTGATCGACTGGCGCAGCTCTTCGGTGCGGCACAGGTAGCGGTCGTAGTTGTCGCCGCTCGCGCCCACCGGCACGTCGAAGTCGAGCCGGTCGTAGACCCAGTACGGCTTGGCCTTGCGCACGTCGTACTTCACGCCGTTCGCGCGCAGGCACGGGCCGGTGAAGCCGAAGTCGAGCGCGTCTTGCGTCGTGATGATGCCGGTGCCGCGGCAGCGGTCGACGAAGATGCGGTTGCGCGTGAGCAGCGCGTCGACCTCGGCCGTCAGCTCTTCGGTCTTCTTGAGCGTCTTCTCGACGAGCTCGGGCCAGGTGGGCGGCATGTCGCGGTTCAAGCCCCCGATGCGGCCGAAGTTCGTCGTGAGGCGCGCGCCGGTCAGCTCGGTCACACGATCCCACAAGAGCTCGCGGGCCTCGACGCCGTACAAGAACGCCGCGAAGGCGCCGAGCTCGAGGCCGAGCGCGCCGGTCGCGGTGAGGTGATCGCAGATGCGATGCAGCTCGGCCCCGATCACGCGGATGTACTTCGCCCGCTCGGGGATCTCGATGCCCATCAGCTCTTCGACCGCGTGAATGAACCCGAAGTTGTTGCCGAGCGCCGACACGTAGTTCAACCGGTCGGTGTAGGGGATGCACTGGGTCCACGTGACGTTCTCGCAGCTCTTCTGGAAGCCGCGGTGCAAGAAGCCGATCTCGGTGTCGACCTTCACGATGGTCTCGCCATCGAGCTCGACCTTCATGCGCACCGTGCCGTGCATGGCCGGGTGCGAAGGCCCGAGGTTGACCACCATGTTGCGGGTCTGAAGATGCGCCTCGAGCTCGTCGTTCGAGGGAGACGGATCGTAGTCGTCGGCGCTCATGTTGCTCCGTTCGTGCCCGGGCCGCGGAAGATGTCTTTGATCGGCCGCTCGGGAATCAGGGGCTGCCGGTCGCGCATCGCGTAGTCTTTGCGCAGCGGGTGGCCTTTGAACTCTTCGTACAGGAGCATGCGGCGCAGGTCGCCGTGCCCCTTGAAACGAATGCCGTAGAAGTCCCACGTGAGGCGCTCTGACCAGTTGGCGCCCTGGTAGACGTGGCGAATCGTGGGGATCTCGGGGTCGTCTTCGGTGCAGAAGACCTTCAGGCGCACGTGCTCGTTGCGGCTCACCGAGTACAAAAAGTAGACGACCTCGAAGCGCGGCGTCGGCTCGGGGAGCATGAGGCGATCGACCGCGTCCATCGAGATGAAGAGCTTGAAATCGAGCTCTTCCTTCAGGCACTTCGCGACGTCGGCGATCTTCTCGCGCTTGACGACGCCCCAGTGGCCGCCGGCACGATCGACGTACTTCTGCTCCAGCGCGTCGGGAATTCTGGCTTCGATCTGCTCGAGTGCCCACTGGCTCATTTCGCGCGGTTATAGGGATCGACAGGGGGGTCAGCAACACGTTTCTGGAGCGTCGGCCAGGCCCACCCAGCAGGCCTTTTATGGACGCCATTCGCCAGAACCTCATCGAGCTGTTCGACCGCGCCAACCTCAAGCTGTCGCTGGCCGCCGAGCCGCTCGCGCGCACGACGAGCTCGGCCATCGTTCAGCTCGACATTCGTCGCGGCAAGACGAAGGCCGACGAGCACTTCCGCCTCTGGCCGGGAGCCGCGTCGAACCACATCGCCGTGCAGGGCGTCGATCGCAGCCTCGAGCAGCTGGTGCTGCTCGTTCACGAGCCGCGCCGCAGCTTTCAGTTCGAGATGAACCGCAAGCTGGCCGAGCGCACGCCGGGCCTGAAGATCGTGCGCAAGACCGAGCGGCAGGCGTGGGTCGAGCGCGTCACCGACGCGAGCAAGCGGCACTTTCTCGTCGGTATGGACGAGCAGCACTGCTTCATCGCGCAGCTGCCGCACGGCGCGTCGACGGTGCAGGCGGCTCACGCGCTCTTGCGCCCGCCCGAGCTCGACGCGAGGGCGGCGGGCAAGGCGGTTCGGCAGGGCGAGTTCTTCTTCGTCGAGCCGACGGCCGACCAGCTGAAGCGGTACCTGCAGCTGGGCCGGGGCATCGGCTGGCGCACGAACGTGGGCATCGCGGCCGCGGCGAAGTGGGTGCGTGCCGGCCGGCAGCACGTGGCCGAAGCGGTGTGGGCGCTGGCCGACGGCATCGTGTTGGTGAAGGGCAACGTGCGTCACCCCGATCACAAGACGCTGTACTTCAGTGACTGGCGGCGCGTGTTTCAGAACCGCGAAGCGTACGAGGCGCCGCCGCCTGGCGTTTTGTGGGTCGACTAGCAATGACCGGCAGCGCGCGCTCGAGGCAGGCGACGAGCGCGCGCTCGCTGGGCAGCACGGTGCGGTACTGCGCGGCGAGCACGGTGTTGTTCAACCCCTCGAGGGCGTAGTGCGCGAGGGCCTCGTCGCCCTGTGCGCACAAGATGAGCCCCACGGGCGGGCCCTCACCCTCGAGCACCCAGTGGGCCTTCGCGTAGTTCAGGTACATGTGCATCTGACCGGCGTCTGCGTGGGTGAACTTGCCGAGCTTCAGGTCGACGATGACGAGGCACCGCAGCCTTCGGTGAAACAGCAGCAGGTCGACGCGGTACCACTCTTCGCCGATGCGCAGGCGCTTCTGCCGGCCGATGAAGGTGAAGTCGGGGCCGAGCTCCATCAAGAACGACTCGAGCTTCGACACGAGGCCCTGCTCGAGGTCGTCTTCCGAGTATTCGTCTTTGAGATCGAGGAACTCGAGCAGGTAGGGGTCTTTGAACAGCGCCTCGCGAGAGTCGCGCTCGACGCGCGGCTTCACCTTCTTCGTCGAGAGCACGGTGCGCTCGTAGAACTGGCTCTGCACCTGGCGGTCGAGCTGTCTGAAGGTCCACCCGCCTTTGAGCGCCTCGCGCTCGTAGAACGAACGGGCCTCGGCCGAGTCGAGCGGCAACAGGCGCACGTAGTGGCTCCAGGGCAGGGGAAAAGATTGTGCAGACGGCGTCTGCACAATCTGGCTCTGAGAGACGTAGAAGGCGCGCATGAGAAAGAGGTTGCGCTTCGAGAAGCCGCGGCCGAACTTCTTCGTGAGATCCGACGCCAACCGCTCGACGAGCAGCTCGCCATAGCCGGCCCGCGTGTCGCCGTTCTGCTCGTCTTCGACGATGCGCTTGCCGATCAGAAAGTACGTCGTCGTCATGACCGAATTGACGGTTCTCGCCGACGCCGCGCGGGCCGTGGCGAGCAGGCGCGAGACGTCGGCGAGCGTGCTTCGGTAGGTCGTCAGCTTCATGCTGAACGACTGTACAGCAGGGGTCTGACGCTCTTCGTCA
>JAEUJP010000425.1 GCA_016793725.1 Myxococcaceae bacterium | reverse complement strand
GGCTGCAGCTGCGCAATAAAGGGGACATGCTACATTTCTGCGCAACGGCGCAAGCGGCGTGCCGCGTTGCGCAGAAATGTAGCCTGTCCCCTTTTTCTACTCGCTGGCGAGCAGGGCCTTCGCGGTGCCGCCGGCGGCGTTGAGCTGCTTCACGAACGCCTCGGCCTCTTCTTTCGTCGCGCCGTGCTTCACCATCACCGGCGCGCGCTCGACGAGCTCTTTCGTCTCTTTGAGGCCGAGCTTCAGGTGGTCGCGCACCACCTTGATGCACGCGATCTTCGCGTCGTTGTACGACTCGAGCTGAACGCCCCACTTGCCCTCGACCGGCTTGCCCAGGTCGGGCGCGTCGTCGGCGCGCACCTCGACCGTCGCGCCCACGCCCTTCAGCTTCGCCGCCAGCGCATCGGCGTCGGCCTTCGAGAGTGCGCCCTTCACCGCCTTCGGCGGCGACTCGACCAGGTCTTTCGCCTCTTTCAGGCCCAGCCCGGTCGCGGTGCGAACCTCTTTGATGACCTGAATCTTGTTCTCGCCGGTCTTCACCAGCCAGACGGTTTCCGCCGCGGCCGGAGCCGCGGCGAGGAGCAGCAGGAGGGCAGTGCGCATCGCCGCCCTTATAACCGCCGCGCCGCTCAGACGTACTTGCCGAGCAGCTTCGTCAGCTTGCGGCTCACCTCAGAGTCTTCAATGCGCTCGCGCAGCGTCGGCTCGGGGCGCAAGAGCGCGTAGCCGACCGCGCCCAGCACCACGCCGGCGCCGAACGCGAGCCCCACGGCGGCGAGGGGAAACTCACGTACTTTGGTCTCGGTGAGCTCGGCGGCCTTGCCGAGCTTCTCTCGCGGGTCGGTAGACATGGTTTGAGAACCCTCGCACGAAAGCGGCTCTGGCACTAAACACGGCGTCATGAAAATCGGCGTCTTCGGTACTGGCATCGTCGGGCAGACCCTCGCAGCGCGGCTCGTGCAGCTCGGCCACGAGGTGTGCATGGGCGCCCGCAACTCAGACAACGAGAAGGCCGCGGGCTTCGCGAAGACGCACGCGCCGAAGGGCACGTCGGGCACGTTCGGCGACGCGGCGTCGTTCGGCGAGCTGCTCATCAACTGCACGAACGGCGCGGGCGCGCTCGAGGCGCTGAAGGCCGCGGGCGACGCGAACATGGCGGGCAAGGTGCTCATCGACATCTCGAACCCGCTCGACTTCTCGAAGGGCATGCCGCCGTCGCTGCTGACGCCGAGCACCGACTCGCTCGGCGAGCAGATTCAGCGCACGTTTCCGAAGACGCAGGTCGTGAAGTCGCTGAACACGGTGACCGCGAAGCTGATGGTCGAGCCGGCGTCGTTGGCGTCGGCGAACCACGACATGTTCATGGCGGGCAACGACGCGGGCGCGAAGGGCAAGGTGAAGGAGCTGCTCCAGTCGTTCGGCTGGCGCCACATCATCGACGTCGGCGACATCACCGGTGCGCGCGGGCTCGAGATGTACCTACCGCTGTGGGTGCGGCTGTACGGCACCTTCCAGACGGCGATGTTCAACGTGAAGGTCACGCGGTAACGCGCGCGAACGGCGGAGCTTGCCGGCGAGGTACTCGAGCGCTCGGTCGTAGAGCACGAGGTTCTTGGGCCAGCGGGCGACGGCGCGCAGCCGCGAGCGGAAGAGCAGCCTGCGCAGCCCCCGCGCCTCGTTGGCGCGAACGGCGTCGGGGCGATCGTCGACGACGCGATCGCCACGCACGCGGTGCACGAGCAGCGGCACGTACTGCTCGCGGTACCACGGCGCGAAGGCGTCGAAGAGCGCGCGAATCTTGTGGGGAAGCTCGGGGCGAACCTCGGCGTCGTACGAGAGCGAGATGCAGCGCAACAGCACGTGCTCGAGCGGTACGTCGCGCGGCAGGCCCCAGAGGGCGACCTCGGCCATGGTGGCGCGCGCGGTCGCCGTGGCGGCGTCGAGCTGCGCAGCGCAGAGGGCGTCGCGCGCGAAGACGAGCTGGGTGCGTTTGCCGAGGCGGCCGGCGAGGTAGAGATCGTCTCGCGCGGCGAGGGCTTCGGCGAGCTGCTCGGGCGCGACGAGGTTGAGCTTCGGCACCACGACGGCGGGCGGGAGGAACCGGGCGACGGCGCGCGCGAACGCGCCGTGACCGAGCGCGCGCAGCACGACGCCGACGTCATCGACCACGGCGAACCAGTCGGGAATGCTGGTGGCGGTGCGCGTGTGCGGCGAGAGGCAGCTGCCGAACATCGTGAGCGAGCGCAGGCCCGGGAGCTCGAGCAGGCTCCGCTCGCGGAGCGCCGCAGTCGAACCGGGTTCGTGCGGGCAAAGACCGCCCCCCTTCGACTCCGCGTCCGCTTCGCGGTCGCTTCGCTCAGGGCGAGCGATGCGGTCTTCGATCGTGGTCTTCACGCTGCCTTCCTCGTGGCGACGTGGCCCCAGATCTCACGCTGCACCCACTGCCCGACCGCCGTGCGGCCGAACGCGAACACGCGGCGCTTCACGGTGTCGGCGACCGGGCCGGACATGGCGAAGAACCTCCCCATCCAATGCGACCAGCGCACGAGCTCGAGGTTCGCGGGGCGGCGCTCGGCCTCGTACGCGGCGAGCGCGGCGTCGAGCCGAGGCTCAGACCCATGCAGCGCAGGCGACACGTGCCGCGCGAGCGCCGCCGCGTCTTCGATCGCCATCGTCATGCCCTGCCCCGCCGTCGGGTTCGTCAGGTGCACCGCGTCGCCCATCAGCGCCGCGCCGCGCGAGAGGTACCGGGCCGCGTGGCCGCGGTGCAGCCGGTAGAGGTGCGCGTTCTTGCCGACGTGCGGCATGCCGGCGAGCAGCGGCGAGCGCTGCCAGATGGCGCGCAGGCGCTGCTCCATCGTGCCGGCCTGAAACAGCTGCAGCTGCCGCGGCAGCACGAGCACCGCGACGCCGACGACGCCGTCACGCTGCGGCATCGTCATCACGCCGCCGTCGGCGTGCAGGTCGAGCCGCATCGCGTCGCGGTACGCCTCGGGCCGCTGCAGGTCGACGATGTAGTAGCCGGTGTCATACGGCTCAGAGAAGAACGGTACGCCGAGCAGGTCGCGCACCTTCGAGGTGCTGCCGTCGGCGCCGACGACGAGCCGCGCGCGCACCTCGGTCTCTCGGCCCGCATCGTCGACCACCACCGCGCCGCGCACGCGCCCGCCGTCTTCGACGAGCCGCCGCAGGCTGGTGCGAAACGAGACGTGGGCGCGGCCCGTCGCGCGCGCCGCGTCGGCGAGCACGCGCTCGATGTCGGGGTGCGGCAGCACGACGTACGGCGAGCCGTCGGGGTCGGTGAGCGGCGCCTCGAAGAGCTTGCCCTCTTCGGCGTGAAAGACCTGCATGCGGTCGATCGGGTTCGCGCCGGCCGCCATCACACGCTCGAGCGCGCCCCAGCGAACGAGGTGGCGCGTGACGGCGGGCAGCAGGCTGTCGCCGCGGTTGATGTTGCCCGGCCCGGCGCGGCGCTCGACGACGCGCACGGTGATGCGAGGGTCTCGAGCGAAGGCGAGCGCGGCGGCCATGCCACCGACCCCGCCCCCCACCACGAGCACGTCGACGTCGTTCGTCATCGTCTCTCCATTCTGTCGAACAACGACATCGCGCCGACCGCGGCACGAAACGAGAGCCAGCGCACGGCTTCGAACGGCACGTGCGGCGGCTTCGCCCGAAACCAGGGCAGGTCTTGTGGGGCCGCGCCGTCGCAGAGCAGCTTCGTCACCCACGCGCCCGACGCGAGCGAGAGCGCGACGCCGTGGCCACACCAGCCGACCGCGTGCACCACGCTGGGGTTCCGGGTCCACCGGTGAATCGCGGGCAGCGCGTCGGCGACGTAGCCGATGACGCCCGTCCACCCTCCTTCGACGTGGGCGTCGGGGAAGACGTGGTGCAGCTCGCGCTCGAGGCTGCTCTTCGGAGCGAGCGGCGCCGTGCTGCCGCGCCAGCGATATCGAGGCCGGCCTCCGCCGAAGACGAGGCGGTCGTCGTTCGTGAGCCGCCAGTAGCTGAAGAGTCGACGCGCATCGAGCACCCCTTCGCGGCCGGGCCACGGGTGGGCGATCGGCGCGGTGACGAGCACCTGCAGGTGCACCGGCAGCACGCGGCCGGTGAGCACACCGAGACCGGGCGTGAAGCCGGCGGTCGCGATGACGACCTCGTCGGCGACGACGGTGCCGTGCTCCAGCTCGAGGCTCACGGGCTGCGTGGTGCCGACCGAGCGCACGCGCGAGCCCTCGAGAATCACGCCGCCGAGCTTCGTCACGCGCGCGACGAGGCCGGCGAGCAGCTTGCCGGGGTGGAGCGTACCGGCGACGGGCAGGCGCACTGCGCCGGGGCGCGGCTCGAACGGCAGGCCGAGGCCCGCGAGCGCCGCGGTGAAGCGCTCGAGGCGGCGCGAGCGATGGCCGGCGACGACGAGCTGGCCGCAGAGCTCGAGCTCGCACGCGATCTGCTCGTCTCTGGCGAGGCGCTCGGCGTCGCGCACCGCGTCGAGCGTGGCGAGGTAGAGCGCGCGGGCGTTGCCGGGCCCCAGCCGGCGAATGAGGCCGGGCAGGTCTTGCCCGACGCCGGGGCTCAGCATGCCGGTGGTGGCGCCCGACGCGCCGGCCCCGACGCGGCCGGCCTCGAGCACGACGACGCGCGCGCCGGGCCGGCGGCGCAAGAGGTGCAGCGCCGCCGAGAGGCCCGCGAAGCCGGCGCCGACGACGGCGACGTCGCAGCGCAGGGTGCCCCCGGGGTGGGTGGGGAGCGGCGGAGGCAGGGCCTCGGCCCAGATGGGTGAGATGTGCTTCATGCGGTCGCCTGCTTTCGTGGCTGCTTCCAGATTCGCCCATCGACCCAGTAGTGCTGAAACGCGACGCCCCAGCCCAGCCCGAGCAGCACGTCGCGCACGAGCGGCGAAGGCGCGAACGCGACGCCGAGCACGCGCGGCCCGTACCAGGCGAGGCCGAGCGCGACGCCGAGCCCGAGGTAGCGGGCGAGCCCGCCTGCCGGCACGCGCCCCTGCGCCTGCTCGGTGTGCCAGACGATGCGGTGGTACTGCAGGTTGTGAAAGATGGTGAGGGTCGCGGTGATGGCGAGCAGATCGTTCAGCAGGCCGAACACCGCGCAGTGAAAGAGCGTGACCACCGCGATGAGCAGGTGACGCGGGCCGAGCCGGCCGCGCGTCTTCACGAGCACCGCGGTGACGAGCGCGGCGAGCACGACCGCGGCGGCGACGTCGAGGTGCCACGGCGCGAGCCACGGCGGCGCGAGCACCGGCAGCCCCGAGCGCGCGAAGGCCGGCGTCAGCGAGAACCGCAGGTACGGGTAGAGGCTGCCGGCCCAGAGCAGCGCCGTCTCGAGCCGCCGCTCGCCCGGGTCGGTCGCGTTCGCCCTGCGGCGGTACAGCGCGAGGAAGCCGTAGTGCTGGCGAACGAGGTGCCAGTACGCCCAGACGTAGGCCGCGAGCAGGAACCCGGCGAACGCGCCGTGGCTCAGCAGCGCGATGGCCGGCCCGACGAGCAGCAAGGCCCACGGGCGCGAGCCCTGGCTATTGCCCGCGCGCACGTGCGTGCCCAGCACGTGGGTGCCGTCGAAGAGCACTCCCCAGAGGAAGAGGGCGGTGAGCGCGAGCGGGCTCGAGGTGGGCACGGCGACGAAGAACGCGAGCAGCGCCAGGCCGGCGACCACGCTGCCCTGGAACCAGACGAGGTCCTGGGTGCGCGAGATGATCCACGGAGCTTCATCGGGCCCCTTCGACTCCGGCGCCCCTGAGCCAGTCGAAGGGTGCGCGCCTGCGCTCAGGGCAAGCGGAGTCCACTCGGCCCTCACGCCGGCACCATCAGGTTGAGCGCCGCTCCGCCGCACCTGAGCTCGAGCGGCGTCTGCACCAGGTTCAGCTCGCCATCGAGCGGCACGGGCAGCGCGTCATCGCCCTCGATATGCACCCACGGGCTCTTCACCAGCAGCACCTCGTCGAGCTCGCCGTGGGTGCCCTTCATGATGCGCGGGAAGTTCACGAGCAGCTTGAGCCGCGACGTGCGCCGCACGATGCAGAGGTCGAGCGCACCGTCATCGACCTCGGCCGCCGGAGCCACCCTGAACCCCCCGCCGTACGAGCGCGTGTTCGCGACCGCGGCGAACATCACCTCACCCTCGAACGTGCCCCCCTCCCACGCGATGCGCACGTGCCGCGGCCGGTACACGACCAGCGCGCGCAGCGCCGCGAGCACGTTCAGCACCTTCGAGCGCGGCAGCCACGACGCGTAGATGATGCGCAGCGCCAGCTCGTCGAGGCCCACGCCCGCCACGCAGCAGAAGCGCCGGCCCTCGCGCGACACGCCGAGATCGACCCGGCGCGCCACCCCGTTCACCAGCACCTCCATCGCCTGCGCGACGCCGCGCGGCACACCACACCCGAGCGCGAAGTCGTTGCCCGAGCCGACCGGCAGCACGCCGATCGGCACGCGGTTGAGGCCCGGCTCGAGCCCGGCCAGCGCGTGCTGCACGGTGCCGTCGCCGCCCGCGAGCCCGACCGCGTGCAGCGCTTCGCGCTGTGCCACGTTCATGAGCTCGGCGAGGTGGCCCGCCGAGCGGCTCTGCACCCACTCGAGCTCGACGCCGGCCTGAGGCACCAGCGAGCGCGCGAGCCGCTGCATCGCGCGGCCGCCCCCGGCGCCCGGGTTCACGATGACGCGAACGCGCTTCATACCGACCTCGTCAGCACCAGCAGGTCCCAGATGGCGCGCAGCGACAGCGGCCTGAACGCGACGAGCTCGGGCTCGACCACGCTCGGCAGCCACTTCTTCTTGTACTCGCGCTGCTGCTGCGCCGGGTACAGCGCGGCGCCGAAGCGCCCGAGCAGGCGCAGCACCCACGCCACCACCGGGCTCGCGCCGGGCCCTTCGTCACCCTCGACGAGAAACGGCGTGAAGCCGAAGTGCAGCCACTGCGCGCCGTCGGCGGCGAGGCGCTCGATGGCGACCTGGTTGCACAGCTCCATGCAGCCGACGGGGGCGTCGGGCACACGCCGGGTCAGGTCGTGCAGCCAGCCGCCGCGACGGCCGTACGCGGGCACGTAGGTGATGAAGGCGGTGAAGGCTCGCTTCGAGTCGAGAACGACGAAGATGCGGCGGTCGGGGTCGGCGGGCACGCCGAGCTCGCCGATCATGAAGTCGAGCTCCTTCTTCTTCTTCTCGCCGAGCCACGCGTCGCTCACCGCCTGCAGCTTCATGAACGTGTCGGCGGTCGCGGGCAGCTCGCGCCCGACCTCGAGCACGGTGAGCCCGGCCGCGCGCGCGCGCTTGATCTTGTTGCGCAGGTTCACCTTCGCCCCGCCCGCGAACGAGTAGCCCTGCAGCTCGACCCCGTACGTCGAGCCGAAGCGGTTCACCGTGAAGCCGCGCGAGCGGAACAGGTCGCCCTGCTCTTCACGCACCTGCACCGCCAGCGCGCGCCGGCCGCGCCGTTCGGCCTCGGCGAGAAACGCATCGAGCAGCGGCTCGCGTGCCGCCTCGGGGGCGTGTACGCCGCCGAACATCACCAGGTGCCGGCCCTGGTCGCGGTATGCGATGAAGCCGGGCAACGCCTCGCGCGAGAAGATCGCGTTGCGCGGGCTCAGCGCGAGGTACCCCGAAGGGTGATCGATGACCCCCACCTCGGCGCGCACGAGCGCGGTCATGACGTCACCTCGGCCGGCTCGAACGGCAGCGCCGCCGGCTTGTGACCGTTGCCGAACAGGCCGCGGTCGCCCGAGAGGTGAATCGGCACGGCGAGCATCGCCCACTCGAGCCGGCCCAGCGCGAGCGCCCACAGCGCGACCACCGCGCCCGCGGTGAGGTAGCTGTGCGTCACGTTGTACAGGTGATGAAACAGCGGGGCGATGCGCCCGCCCCGCGCCCGCCGCGCCGCGAGCGCCCCCGGCACGTAGCCGAGCAGGTCGATCGCCACGAACGCGGCCACGAACCGCGGCCACGAAACTTCGTGCAGGTGCACCATCGCGAGGCCCAGCGCGACGACGACAACCGCGAGGTGCTCGGCGCGAACGTAGGCTGGGTTCTTCACGTGAGCCCCGCCTTCGCCAGCAGCCGGGCGTGCTCGGTGTCGATGCTGTGGTGAATCATGCGCACCTGCTCCTCGTAGGGGGTGTCTGCGATGAGGCGGCCGGGCGCGAGCTCGGCGCCGGCGAACAGCTCGCGGTGGCGGCGCGCGACGGCGTCGAACAGCCCGACGAACCGCGCGACGTAGTAGCGAAAGACCTCGGCCATCGCGCTGCGCGCCTCGCGCGCGAGCTTCGTCACGCGCGCGCGCCGCTCGGGGTCTGAGGCCAGCAGCTCGCGAACCGTACGCGCGCCGAACGCGCAGTGCCGCGTCTCGTCGGCGAACGCGCCCTTCACCAGCGCCGCGAGCGCGGGGTCGACCGGCGCCCAGTAGCGCTGCTCGTACGCGTAGAGGGGAAACGCCATGCCCTCGAGCACGAGGTTCATCAGCGCGAGCGCCTCGACGAACGAGCCCGCGTCGGCGACCTCGTAGCAGTGGTCGAGAAAGCGCTGCAGCGGGGGAATCAAGATGGCGGCCGTGCCGCCGTGGGCCGGCAGCCCCGCCGCCGCCCGCGCGAGCAGGTGGCGCGCGCGAAACTGCTCGTGGTGCCGCGCCTCGTCGAGCGTCTGCTGCGCCGAAAACGCGAGGGCCTCGGGCGTCGGCGCGCGACGCACGAGCGCGCCCGAGACGCGCAGCGCCGCCTCTTCGAACACCTCGAACAGCGCGAGGTCGAGGCGGTGCACCTCGGCGAGCGGCCGCGAGGCGAGCAGCACCTCGGGCAGCGCGTCGGGTGTGGCCGCGCGCGCCGCGTCGTCACGCGCCCACTGCAGCGACGGCACGCGCCGCACCCAGCCCGCGATCGAATAGTCGACGGCGCTCATGCGGGCCTCCACAGCCGCAGCGAAAAGAGCCCGGCGACGGCCCACGCCGCACCGAGCAACACGAGCGTGCCGGCGCCGGCGCCGGCGAGCACACCGAGCGCGAGCACCACGAGGCTCACCGCGAGCGCGCGACCGGCGGCGCGCTTCACCAGCGACCGGCCCACCTCGGCGAACGGCGCGCCCTCACGCACCCACGCCGCCCCCGCGTACAGCAGCGCTGCCGCGACCGCCGCGGCGAGCAGCGCCGGCTCGAGCGCGTGGCCCCAGTGCACCAGCGCGGTGGCGGCGACCGCGAGCACGAGCAGCACGTTCAGCGCGTTCGTCGGCACGAGACGCGGAGGCGCCACCTTCGACAGCGACCGCGGCAGCGCCCCCTGCGCCGCGAGCGCCGCCGTGAAGCGCGACAGCCCGAGCAGCGCTCCGTTGAACGACGTGAACGACGCGAGCAGGCAGACGAGCACGCCGAGCGGCAAGAGCGGGCCTTCGGCGCGCGCGAGCAGCTCGAACGGGTCGCCCGCGGGCAGCGCGGCGACGCCCAGCGCGACGAGCGCGTAGAACGGCACGAGCAGCGCCACGGTGCCGGTGAGCCCCACGTCGACCGCTCGCGGCCGTGCCTGCTCGGCGTGCGCCGTGAGCAGCTCGAAGCCCATGAAGAGGAACAGCGCCTGACCGGTGGCGGCGACGAAGCCCAGGGGGCTCGGCGGCGCCGCGAACAGCGTGAGGCCGTGCGAGCGCACGATGGCCCACACGGCGAGGCCCGAGAGCAGCGTGACGAGCGCCGCCGTCGCGGCCAGCTGCGCCTTGAAGCCGATGCGCGCGCCGGCGCGGCAGAACGCCCAGGTGCCGACGAGAAAGACGAGCGCCCCCGCGGCGGTGGGCATGACGGGGGCGAGCCGGTGCACGAGTGTGCCCGCGATGGTGGCTTCGACGCCGACGAGGAAGAGGGTGAGCAGCAGGTACGGCACCGCGATGACGATGCCGGCGCGGCGGCCGAGGCCGCGCGAGACGAACGCGAGCAGGCCGGCTCCGCTGGGCACGACGGTCGAGAGCCGGCCGAAGATGCGGGCGAGCAACAGGCACAGCGCTCCGGCCGCGACGACGGCGAGCGCCGACCAGACGCCGGGCGCGTGACCCTGCATCTGCGTGAGCCCGAACGCGCACACGGTGGCGATCGCGGTGCCGCAGCCCGTGGCGATGAGCGTGGCCGGCCTCATCACCGGGGCCCCAGCACGCTCGTCACGTAGTCGAGCCTCAAGAAGTCTTCTTCCGCTCCGCGCACGGTGAGCTCGCCGAACAGGTACGGCTCGTTCGCCCCGCGCTTGAGCTCGAGCACGTCGCTCAACGTCTGCGCCTCGGCCGTGATGATGACGTCGCCACGCCCCGAGCCGCTCTCGCAGCCGAGCACGCGCCCGTCGCGAATCATCACCACGACCTCTTCGCCGGTGTCAGACGCGATCAGCGCGATCGCCTTCGTCCACCCGCGAAAGCCCTGCGCCAGGTCGGCGCGCGCCGCGTACGCCGAGCAGAACACCCGGGCCGAGTCGGCGAGCGTCATCGCGCCACCTCGAGCAGGGGGGCGTCGTCGAGGGCGTCGGTGGCGGGCTCGGCGAGGCGAAAGCCGTGGCGCTCGGCCAGCGCCATCACCTCGTCGACCTCGCTCACGTCGACGTCGTCGCCGATGCCGCGGTCGCGCGGCTCGCCCGCCAGCGCGAGCAGAATCGTCTCAGACAGACAGGCCAGCGCCACGCCGGCGGGCAGCCCCTGGAGCGAGCCGGGCCCGAACCGCACGTTCGGGTCGGGCAGCGCCACCAGGCCGCCGTCGATGACGGTGACGTCGCGCCGCGCACGCAGCCGCGGCGAGGCGTCGGGTGGCCTCGCGACGTCGCAGACGATGGTGCCCGAGGCGATCGGCGCCTGGTCGAGCACCGGCCGCATCGCGCCCGTCGCCGACAGCACCACCCGAGCCCGCGCCACCCGCTCGAGCCCGGTCGTGACCTCGACGTCGCGCAGGTCGACGCGCGCCGCGAGCTGCTTCAGCGCCTTCGTGCCGCTCACCGGGTTGCCGATGAGCACCAGCCGCCGCGGCTTGAGCCGGGCCACGAGCTGCGTGCACAGCGCCCCCACCGAGCCGCGCGCGCCCACGACCGCGACCTCGAGCTCGCCGAACGCGAAGCCGCGCCGCTCGACGACGCGCTGCACCGCGGCCACCGCCATGCCCGCCGTCAGCGCGCTGCCGGTGGTGACGGCGGCTCCCCTGCCCAGCACTGCGGCGCCGCGCCGACTGTACGGGGTCGTGAAGCCGCCGAGCCCCACCACCTGCGCGCCGAGCGACGCCGCGAGGTCGACCGCGCGCTGAACTTCGGCCTCGACGCGACGGCGCCCGACCTCGAACATGCGCTGCGGCGTCATGCCCGCCGAGAGAACGAACCCGCGCGCCGTCGCACCCGCCTTCGAGGTCAGCGGCGCCGCGCGCACCGTCACCCCGAACGGCAGCGCCGCGGCGAAGTCGGTGAAGCGCTCGAGCTCGGCGGCCGTGCACGACGCGAGCGCCGGCTCGGTCACGCGCACGTCTTCGGCGCGCGTGTAGTGCGAGAGAAACGCCCAGACGCGGCCTTCACGAATCGGCTCGGCGGCGGGCAGCCGCACGGGCTCGGTCGCCACCACGTCGCGGCGCGGCTCGAACGCGCCGAGGGTGCGCGGCAGCAGCGAGAGCTCACCGCGCTCGAGCCGCTCGAGCACCGCGGCGATGCCCTCGAGCCCCTCGTCGAGCTCTGAGCCGCAGACGGTGAGGGGTGGCGCGACCCGCAGCACGTTGCCCTTCCCCAGCGCCGGCAGCACGAGCACGCCCGACTCGGCGGCGATCGCCGACGCCACCGCGTACGCGTAGACCGACTGCTCGTGCAGGTAGTTGAAGAAGAGCCCCACCTCTTCCGACGGGGGCTTGAGCTCGATCGCGCCGAGCAGCCCCCTGCAGCGCACCGCGGCGACGGTGTTCGGGAATCGGGCGGCGAGCCCTTCGAGCCCGGCCTGCAGCCGCTCGCCGCGCACCTCGACCGAGGGCACCAGGTCGCCCAGCATCGCGAGCACCTCGAGGCCGACGCGGCACGCGAGGTTGTTGTTCGCGAACGTCGACGAGTGGCTCAGCGCGAAGTGCTCGTCCCACCACGGCTCGGTGCAGAGCATCGCGCCGAGCGGCATGAGCCCGCCGCCGAGCCCCTTCGCGACGAGCAGCACGTCGGGCGCGACACCTTCTGCGGCGCACGCGAAGAACGGCCCGGTGCGGCACAGGCCCGTCTGCACCTCGTCGAGCACGAGGGCGGCGCCGTGCCGCGTGCACAGCGCGCGCGCCTCGGCGAGGTACCCGGCCGGAGCGGGGAAGACGCCGCGCTCGCCCTGCACCGGCTCGAGCAGCACGGCCGCGACGTCGGGGCCGTGCGCAGCGAAGACCTGCTCGAGCGCGGCCACGTCGCCGAAGGGCACGTGCAGAAAGCCGGGCGGCGCGTCGCCGAAGCCCTCGGCGTGGTGGCGCTGGCCGGTGGCGGCGAGCGCCCCCATGGTCTTGCCGTGGTACGAGCCCTCGGCCGAGACGATGAGCCTTCGGCCCGAGCGCGCGCGCACGAGCTTGATGGCCGCCTCGACCGACTCGGAGCCCGACGTCGTGAAGATGCAGCGGTCGAGGCCCGGCGGTGCGGCGCCACACAGCGCCGTGGCCAGCGCCTCGGCGTGCGGCGCGCGGTACGGCTGCACCATGGCAGGCTCACGCTCGTCGAGCGCTTCGCGCAGGGCGCGCACGAGGCGAGGCGCGTTGTGGCCGAGCGCGACGGCGCCGTACTGCGCATAGAAGTCGAGGAAGCGGCGACCGCTCTCGTCCCACAGCTCGCAGCCGCTGGCGCGCGCCCACTTGCGGTCCATTCCGCACATCGAGAGCAGCCGCTTCAGCGTCGGGTTGAGCGTCGTTTCCGGCCCCATGCGAGGGAGCTTGAGCAGCCTCCGTGCCTGGCAGCCGCGCCCCCCAACCCGCGCAATCGCTCGGCGCGCTGCGCATCGTTCTGCTCAACCCGTGTCGCTTCTCAGGCGGGGTTGCGCAGGGCGGTGCACGGCACCGGGGCTGCAGTGGCCTGCCGGCATGAGCACCCTCAATACGTTTCTCTCGTCGTCGTGGTTCGCCGAGGAGTCTGCGTCACCGATGGTCGAGCGCCTGCTCGCGCGCACGACCGACGTGCACGAGCGGCGCGTGCTGCAGGCGTACGCGGCGGAAGAAGACGAGCACGCGCGGCTGATCGGCGCATACTTCGAGAAGCACGGGCTCGAGCGCGGCCCCCCGTTCTGGATTCAGCCGGCCCTCGACCGCATCGACGGGCGAACACCGCTGCTGGTGCTGATGTTTCACATGGAGCTGATGGCGGCGCTCTTCTACGGCACGGTCGCGCAGAGCGTCGAAGCCGGTGAGGCGCGCGCGCTGATTCGACGGCTGTTGCGCGACGAGGCGCGACACATTCGGCTGTTCCGCTCGCTGGCGCGGCGCGAGCTGCAGGCGAAGCGCGGGTTCGAGCGGGTCACGGCGCGGGCGCTGGTCACCAGCGTGCAGGTGTCGGCGTACACGACGGCCCAGTACCAGGCGCGGCAGCTGGCGCCGCTGCTCGGCGAGCGGGCGGCGAAGCTGCCGAGGCGCGTGTGGGCGCAGTTCACGGCCGAGCGCGGCGGGCTGTTCGACGCGGCGCCGCAGAAGCTCGACGGGTGGTGGGCCGCGCAAAAACGGGGACAGGCTGTTTTTCTGCGCAGCGGCGCGAGCGGCGTGCCGGGTTGCGCAGAGACGTAGCGCGTACCCTCACTGCGCGACGAGCAGCTCGCTGGGCACGTCGTCGCCTCCGGTGACGAGCACCGTGCCGTCGGCGGCATATTCCCGACTTGGTCAAAGGTTTTGGCACCCGCGGGGAAATTCGCGCCCTTGCCGGCGGCGAAAACGAACCATGCGCATCACAGCCCCCACCTCGACCCCCGACATCGCGCGCATCGAGCGCCAGCTCGACCGGCTCGGCTACGACGTCGGCGCGAGAGACGGCGTTCAAGACGCGGCGCTCACGGCGGCCATCAAGGCGTTCAAGGCCGACCAGAACGACATCGACAACGACGTGGGGTTTCTCGGCAAGCGCGGGCAGACGATTCTCGCGGCCGAAGTGAAGGCGCTGGACCATGACCCGTACCGCGGCCGGCGGGCGCTGACGCTCGAGCAGCACCGGCAAGACGGCGTGCTCGCCGAGCTGAGCAAGCGCCAGAACGCTGATGGCACCGAAGGCATCGGCGAAGGCGCGCAGCGGCCGGGCATTCAGATGCTGCAGCTGCGGCTGCGCGCGGCCGGCTTCGACCCGCAACACGTCGACGGCGTATTCGACGAGCGCACGCGCGGCGCGCTCGAGCAGTTTCAGCAGGCGAGCGGCCTCGAGGTGACCGGCCGGCTCGACGCGAAGACGTGGGCGAAGCTGTCGCGCACCATCATCGACACCGACCAGCCGGCGACGCCGGTGCAGACGGTGGGCGAACGGTCGCGCGCGGTGTTGCGCACCGAGAAGCTGCTCGAGAAGGCGGGCTTCAAGCCGGGTGACGCCGACGGCCTGTTCACGAAGCGCACCGAAGCGGCCGTGCGCCGGCTCGAGGCCGAGCTGAAGGGGCCCGACGACGGCAAGCTGGGCGTGCGCGAGCTCGAGGCGCTGAAGCAGATCGCGAACAACCCGTTCGTCGAGCCGAAGCACGACTACCGCCGCGTGGTGTACCGCGACGGCGAGGTGCTGAACCGGCGCACGATTCAGATGTTCGAGCAGGCCGAAAACTGGGCGGCGAAGCACGGCGTGCCGAAGGGCTGGGGCTTCTACCAGGGCAGCTACAGCACGAGCGTCGACGCGTCGGCGAACACGCACGCCGGCGGCGGAGCGATGGACCTGAAGACCTTCGACAAGACGCCGAAGCAGATTCACACGATGGTCGAGGCGCTGCGCCGCGCTGGGTTCGCGGCGTACTACCGCCCGACGATGGACCCGCCGCACATTCACGCCATCGCGATCGGCGACCGCGAGCTGTCGAGCGACGCGCGCGGGCAGGTGCGCGAGTACCTCGCCGGCGGCGACGGCCTCATCGGCTCGGCGCCCGACCCGCACCGCGACATCGGGCGGCCGCTGCCCGAGTGGGCGCGGTAGTCGCGACGCGGCCGACGCTGACATTCGACGAGCATCAGAGGTGTGACGCCATCGATCGGTGGTGGGGGGCTGCTGTTCCGCGTCGATGACGTCGTACGTCGGCAGGCTGCGCTGCGCGACAGCAGACGCGAACGGCCCGCTCAGGGCTGCTCACAGGCGGCGTTGATCGCCGACTCCGACAGGCCGCCAGCGCACATCTCGGCCCGCCCGACGCGTCTTCAGCGCCAGAACGGCTGCTGCACGCGGTTGAACGTGATGCAGCGGGCGGGCCCGAGCGTGTCACAGCTCTGGGTGCCTGCGCCTTCGCCGAAGCGGAACCAGCCCGACAGGCCGGCCTCGGTGCCGGTGAGTGCGCGGGTGTGAGCGGGCGCGGTGAGCTCGGCGGTGCCGAGGGCGCGGTTCCAGAACCGCAGCTCGCTGATCAGCCCCTTGTAGTCTTCGTACTGTGAGAGGGCCCCGATGGCCGACTGCTTCTCGGCGCCGAAGAACCAGCCGCGCTGCGTCGGCGGGAAGGCGCTCCAGGTGCCCCAGAGGGTCGTCATGTTGGTGCGCACGTCAGAGACCTCGGTGGCGAGCTGCACGCCGTCGACCCACAGCTCGAGCGCGGCGTCGGTGGCGCCCTGCCACCGCCGCACGCACGCGACGTGGTGCCAGCGGCCATCGAGCAGCGAAGGTGTCGCCGCAGTGTTCGCGGCCTGAACGCCCCAGAGGTCGCCGCTGCCCGCAGAGCCCTGATCGCCGAACGTCCACCGGAGCCGACCGCCTCCGTACAGCTGAAGACTGAAGGTGCCCGCGCTGAACGAGGAGTTGTTGTGCCCGTCGAGGAGGAAGTTGCCCTTGAACCACCAATCGGCCGACGAGTAGGGCGCGGGGTCTTGCGTGCACCACTGGGTGCGCTGCGCCATCGTGCCGTCGGCGCAGGTGCCCGTCATGAACGCGGTGTCGGGCTTCACCCACATCTCGAACGTCATCTCAGCGGCGCCGAACCCGGGTGGCAGTGCGACGAGCTGGCCATAGTCGTCGCTGCCGGCCGCGTTCACCGTCAACGAGACGGCGCCGAGCGAAACACCGCCGTCGAGCGGGGGCCGGTCGAACGACCCGCCGAACGGGCTGCCTTCGACCCAGTCCGTCATCGGCTGCAGCACGCCGTGCGTCGCATGAGAGGAGGAGTCGAGGGCCTGGGTGCCGCTCCCGGTGTCGAAGTGAAAGAGGCCCGCCGTGGCGGAGTCGCTCGAGAACGCTGCGGTCGGGCGCACGAAGGTCGCGCCGGAGTAACGCAGCGTCGTGCTGAGCCGAACCTCGTCGAGCAGCCCGGTGTACGAGATGCCCGGGTAGCCGTGCTTCTCGGCGCCGAACACGAGGAACGGGTCCGAGGCCAGGCAGGAGCCTGCGGGGCAGGCCGTCGTCGAGGGCACGCCGTCGTCGGGGTAGCTGACATCGCCCGCGGGCCCGGTGCCGGTCGACTCGCGCTGGCCGTCGACGAAAATTTCAACCCGGCCGTCGCTGAGGCGCCGTGTCACGGCCACGTGGTGCCACTGATCATTCAGCACATTGCCGGCCCCGCAGCCGGTGTACGAGCCTCCGGCCGTCTGCACGCTGAACACCACGCGACCGTTCGCGAGGCCGATGCCCCACGACCGCGCCTGACTGTGACGGTCTCGGTCGATGATGATGTTCGAGTTGATGAAGCTGTACTGCCCGTTGCCGCACGCCACCGCTCCGGTTGGGTTGTCGGCCGCGCGGGCCTTCATCCACCATTCGATGGTGAAGTCCGTCGCGCCCACGTCGAGCGCCGGGCCCGGCAGGTTCGTCGCCGGGTCGTCGAGCCGCACCTTCACCCGGCTGTTCATGCCGCTCGCACCGTAGAACCGCAGCGCAAACGCACCCGGCGTCGCGCCGCCTCCAGCGGTTCCCGAACCGCCCGCCGTCTGCGAACCGCCTGCCGTCTGCGAACCGCCTGCCGTCGGCGAGCCGCCTGCCGTCGGCGAACCGCCCGCCGTCGGCGAGCCGCCTGCCGTCTGCGAACCGCCCGCCGTCGGGGAGCCGCCTGCCGTCGGCGAGCCGCCCGCCGTCGGGGAGCCGCCTGCCGTCGGCGAGCCGCCCGCGTTGCCGCCGCCTCCGCCGGTGCCGCCGTCGACGTTGCCATGACACGAGAAGGTCCCCGTCGTCAGGAGCAACATCACCCAAGCGCGCACAGCCTGATTCTAACCTTAGACCCTCGCGCAGCTGGGATTCGACACGAAGAGGCAGCGCAGACGGCGAGCCCCGACGTCACCGCCTCGGGTTGCCCGATGAAAGTCAGATCGGGCACCCCGCCTCGGGTCACCAACCCAAGTCGAGTAAATTTGGGCACCCAAACTCCGGAGGATTTCAGAATGACCAGGGTCATCGTCGCCGCGCTCGCTGTTCTCGCTGTTCTTTCAAGCTGTGGAGCTCCGCTGCCGGGAGGAACGGGCGGAGGTGGCGGCGCGGGCACGGCTGGCGGCGCGAGCACGGCCGGCGGCGCGGGCACGGCGGGCGGCGCGGGCACGGCCGGCGGCGCGGGCACGGCCGGCGGCGCGGGCA
>JAEUJP010000424.1 GCA_016793725.1 Myxococcaceae bacterium | reverse complement strand
CTGACCCGCATCACGGCGCTCGCGAAGCAGCTCGGGCTCGAGCTCGACGCGCTCGAGAAGCGCTTCCGCGCCGTCGTCGGCTCGACGCCGAAGCAGTTCGCCTCGGTCGTGCGGCTGCAGCGCGCGGTGGCCGCCTACCGGCGCGGCGCGAGCCTCACGCAGGCGGCGTTCGACGCCGGCTACTTCGACCAGTCGCACTTCATTCGCGCCTTCCGCGCAGCGACCGGTGAAGCGCCGCGCACGTTCTTGCGCCGCGCGCAGTGACGCCCCAGGCTATACCCATGCGCTCGTTCGCGGTCGTGCTCTGCTTCGCCGCGCTCGCCGGCTGCGGCGGCTGTGCCGAGCTGCTCGTGACGAAGCGGGCTCCGGCCGAGGGCGCGACGGGTGTGCCGCTCGACACGACCGTCTCGGTGTCGTTCGACGGCGTGCTCGACGTGCGCACGGTGACCGACCAGACGTTCACGCTGTCTTCTGATGGCACGTTCGTGGCGGCATCACGCGAGGTCGACAGCGACACGGCGACGCTGACGCCGAGCGCGCCGCTGAAGCCCGGCACCACGTACACGGCGACCGTGACGACGTCGGTGAGTGACCGGCGCGATGTGCGCCTGGGCTCGAGCCTGGCCTGGAGCTTCACCACGACGACCGACGCCGGCTTCACGTTCGGCGCAGACGGCGGCAGCGACGGTGGCGCCGCGTGCCGAACCTACGCGACGGCCTACACGCTGGTGTCGACGTTCGGGCCGGGCTCGACCACGCAGCACACGACTGCGTTCGACGTGAACACCCGCAAGTGGACGGACACGGCGAACGGCAGCACCTCGGTGCGCACGTACGCGAGCGTCGCCGAGTTCGTCGATGAGGGGCTGCTGCTCGAGGCCGGCAATGGCCCGGTCGACGACATCGTGACCAACCCCGGCGGCAGCAATACGGTGACCTATACGTACGACGCGCAGCGGCGCCGCACCGGCCTCACGTGGAGCGTCGTCAGCGCCGTCACCTACATCGCCCGCGAAGAGCAGTACACCGCGTGGGACTCGCGCGGCCGGCCCACGTCGGGCCGCGCGAACATGTACTCGCATTCGGCGGGTGAAGGCTGCACGGGCAAGACCTTCACCGCGACGTACGACGACGTCGGCCGCGTGGCGGTGCGCACGTACCAGGGCGGCGTCAACCTGTCGGGCATGAACATCAACTGGTGCACGGGCACGAACGAGGCGCGCACCTCGACGTACGACGCGCGCTTCATACCCACGCAGGTGATTCAGCAGACGACGTCGACCTCGACCGACACGTACACGGTCACGGCGACCGCGCAGGTCTGCAAGTAACCGTCCGGTGGCGGCGCATCATCGCGACGGACACAGAGCGTCTCGCTTGCATCTGACGCACTGCGCCATGATGATTGGCACAGCGCGTCATGACCACCCTCTACGACCCGTCGTTCGAAAAAGACAGCTGTGGCATGGGCTTCGTCGCGCACCTGCGGGGCGAAAAATCGCGGGCCATCATCGAGCAGGCGCTCGAGGTGCTGTACCGGCTGAAGCACCGCGCGGCGACGGGGGCCGACCCGCTGACGGGCGACGGCGCGGGCATCTTGTTGCAGCTGCCGCACCGCTTCTTCAAGCGTGAGGGGCTGGCGCTCGGGTTCGAGATGCCGCGGCGGCGCTGCTACGGCATCGCGCAGGTGTTCTTGCCGCGCGAGCGGCTGGCGCGCGAGGCGTGCGAGCGAATTCTCGAAGCGGTGGTGAAAGAGCAGGGCCAGTCGCTCATCGGCTGGCGCGACGTGCCGGTCGATGCGTCGAAGTGTGGGCCGCTGGCGGCGTCGGTGCTGCCGGTGATGCGGCAGCTGTACATCGGGCGGCGGCGCATGGTGCCGAGCGCGTTCGAGCGAAAGCTGTTCGTGATTCGCAAGCTCGCCGAGAACCGCGTGCGCGAGACGAACGCAGACCCGACGGGGCGCTTTCACATCGCGTCGTGCTCGGCAGAGACCATCGTCTACAAGGGGCTGCTGCTGCCCGAGCAGCTGTCACAGTTCTACGCAGACCTGACGGCGCCCGACATGGTGAGCGGCATCGCGCTGGTGCACTCGCGGTTCTCGACGAACACGTTTCCGACGTGGGACCTGGCGCAGCCGTTTCGGTTCATCGCGCACAACGGTGAAATCAACACGGTGCAGGGGAATCGGAACTGGATGCACTCTCGCCGCGGCCTGTTGCACTCGTCGAAGTTCGGCGTGCCGCTCGAGGCGCTGCACCCCATCATCGTGCCGGGCAAGAGCGACTCGGCGCAGTTCGACAACATGCTCGAGCTGCTCGTGCTGTCGGGGAGGTCATTGCCGCACGCGATGATGATGATGATTCCCGAAGCGTGGGACGGCAACGTCGACATGGACGATGCACGTGCCGCGTTCTACGAGTTCAACGCGTCGCTGATGGAGCCGTGGGACGGGCCGGCCGCCATCGCCTTCTGCGACGGCAACCTGGTGGGCGCCACGCTCGATCGCAACGGGCTGCGGCCCGCGCGCTACCTCGTCACGCACGACGACCGCGTGATTCTCGCCTCCGAGGCGGGCGTGCTCGACGTGCCCGACGAGCTGGTGAAGCGGCGCGGCCGACTGCAGCCGGGCCGCATGTTCCTCGTCGACACCATCGAGGGCCGCATCGTCGAAGACGCCGAGGTGAAAGACGAGATCGCGCGGCGCTGGCCGTACCGCAAGTGGCTCGACCGCAACGTGTTCACGTTCGAAGAGCTGCCCGAGGTCGCGCCTCCTCCCGCGCCTGAAGGCGACGCGCTGGCGCGGCTGACGCGTGCGTTCGGGTACACCGATGAAGACCTCGAGGTGCTGTTGCCTCCGATGGCGCGCGAGGGGCACGAGGCGATGGGGTCGATGGGGCAAGACGCGCCGCTGGCGGTGCTGAGCGACCGGGCGCCGTCGCTGTTCGACTATTTCCACCAGCTGTTCGCTCAAGTCACGAACCCGCCGATCGACCCCTTGCGCGAGAAGCTCGTGATGTCGCTGGCGACGAGCATCGGGCCCGACGGCAACACGCTCGAAGAGACGCCCGAGCAGTGCCACCGGCTCGCCCTGCCCGGCCCGATTCTGACGAACGAAGAGACGGCGCGCGTGAAGGCGATGCACGACCTGGGCGTGTTCGAGCCGCGCACGCTGTCGTGTCTGTACGGTGTGGCCGACTCGCTCGAGGCGGCGGTCGAGAAGCTGTGCGACGCGGCGGTCGAGGCGGTCGAGCACGGCGCCGACCTGTTGATTCTGTCGGACCGTGGCGTCGATGCGGGCAAGCTTCCGATTCCCGCGCTCCTGGCGTTGAGCGCGGTGCACCAGCGGCTGGTGCGCGACGGCATTCGGCGTCACACGGGCCTGCTGGTCGAGACGGGCGAGGCGCGCGAGGTGCATCACTTCGCGCTGCTCATCGGCTACGGCGCGGCGGCGGTGAACCCGTACCTGGCGCTCGATGCGCTGCCCGACGTCGTGGACGCGGCGAAGAACTTCGTGAGCGCGGTGAACGAGGGGCTGCTCAAGGTGATGTCGAAGATGGGCATCTCGACGGTGCAGTCGTACCGCGGCGCGCAAATCTTCGAAGCGGTCGGCCTCGACAAGGCGCTGGTCGACCGGCACTTCTCGGGCACGCCGTCGCGGCTCGCGGGCGTGGGGCTCACCGAGCTCGACCGTGAGGTGCGTGAGCGGCACGCGCGCGGGTTCGAAGAAGACGACCTGGCGCTGCCGGTGACGGGCGGCGTGTACCAGTGGCGGCGGCGCGGCGAGCAGCACTTCTGGAACCCGGCGACGGTGGCGAAGCTGCAGGCGTCGACGCGGGCGAACAGCGTCGAGCAGTTTCGCGAGTACGAGCGGCTGGCCGATGAAGAGGGGCGGGCTCCGGGGTTGTTGCGCGGGCTGCTCGAGCTGAAGCTCGACGCGGTGCCGGTGCCGCTGGCGGAGGTCGAGCCGGCTTCGTCGTTGGTTCGCCGTTTCGTGAGCGGCGCGATGAGCTTCGGGAGCATCAGCGCCGAGGCGCACGAGACGCTGGCCATCGCGATGAACCGGCTGGGTGCGCGGTCGAACAGCGGCGAGGGCGGCGAAGAGCCGCGGCGCTACGTGCGAGACGCGAACGGTGACTCGCGGCGCAGCGCCATCAAGCAGGTGGCGTCGGCGCGGTTCGGGGTGACGACGCGGTACCTGGTCGAGGCCGACGAGCTGCAGATCAAGATGGCGCAAGGCGCGAAGCCGGGCGAAGGCGGGCAGCTGCCGGGGCACAAGGTCGACGCGCGCATCGCGAAGGTGCGGTGGTCGACGCCGGGCGTGACGCTGATTTCGCCGCCGCCGCACCACGACATCTACAGCATCGAAGACCTCGCCGAGCTCATCTACGACCTGCAGGCGGTGAACCCGTCGGCGCGGGTGTCGGTGAAGCTGGTGGCCGAGGCCGGGGTCGGCACGGTGGCGGCGGGCGTGGCGAAGGCGGGCGCGGGCGGCGTGACGGTGTCGGGCTACGAGGGCGGCACGGGGGCGTCGCCGCTGTCTTCCATCAAGCACGCGGGCCTGCCGTGGGAGCTCGGGCTCGCCGAGGCGCAGCAGGTGCTGGTGATGAACGGCCTGCGCGACCGCATTCGGCTGCAGGTCGACGGCGGGCTGCGCACGTCGCGCGACGTCATCATCGCGGCGCTGCTCGGCGCAGACGAGTTCGGCATGGCGACGGCGTCGCTGGTGGCGCAGGGCTGCGTGATGCTGCGCAAGTGTCACCTGAACACGTGCTCGGTGGGCATCGCGACGCAAGACCCGCGGCTGAGGGAGCACTTCAAGGGCACTCCGGAAGACGTGGTGAGCTTCTTCATGCTGATCGCCGAGGGCGTGCGCGAGTGGCTCGCGAAGCTGGGCGCGCGCACGCTGGAAGAGGTGGTGGGTCGTGTCGAGCGGCTGGCGGTGCGCAGCGATGTGACGCACTGGAAGGCGTCGCGGCTCGACGTGTCGGCCGTGATTGCGCCGCCGGTCGGTCAGGGCGCGCGGTCGTGCCGGGTGGCGCAGAAGACCGATGTCTCGAGTCATTTTGATCTGGCTCTTGGGCGGCCGTCGACCAGTACCGGGTCTGACGCCCGCTGTGACGCTGGCGCGTCACCGCTGGTCTCCGGCCGCCCCCTCATCATCGAAACGTTGGTGTCGAACACGCACCGCGCCGTCGGAGCGATGTTGTCGGGCGAGCGCGTGCGCAAGAAGGTGACCGAGCCGCTGCACGTTCGACTGAGCGGCGCGGCGGGCCAGAGCTTCGGCGCGTTCTTGTCGGCGGGCGTGACGCTCGAGCTCGAGGGCGAGGCGAACGACTACGTGGGCAAGGGGCTGAGCGGCGGCCGCATCGTGGTGTACCCGTCGCCGTACGGGCGGCTGACGGCAGAGGAGAACGTCATTGCGGGCAACACGCTGCTGTACGGGGCCACCGAGGGCGACGCGTACTTCGCGGGCGTGGTGGGCGAGCGGTTCTGCGTGCGCAACTCGGGGGCGACGGCGGTGGTCGAGGGTGTCGGCGACCACGCGTGTGAGTACATGACGGGCGGCACGGTGCTGGTGCTCGGGCCGACGGGGCGCAACTTCGCGGCCGGCATGAGCGGCGGTGTCGCGTACGTGCTGAACCGGTCGGGCGCGTTCGCGGCGCACTGCAACACGGCCATGGTGGAGCTCGAAGGGCTGGAGGAGCGCGAAGACATCGAGCTCGTGCGCGAGCTGCTCGAGCGGCACGTGCGGCTGACGCGCAGCGTGCTGGGGCGGAGGTTGCTCGACGAGTGGGAGAAGACGCGCGGGGCGTTCGTGAAGGTGATGCCGCGCGACTACAAGCAGGCGCTGCTCGCGAAGCTGCGCGTGGTGGGGAGCGCGGCATGAGAAACGTGAACATCACCGCTGGCGCTGAGCGGAGCGCGAAGCGCGCAGTCGAAGCGGTCACGTCGAGGCGGCGATGAGCAAGCCGACCGGTTTCCTCGAGTGGCAGCGTGAAGACGTGCCCGACCGCGCGGTCGCCGAGCGCGTGCGCGACGCGCGTGAGGTGCACCTGCCGATGTTGCCGGAGCAGTCGACGCGGCAAGCCGGGCGCTGCATGGGCTGCGGCATACCGTTCTGTCACCAGGGCTGCCCGCTGGGAAACGTGATTCCCGACTTCAACGCGGCGGTCTACCGCGGCGACTGGCGGCGCGCGTACGACGTGCTGGCGTCGACGAACAACTTCCCCGAATTCACGGGGCGCCTGTGCCCCGCGCCGTGCGAATCGGCGTGTGTGCTGGCGGTGAATCAAGACCCGGTGACCATCGAGGCGCTCGAGAAAGAAATCATCGAGCGCGCGTTCGAAGAGGGCTGGGTGCAGCCGCGCGTGCCGTCGCGGCGCACGGGCAAGCGGGTGGCGGTGGTGGGCTCGGGGCCGGCGGGGCTGGCGGCGGCGGCGCAGCTGAACGCGCGCGGGCACTCGGTGACGGTGGTCGAACGGGCCGACGAGGTGGGCGGGCTGCTGCGGTACGGCATCCCCGACTTCAAGCTCGAGAAGCACGTCATCGATCGTCGCGTGGCGCTGCTGCAGGCCGAGGGCATCGTGTTTCGCACCGGCGTCGACGTCGGCGGAGCGCTGCCGTGGGACGCGCTGTTCGACGACCACGACGCGCTGGTGGTGGCCATCGGTGCGCGCCGGCCGCGCGTGCTCGACGTGCCGGGCCGCGAGCTGACGGGCGTGGTGCTGGCGATGGACTTTCTCGAGGCGCAGAACCGCGCGGTGCGCGAGCGCCGCGAGTCGTCGATGTCGGCGCGCGGGAAGCGCGTGGTGATTCTGGGCGGCGGCGACACGGGCTCAGACTGTCTGGGCACGGTGCACCGGCAGGGCGCGACGTCGGTGCTGCAGGCCGAGCTGATGCCGCAGCCGCCCGAAGCGCGCGCGTCGGGGAACCCGTGGCCGCAGTGGCCGATGGTGTTCCGGGTGTCGTCGTCGCAAGAAGAAGGTGGCGAGCGGCACTTCTCGAAGCGAACCGAGAAGCTCGAGGGCGACGAGCAGGGGCGGCTGACGGCGCTGTGGTGGAACGGCGAGCGCGTGCCGTGCGATTTGCTGATTCAGGCGATGGGGTTCACGGGGCCCGAGACCGAGCCGCTGTCGGCGCAGCTCGGCGTCGAGCTGAAAGGCGCC
>JAEUJP010000414.1 GCA_016793725.1 Myxococcaceae bacterium | reverse complement strand
ACGCGCGTCGGCCGCCGCCACGAGCACCAGCACCTTGGTACTGCCCTTCGTCGCGTAGAAGTCGGGCCGCGGCAGCAGGGTGGGCGCGGCGCGCGCAGGCCCGGCCGCGAGAAAGGCGATCAACCATGCGATGAGCAGGTGGTTCGCGGCCCGGTGCATCGTGCGCCCCACGCTGTAGCACGGTTCACCACCCGCGGGGCGCACTCGAGGTCACGCGAGCGCCTCGAGGTCGGCGCGGTCTTCCGTGGTGAGCACGCGCACGGCGTCACCCAGGTTCTTGCGCGCGAGCCCACGCAGCACGAGGCCCGGGCCGACGGTGATGAACACGCGCGCGCTCTTCACCCGCTCGAAGCACGCCGCGAGCTGCACGGGCTTCGCGATCTGCTCGGCGAGCGTGCTCGTGTCTTTCGTCAGCTCGCCGTCGAGGTTGCGCACCATCGGCACGCGCAGCGGCGCTGCTGCCTCGAGCTCCTTCTTCAGCTCTTCGACGGCACCGCGCATCACCGACGTGTGCCACGCGCCCGACACGTCGAGCTTCTTCAGGCCGGGCTTGAAGGCCTCCATCGGGCCGCCCATCACCCACTCGTCGGGCGCGTGGTGCGCCGCGAGCTCGAGAGAGGGGTCGCGCTCGGCGGCGGCGAACAGCGCTCCGGGGGTCTTCTGCGCCTCGCGGTACATCAAGCGGCCGCGCGCGGCGGCGAGCTTGATCGCCGTCTCGGCGTCGAACGCACCCGCCGCGCTCGCGGCCGCGATCTCACCGAGCGAGTGACCCAGCACGACGTCGGGCCGCACGCTGCGCGCGAGCAGCGCGGCGTGCACCGCCAGTGAGCACGCGGTGAGCAACGGCTGCAGCACGTCGGTGCGCTCGAGCGCACGGCCACCCTCGGCGTTCACCTGCGCGAGCGTGAGCCCCGTCTCGGCCAGCGCGACCTCGACGAGCTGCGGCTGCAGCGAGCGAGCGAGCTCGAGCCCGCTCAGAACGTTGCGAGCACCCTGCCCGGGAAACAGAAAGACCTTCACAGTATGAGCCCTCCGTCGGCGACGAGCGCGCGCCGGCACACGTAGGCCGCGTCGTCAGATGCGAAAACCAGCACGACCTTCGCCACCCCTTCGCCCGGCCCCAGCCGCCTCAGCAGTATGTGCTCGAGCCGCGCCTGAACCAGCCGCCGAACGGGCGCCGCGTCGAAGTCACCCGTGGGAGCGTGATGCTCGAGCGAGCGGCCCGGCGACATGCCCGGCCGCTGTACGTCATCGCGTCGGCGCCTTCGCGGTCACGCGACCCGGCGCGTTCGCGCCGTTCAGATAGTTGAGGGCCACCTTCAACTGGTAGTCCTGCATCTTGTCGGTCACGTCCCACGTCTTGAGGCCCTCGGGCAGGTTGACCTTGAGCAGCGGCGCCTCTTCGGCGGCGGCCTCGGCCTCGGCCTCGTTCTTGAAGTGGCGCTTCAGGTCTTTTTCGCGCAGCTGCTCGCTCTTCGCCTGCGGCCCATTTTCGGTCTCGCCCACCACGAAGTCGGGCGAGATGCCGCGCTCTTGAATCGAGCGGCCGCGCGGCGTGTAGTAGCGGGCGATGGTGAGCTTCAGGCCCGAGCCGTCTTCCATCTCGATGACGGTCTGAACGCTGCCCTTGCCGAACGTGGGCGTGCCGAGAATGACGGCGCGCTGGTGGTCTTGCAGTGCGCCCGCGACGATCTCGCTCGCCGACGCCGAGCCCGCGTTCACCAGCACCACCATCGGGTACGGCTTCTCGGTGTCGCGCTCCTTGCTCTTCTCTTCGGTGAAGTTCGACGCCTGGCGGCCACGCGTCGAGACGATGGTCAGGTTGCCCGGCAAGAAGCGGTCGCTCACCGCGACGGCCTGCTCGAGCAGCCCGCCGGGGTTGTTGCGCAGGTCGACGACGAGGCCGCGCAGCTCGCGGTTGCCGTTCAGGCCGCGCAGGCGCTCGAGCTCTTTGTGCAGCGAGAGGTCGGTGCGTTCTTGAAAGTTCTTCACCTTCACGTAGCCGACGCCGCCGTAGAGCGCGCCCTCGACCGAGGCGATGCGAATGTGATCGCGAATGATGGCGAACTCGCGCGGCTGCGAGAAGCCCTCGCGCATGATGGTGAGCATCACCTTCTTGCCGGCGGGGCCGCGCATCTTCTGAATGGCGCGGGCGAGCTCCATGTTGCGGCACGACTCGTCGTCGATCTTCAGAATCTGATCACCCGACTTGATGCCCGCGCGCTGGGCCGGCGTGTCGTCGATGGGCGCCACGACCACGATGCCGTCGTTCTTGCGCGCGATCTCGATGCCGAGCCCGCCGAACTCGCCCGACGTGTCGATCTTCATCTCTTTGAAGACGTCGGGCGGCATGAAGACGGTGTGCGGGTCGAGGGTCTCGAGCATGCCCTTGATGGCGCCGTACATGAGCGACTGCTGATCGACCGTCTCGACGTAGTTGTTCTCGACGTAGCTCAGCACGCGCGCGAACAGCTCGAGCTGCTTGTAGGTCGTGTCGCCGTGAGCAGGAGTCGGAGGAGGAGGAGCGAGGGTGACGAGGGCGACGACCAGACCGAACATAGAACCCTCATCTTAAGAGGCCCGATGGGCCTCGCGCACCCCCTACCCCCACGCCTACATGCAGATCAGCCGATCAACGCATGGCGTCGTGCGAAGCCGACCATCAGGTCGACCAGCTCGCCCGGCTTTTCCATCTGGGGAATGTGGCCGAACCCCGGGACCTCGTGCACCTCGGCGTGCGCCGGCAGGTTCTCACGAAAGTAGTTGATGCTCTCGTACGGCAAGAGCTTCTCGCTCTGGCCCCACACCAGCATCGTGGGCATCGACAGCCTCGACAGCCGCTCGGGCTCGATGAAGTCGGTCTCTTTCACCTCCATCAACACGCCGCGCACCGCCGCCGAGCCGTAGAGCACCTTGAGCTGGCCCGCGAACAGCTCGTAGGCGAGCGGCACGCGGTGAAAGAGCCGCCGCGTCATGCGCCGCGCGTCAGAGGTCGACATCATCTCGAACGACCGCTTCAGCGACGCGAGGCGCTGCGGCTCGACACGCGCGCCCGCGGGCGACACGAGCGTCAGCGCGCGAACCGCCTTCGGGTCTTCGCTCGCGGCGTACATGCTCATCGCGCCGCCGAGGGAGTTGCCGACGAGGTACACCGGCTCTTGAATCTGCTGGCGGAAGAACTCGAGCAGCACCCCCACCTGCGTCTGCAGTGAAGCGGGGCCCGAGTCGGGCAGCGGCGAAAACCCGTTGCCGGGCAGGTCGACCGCCCAGATCGAGCGAAAGTGACGCTGCAGCTGAAAGAAGACGCGCGAGAACGCGTTCGCCGATGAGCCGAGGCCGTGCAAGAGCATCACGGGCGGGCCGCTGCCGGTGCCGCTCAAGCGGTAGTAGTGCACGCGGTGGCCGCTCACGCTGACGTCGCGGCTCTCGATGCCGCGAGCGACCATGAGCGCGCGAATCGCGCGGTTGGCGGGGGTGAGCAGATCCATGGTGGGCCCTTAACCCTACTCCTGCGCCTCGAGCCACGGCAGGGGGTCTACCGCCTGCCCCGCCTTGCGAATCTCGAAGTACAGGTACGCCCCCTTCAGGCTGCCGGTGTCGCCGACGGTCGCGATCTCTTCACCCTCTTCGACCTCGACCCCCACGTCGACGCCCACGTCTTTCAGGTGCGCGTAGAGCGAGTGGTAGTTGCCGCCATGGTCGACGATGACGAGGTTGCCGTAGCCCTTCAGCCAGCCGGCGAACACCACCGTGCCGACGCCGACGGAAAACACGCGCTCACCGAGGCCGGCGCGAATGTCGACGCCCTTCTGCACGGTGATGGTGTTGAAGCGGGGGTTCACGACCTTGCCGAACCCGACCTCGACGAGGCCGTGGGTGGGAAACGGCAGGTGCCCCTTGCGAGAGCGCAGGCCGAGCTCGGTCGAGGTCGCCTTCAGGTCGGCGACGAGCCCGGCGAGCTCGGCCTCGGCGCGCTCGAGGTCTTTCACGATGCGGCTCGACTTGTTGGCCTCGGCGCTCAAGGTGCGCAGCAGATCATCGAGCGCGACGCGGCGCCCCTTCGCGAGCGCCTGCTCTTTCGTCAGCGCGGCGAGCACGGTGGTGGCGGCGTCTTCCATCAGCTCGAGGCGCGCCGCCTGCCGGGCCTCGAACCGCGACAGCATCGCGAGCTGCTCGAGCTGGGCGAGGTCGGCCTTCACCAACGTGCCGAGGGCGCGCTCCTTTCGCACCAGCGCCCCGAACGTCTGCGCCGAAATGAGGCGCGAGAGCCGGTCTTCTTTCAGCAACCGGTAGAGCGTCGAGACCCGCGGCAGCAGCTTCGACTGCCGCTCTTTCAGCTCGCTGCGCGTGGTCTCGGCCTCGGCCCGGGCGACGGCGGCCCTCACGTCGAGCGCGGCGGCGGCCTTTTGCAGCTGCGCCGCGCGGGCCTGGCTCTGCCGTGCCATGCGCTCGAGCAGGTCGACGACGGTGAGCACCTCGACCTTGCTCGCCTGCAGCGCGGCGAGGGCGGCGCGCTCGGTCTCGAGCCGCTCGGTGACCTCGGCCTGCTCTTCCTTCAGCTCCTGCGGGCTCGCGGCGAGCAGCAGTGCGCACAGCGCCGCGGTCATACGCGCAAGAACCTCCGCACGGCGACGACGCTGCCGAGCAGGCCCATGGCGGCGCCGATGCCGAACAGCTCGAGCACGAGGCGAGGGTCGATGCCGGGGCGGGGCCCGCCGACGTCGAGAAAGCTGAAGAGCGCGGCGAGCTTCGGGCCGACGAAGAACGCGAATGCCCACAGCGCGCCGCAGGCGAGGGTCGCGGCGACGGCGCCCTGCAAGAGGCCCTCGATGAGAAACGGCGCGCGCACGAAGCGGTCGGTGGCGCCGACGAGCTTCTGAATCTCGATGTCTTCGCGCCGCGAGTAGATGGCGAGCTGCAGCGTCGCGCTGACGACGACGATGGCGGTGAGGAACACGAGCACGAACGCGATCAGCGAGCCGAGCTTGAGCGCGCGGGCGATGGCGGTGAGGCGCTCGAGCGCCTCTTGCCCGTAGTCGACCTGCGTGACGAACGGCAGCGTGCGCACGCGGTCGGCCAGCGCCTTGAGCGCTTCAGGCTCGCGCGCGAGCGGGGGCAACGTGACCTCGACGCTCCAGGGGAGCGGGTTCTCTTCGAGCGACGTCAGGGCGTGACCGGGGTCGCCGAGCTCTTTCGACAGCCGGCCGAGGGCCTCGGCCGGCGAGACGACGCGCGTCTGGCCGCCGGTGCGCTGCGAGAGCGCCTGCTGAAGCTCGGCCATCTTGTCGGGCGTGGTGCCGGGCTCGAGGTAGACGGTCATCTCGACCTCGCCGGCGAGCGCGAGCATGAGGCGGTCGAGCTGGGCGCTGGCCATGCGCGCGAGCCCGAAGCCGACGAGCGCGATGGCGAGCGAGGCGACGGCGATGACGTGCACGAACGGCGAGCGCACGATGCCGTTGAGCGCGGTGCGCGAGAAATACGAGAGTGAAGCGGTGACGCTCACGCCATCAACGCCGCGGCCTTGTGGCCCAGCGCCTCGGCGACGAGGGTGCCGCGCTCGAGGCGCAGCGTACGTTTCTGATACCGCTCGATGAGCGAGGCGTCGTGGGTGGCGACGACGACGGTCGTGCCGCGCGCGTTGACGTCACACAAGAGGTCCATGATCTCGACGGTCAGGCGCGGGTCCAGGTTACCGGTCGGCTCGTCGGCGAGCAGAATCGCGGGGTCGTTCACCAGCGCGCGCGCGATGACCACACGCTGCTGCTCACCCCCCGACAGCTTCGGAGGCAGCACATCGGCCTTGTGCTCGAGCCCGACCGACTTGAGCGCCTTGAGGCTCTTCGCGCGCACGAGCTCTCGCGGCGTGCCCAGCACGTCGAGCGTGAAGCCGACGTTCTCGGCCACCGTGCGCGTCGGCAGCAGCTTGAAGTCTTGAAACACCACGCCGATGTTGCGGCGCAGGTAGGGAATGCCGCTCTCGCGCAGGCGCGCCACGTTGCGGCCCGAGATGAGCACCTGCCCGCGCGTGGGCCGCTCGGCCACGAACATCAGCTTCAGCAGCGTCGACTTGCCCGCGCCCGACGGCCCGGTGAGGAAGACGAACTCGCCCTTCTGCACGTCGAGGTTGATGTCGACGAGCACCGGCGGGTCGCCGGGGTAGGCCTTGGTGACGTGGAACATCTGAATCAAGCCGCCGCAGTGTAGCGCGCTGTAGCGGCCTGTAACTTTTCAGGCTCGGCGACGGGTGCCCTGCGCCCAGTGCAGCTCCTTGGGCTCGAGCGTGTCGGGTGGCCCGGGGGCACTCGAGCGTGAACGGCGAAGCGCAGCCACAGCGCGAGCCAGCCCCACGCGGCCGAGACCAGCAGGTCGGCCCAGTACACCGCCGGGCACAGCGGGTGGTGTGAACGAAGCTCTGCGCGCAGTCGGGTCAGGCCGCTCATCGGGGCGCACCTCTTCAGGCCGGTGGCGTCGCGGCAGGTCGCGCCAGCTTCGGTGCCGATCGCGCCACGAAGCTGGGCGCGGCGCAGTGGCCTTCGGCCTCGCGCCCGGCTGCTCGGCGCCGCGACGCCGGAGCCTGACGGCGAGGGTGGCAGGCAGCTCCAAGTTTCGTGCGGTACTTTCGTGGCGCCGGCGAGCAGCGACGGAAGTACCGCACGAAACTTGGAGCGGAGTGATCGGGTGCCACCCATACCCCGCGGTACCGCCGCAATGTCATCGCTGCGTGACCCCTTCCGGCCCGAGGGCCCTCGCGAGCTCGGCGGTGGCCTGTCGTGCCGCAGTGCTTGCGCGGGAGCATCGACTCGCGCAGGGTTCGCACCGCGATGGGGCGGGCAGATCGCCACGGTGTTCACGACGCCCCTCTTGCCACCCACCCGCGCCCGCGGCGTCGACGTTCAGCCCATTGCTCGCGCCGCCGGGCTCGGCGGCTCCATCGACGAGAGCCGGCCCATCTCCGAGGCCATCGACCTCTCGGTCTGGGAGCGCCTCATGCACGCGAGCCACGACTCCGCGCTTCCCGTCTTCTACGCAGAGTTCGTCGCCATTGTCGGGCCTCGCCTCGAAGACGAGGGCACTCCGTTCGCCGAGGTCACCGAGCGCGTACGCCGCGCGCTCGCCGACGCGATGCTGGCCCTCGCGCGCCTTCAAGAAGTGGAAGGGGGCGGCCCCGCGTCGGGCCCCGAAAAGAGGCGTGTAACGTTTTTCAGCCTCGTGACGACCTGAGGTCGTGAAAAAACTGCTGAAGATTCTGGGCGGCGTGCTGGGCCTCGTGGTGCTGGCCGTCGGCGGCTTTCTGCTGAAGGTGCAGCTCGGCGGCATTCCCCACTACACGCCCGAGAGGGTCACGCTGACGGTCGAGTCGACGCCCGAGCGCGTCGCCCGCGGTCGCAACCTCTCGAACGCGCTGTGCGCCGGCTGCCACATGAACGTCGCGACCGGCCGTCTCACCGGCGCCGACATGAAGGCCGACGACCCGTTCGGCAAGGTCTGGTCGTACAACATCACCCGCCACCCCACCGCCGGCATCGGCAGCTGGAGCGACGCCGAGCTCGCCGTGCTGCTCCGCACCGGCATCGCGCGCGACGGCCGCTACACCCCGCCGTGGATGGCGAAGCTGCCCCACCTGAGCGACGAAGATCTCGCCAGCGTCATCGCGTACCTGCGCTCCGACGACCCCGTGCTCGAACCGAGCGACGTCGCGAACGTGCCCTCGGAGCCCAGCTTCCTCTCCAAGTTCCTCTGCAACGTCGCGTTCAAGCCGCTGCCCTACCCCACGAAGCCGATTCCCCAGCCCGACCACTCCGACCCCGTCGCCTGGGGCCGTTACCTGACGTGGAACCTCGACTGCTACACGTGCCACTCGGCCGACTTCGCGAAGATCGACGCCATGAACCCGCCCGCCAGCGCCGGCTTCATGGGCGGCGGCAACCTCGTCGAGGGCGTCGTGAGCCCGAACCTCACGCCCGACCCCGAGACCGGCATCGGCAAGTGGTCTGAGGCCGACTTCGTGCGCGCCCTGCGCCAGGGCGTACGGCCCGACGACACCGGCATTCGCTACCCGATGAACGCGTACTCGATGCTGAGCGTAGACGAGGCGAAGGCGATCTTCGCGTACCTGAAGACGGTGCCGACGTTGAAGAACGCGGTGCAGCGCACGCCGGGGCCGAAGATCACGCCCGAGATGGAGGCCGGCAAGAAGGTCTACCTGAAGTACGCCTGCGTCAGCTGTCACGGCGAGGGCGGCCTCGGCAACTGCGACCTCACGAAGAACCGCGCCCACTTCGCGACCGACGACGAGCTCGCCGCGTTCATCGGCGACCCGTCGGCGACGGTGCCAGGCAGCCGCATGCCGGCGTGGAAGAACGTGATTCAGGGCGAAGAGCTGCAGGCGCTGCTGCAGCACGTGCGCTCGCTCGACAAGACGCCGCCCGATCAGGTGAAGGCCGCCGGCGGCAGCAGATGAGGCTTGCGGGGCCAGAGCGCAGGCTCCACGATGTGCTCGTGGCGCTGCTGCAGGAAGACGAGCTCTGCCGCGCGCTGGCCCCGCGCATTCGGGTGTTCGCGCAGCGCCGCTGGTTCGATGCCGCCGCCGTCGAAGACTTCGTGCAAGAGTCGCTGCTCGCCGTGCTGCAGGCGGTGCGCGAGGGCCGCGTCCCGGGCGGCGACGTGCAGGCGTTCGCGCTGATGACGTGCAGGGGCCGCATGCTCGATGTGGCCCGAACCAGGGCGCGGCGCGAGAAGCTGCTCGAGAAGCTGCCGGCGGCGAAGGTCATCGAGCCGGGCTCGAGCAACGAGGTGCTGGTGAAGCTGTTGCCGAAGCTCGAGCGACGGCAGCAGCGCGTGCTGATCGAGACGTTTCTCGATGGGCGGCAGAGCGCCGAGATCGGCGAGCGCATGGGCATGAGCGAGGCGAACGTGCGCGTGCTGCGCCACCGCGCGATCTCGACGCTGCGCGGCTGGCTGAAAGGGGGCGAAGCGTGAGCGGGCACCTCGACGAGCAGCAGCTCACCGACTACGCCGCGGGCGAGCGGCTCGACGCCGCCGAGGTCGAGGCGATTGAAGGGCACCTGTTCGGCTGCGATTCGTGCGCGGCGCGGGCGGCCGAAGCGGCGAGCCTGGTCACGCGCTTACGCGACGTGTTCCGCGCGCTGCCGCCGATGCTGATGAGCGACGCCGAGCTCGAGGCGATGACGCGCACGCACCAGGTGCAGGTGTGCAACGTGGGCGCGTTCGAGCAGGTGTTCGCCACCGTGAGCCCGCACGTCGACATCGCGGTGACGCGCATCGCGGTCGATCTCACCGGGGTCGAGCGGCTCGACGTGAAGCTGTGCGCGGCCGACGGCGCCCCGTTCATCGAGGTGAGCGGCGCGACGTTCGAGCCGGGCGCGAAGTTCGTGAACGTCGTGTGTGACGTTCACATCGCGAGCCAGAACACGGCGTTTCGCGTGCAGCTCAGCGGCGTGCGCGGCGGTGTGCCGGTGCAGCTCGCCGACTGCACGGTGGCGCAGCCGCGGGCGTGACGTGATTGAAAGCTGATTCAATCGAGATTGAATCACGACTGAATCAGCGCCCGACCATTTCCTCAGCGTTGGCGAGCCCTTAGCCACCGCTGAAAGTCGATGCATCGAGACTTGGGCGAAGCAGAGCCTGCATCGGTTGCCTCGTTCGACGCCGGAATACACGCCTGACCGGCGCCACAGTCGCGATGAATGCTGCAGGCCTCACCCGATGGTTTCGCCTCTCGCCGCTCGACCTCGCACATCCCGTCAAAGCGATCGCTCGGGACCGTGATGCCGATCTCCATCAAGTCCTCACCCTCGGTGAACCGAACATCGGGCTGCACGATGGTCTGAATGCAGTCGCGAACCGCTGCCGACACAGACGTGCTGGTGAACTTGAGCGCGACTTCACCTCGACGATTCAGTCGCACGCTGGCGCTCACCTGAGGAATCGACCGCCGCGCACAGTGCTCGACCGGGTCGTAGACGATCTCCAACAGCCACATCCGAGCAAGCCCTCGCAGCTCACCGGCGCTGAGCTCGACACCTTGCCCTGCGACGAGACCGAAGAGCGGCGCGAGCCAGAGCACCCGTGCATCTCAGCGCCTCCGCACTCGAAGAAGCAACTCACCTCCTCGCGATCTCACTCGCAAGTTACCGCTCGACCGACCACGGCAGCGGCTCCAGATCCAGCTCGGTCTCGAGCAGATCCGACGAGGCGAGCCTGGCCAGGCGATCAGCCTGCCGCTCGACGCCGAGCAGCAGCGGCGAGATCGGCGCCTTCGTCTCGAAGAACAGCTGCTTGCCGTCCTCCAACATCAGCGTCGCGCTGTTGTGCGTCGACGTGACCTTCACGATGCGCAAGAGCGGCAGCGCGACGAAGCGCGGCCCGTACACCAGCACGAGATGCAGCGGCCGCAGCTCGGCGAAGTCGAACGTCTTCTTCGGGCGCAGCACGAACGAGAGCGCGAGCGACACGAGCCCGCCGAGCGAGGCCGCGCTGTGCAGCGGGTCGAACCGCGACGTCACCACGACGGCCACGCCGACGAACACGAGCAGGCCCCAGCCGAGCGCCTGGGCCAGCCCGCCGAGCACGCCCCACCTTCGCCGCAGCGGCGCGACGTGCTGGGGCTGCTCGGCCCGCATCTTCGCCACGTGCTGCTGAACCGCTTCGCTGAAGCGCGAGAGCGGCGCGCCGACCTTCTCGCCGATGGTGAAGCGGTGCTGCGTCGGGTCCCGGCGGTGCGCGTGCGCGACGAGCCGCGCCGCGAGCCCGATGCGCGCGGCCTTGCCGTTGGTGAGCACCCAGCCGGCGAGCGACATCAAGAGGCCGGCCGTCTTGCGCCGCTCGTCGTCGGTGGTCGGGCTCGCGGCGACCGCCTCGATCTCTTTCGTCGCCGACTCGAGCATGTGCGCCTCGGCGAACATCAGAATGCGCCGGCCAATGAGCTGCGCGTCGGACACGAAGCGGCGATCTTCGAGCTCGAGCGCCTTCGTCAACGCCTGAACCGCGTGCACGAGCCGGTTGGCTGTCGCGAGCAACTCCGAGTGGGCGACCCACGGCCGCCGGTCGTTCGGAGCGAGCACGAGCGCCTTCGCCACCACGTCGCGCGCGCCGTCGTCATAGCTCGCGCCGCGGTAGACCTCGTACGCGAGCAGCAGCGGCTCGACGTCTTCGGGCCAGTGCGCCATGAGCGCCGAGACGGCCTCGAACGCTCTCGTGTACCGGCCGGTGTCGGCGAAGAACCGTACCTGCTCTTCGTGCGACTCGCGACGCTCGAGCTCATGCGCGATGAGCGCCTCGAGGGCGAGGTCGGCGCGCTCGACGTCATCGGTCTGACGGGCGGCAGCGTAGGTGTCGAGCAGCCGGGCGAGCTCTGGCGTGCGAGGCCGTCGACGAGGCGCGCACGCTGCTCGGGGTCGCGCAGCACCTCGAACGCCTCGACGATGCACTGAAAGCCCTCGGGGTCGGTCTCGGGCGGGTGCGCGCGAACCTTGCGTGCGTACGCGCGCTTGAGCTCCTGCTCGTCGGCCGTCGGTTCGACGCCGAGCACCTCGAACGGGCTCACACGCGCCTGCGCGCCGCGCGGAGCTTCAGCCGCCCGCCCTCTTCGAACCGCTCGAGCTCGCCGCGCTCTTCGAGCACCTCGACGTTGCCCATCACCTCGCTGAGCATCAGGTACATGCGGCCGATGTCGACGCGGGGAAAGACGGCCGAGACGAGCTCGTAGACGGTGGCGGGCTCTGACCCGAGCCGCTTCATGATGCGGTTCTGCCGAAGCTCGTAGAACTGAAAGAGCCCCTCGAGCAGCTCGACGTGGCCCTTGAAGGCCTCGCCGTGGCCGGGGAGCAGGCACTCGAGCTCCATCGCCTTCACGGCGCGCGCGCTGCGGTAGTACGACACGAGCGCCTTGAACTTGGTGTCGTCGGTCTCGCCGAGCGAGAGGTCGAGCAGCGGGTTCGGCGAGACCTTGGCGAGCACGTGATCATCGGCGAAGAGCAGCTTTCGCTTCTCGACGTGCAGGCAGACGAGGCCGGGCGTGTGCCCCGGCAGGTGCAGCACCTTGGCGTCGAAGTACTTGAACTGCAGCGCGTCGCCGCCGGCGAGCGTCTTCACGCGCGCGCGATCGACGGGCCGCGCGTACGGGCGGCTGCGCTTCGCGCCGTCGAGCATGGCGTTCAGCGTCGCCTCGGGCACGCCGAGGCGCAGGAAGTAGCCCCAGCTCTTCTCGAGCTGCCGGTACCAGCGGCCCTCGCCGACGATCTTCTCGAGGTCGTGCGGGTGCACGAACACCTCGCAGCCCGACTCTTCGGCGAGCGTCTGCGCGTTGCCGTAGTGGTCGACGTGGCCGTGGCTCACGATGACGCGGTTGAGGTGCTTCACCTCGAGCCCGCGTGACGCGAGCCCTTCTCGCAGCGCCGCAAGGCCCTCGTCGGTGCCGCAGCCGCAGTCGAAGAGGCTGAAGCCCCCGCCGACGTCTTCGAGCGCGTACGCGTTCGCCGGGCCGCCGGCCTCCATGAACGGCACGGGCGTGGGGATCTTGTGGATGCCCACGCCCGGCAGAAACGCTTCGTCGACTGCGATCACTTCGCGGCTTTGATCGCCGCGCGCAGCTCGGGCAGCGCCTTGAACAGGTCGGCCACCAGCCCGTAGTCGGCGACCTGGAAGATCGGCGCTTCGCCGTCTTTGTTGATCGCGACGATGGTCTTGCTGCCCTTCATGCCGGCGAGGTGCTGAATCGCGCCGCTGATGCCCGCGGCGACGTACAGCGACGGGGCGACGACCTTGCCCGTCTGACCCACCTGCAAGTCGTTCGGCTGCCAGCCCGCGTCGCACACCGCGCGCGACGCACCGACCGCCGCGCCGAGCTCGTCGGCGAGCGCCTCGACCTCTTTGAAGTCGCCCTTCGTGCCGCGACCACCCGACACGACGATGCGCGCTTCGGTCAGCTCGGGGCGAGCCGACTTCACCTCTTTGAACTCGACGAACTTCGTCGGCGACGTCACCGGCGCCGGCGCGAACGCCTTCACCTCACCGGCCCCGCCGGCCTTCTCGGCGAGCGCGAACTCGGTGGTGCGCACCGTGAACGCCTTCACGGGCGTCGACAGCGTGACCTCGGCGATGACGGCGCCGGCCCACATCGGGCGGGTCAGCGTCGTGCCGTTGACGGCCATGATGTCGCTGGCCATCGCGGCGTTCAGCTTCGCGGCGACGCGGGGCATCAGGTCGCGGCCCTGCTGGGTGGCGGCGGCGCCGACCCACTCGGCGCTGATGGCCTTGGCGACCTCGGCGACGGCCGGGGCCCAGGTCTCGGCGAGGTAGTGCTCGACGTGGGCGGCGGAGCCCGCGTGCACGACCTTCACGTAGTCTTTCACTTCGGCCGCGAGGGCCGTGGCGTCTTTGGCGAGGACGACCGCGTGAACGTCACCGAGCGCGCGAGCGGCGGTGATGGCGTTCAGGGTGGCCTTCTTGAGCTTTCCGTCAGGCTGGGCTTCGACGACGACGAGAACGGTGGGCATGGGGGTGGCTCCTAGATGACCTTGGCTTCGGTCTTGAGCTTCGTGACGAGGGTGGGCACGTCGGCGACCTTGATGCCGGCCTTGCGGGCGGGCGGCATCGACAGCTTGGTGACCGTAATCTTCGGAGCGACGTCGACGCCGAGGCCGGCCGGGTTCAGCTCTTCGAGCGGCTTCGACTTCGCCTTCATGATGCCGGGCAGCGACGCGTAGCGCGGCTGGTTGAGGCGCAGGTCGGTGGTGACGACCGCGGGCAGCGTGAGCTGCAGGCGGTTCAGACCGCCGTCGACTTCACGAATGACGTCGATGGTCTTGGCGCCGTCGCCGACGATGACGCCGGGCACCTTGTTCTTCTCGTTCTCGGAGTCGAGCGAGTCGGCCTTCGACGCGAACGTCGCCTGGCCCCAGCCCAGCCACTCGGCGAGGTACTGGCCGACCTGGTTCTGATCATCGTCGATCGACTGCTTGCCGAGAATGACGAGGTCGGGCTTCTCTTTTTCGACGATCTTCTTGAGCAGGCCGGCGACGCCCATCTGATCGAGGGGGCCTTCGTGGTTGACCCAGACGGCCTTGGTGGCGCCCATCGCCAGCGCGTGGCGGAGCTGCTCGTGAACCTCTTTGCCGCCGATGCTGACGGCGACGACGTCGCCGGGGTGCTTGGCGACGAGGCGCAGGGCCTCTTCGACGGCGATCTCGTCGAACGGGTTGATCTTGTACTTGAGGCCCTCTTTGACGATGCCCTTGCCGGCAGCATCGACCTTGATCTTCGACTCGGGGTCTTCGACGCGCTTCGCGGTGACGAGGATCTTCATGGCCTCCGCATCTAGCGACGCACTGCGTCGTGCGCAAGCGTCGATTGATCACTCCCAGTCGAGCGGCTCGCGATCGAGCTCGGTGTCGAGCATGTCCATCGTGCCCAACGTCTCGAGGCGGTGGCGCTGGTTCAGCACCTCGGCGACGAACAGCTCGGTGCGGTCGGGCGACGCGACCCGAATCGCCTGAGCCGCCTCGGAGTGCACTGCGACGTCGTAGCCCCCGCTCGTCATGCTGCGAAGCCGAAAGAGGGGCATCACGGTGACCCGATCGAACGTGACGTGCACGAGGTGCAGGGGCCGCAGCTCGAGAAACCCGGTGAACTGCGGCTCGGTGCTCTTCAGGTAGCCCCAGAACAGCAGGCCGAACGCGGCGACGAAGCCGAGCGCAGCCCCGCCGTGAAGCAGCGGAATCGAGGCCGCAGATGCGACGAGCGCGCCGGCGCCCCACGTCACGATCGGCGAGCGCACGTTGCCCATCAACAGCAAGAACTTGAGCGCGGTGCGCGGCGGGTCGGCGAGCCGCGCCTTCACCCATTCTTGCGTGGCGCGCTTGAGCGCGGCGTGCGGCACGGTGCGGCTGAGCGGCATGGTGAACCGGCGCTTCGGGTCGAGCTTCCGGGCGCGGTCGAAGATCTCGGCGGCGAGCTCGGGCTTCGCGTAGCCGACGGCGAGCGAGGCGAGCTCGGTGAGCAGCGCGGCGTCGTCGATGCGCTCGACCTCGGCGCGAGCGGCGTCGACGTTCTTGCGCTCGAGGTGAATGTGCAGCCGCGTGCCGCGCAGGCGCAGGTCGCTCGGCGCGTCGCCGGGCAGCGAGAGCGCGCCGGCGATCTCTTTGAGCGCGGTGTCCCAGTCTTCGCGGGTTCGGGCGAGCTCGGCGCGGGCGAAGAAGACGCGGCGGTCGTGTGGGGCGAGGCCATCGGCGACGCGCAGCGCTTCGCGGGCGTCGTCGTAGTCGAAGGTGAGCGTGCGCAGGCGGGCGGCCGTGAGCTGTGCGTCGAGGTTCGAGAGGCGCGCGCGGGCCCAGCGCATGGCGATGGGGCCGGCGGCGTCGGCGCCGCCGGCGCGGTCGAGCACGTCGACGTACGACTCCCACGCGGCGTCGAGGTGCGGAGCGCGGCGTACGACGACGTCGAGCACGGTGACGGCGTCGTCGACCTGGCCGCCGGCGATGAAGGCCTCGGCCTCGTTGAGGCGCTCGAGCAGGTCGGCCTCGACGCCCTCGTAGCCGGGGCGCTGCGCCTGGCGGCGTACGCGGGCGCGCGACTCGGCGTCGCGCAGGAGCTCGAAGGCTTCGTAGACGCGCTGAAAGCCCTCGGGGTCACTCTCGGGCGGGTGCTCGCGCACCTTCTTCGCGTAGGCGCGCTTGATGCCGGCGTCGTCGACGTCGCGACCGACGCCGAGCACGTCGAACGGGCTCATCAGCCCTTGAGCAGCTCGCGGGCCATGACGATGCGCTGCACCTGGCTCGTGCCCTCGTAGATCTGAATGAGCTTGGCGTCGCGCATGAGCTTC
>JAEUJP010000388.1 GCA_016793725.1 Myxococcaceae bacterium | reverse complement strand
GCGCGCGTCTTCACCTGGGTGAGCGAGAGCCGGCTGGTCAGGCGGTGACCCGTCGTCGCCAGCGCCGGCCAGGCCACCAGCACCTTGCGGAGCGAGCCGTCTTTCGCGTGCGTCAGCACGGCGCGGTGCCCCTGCACGGGTATGCCGTTGATGGAGCGGGCGATGAACGTCTTGTAGCTGTGCAGCTCGGGCGCCGACGTCATCACGCCGTCTTCGCGCGACTCGGTCATCACCTTGCGCTGGGCCACCTCGCCCACCTCGGCGGGGTCGACGCCGAGCTCACCGAGGCGCGCCAGCGAGTCGGCGCGCAGCAGCAGCTCGTTCTGCGGCGCCGCTGCGGCGACCGCCGCGACCCGGTTGGCCATGATGCGCCCGGTCGCCGAGTCGGTCTCGAGCTCCCAGTCCATCACGCGGTACTCGGTGCGCGTGCCGACCGTCTTGAACACCGACGGCGAGACCGGCGCGCGCAGCAGGGCCGCGCTGACGTTCTGCCCCGTCAGCGCTTCGGCGCGCAGCGCCTTCACCGGAGCGACCTGCGACGCAGCGGGGGTGAGCCGCGTCGAGTCGAGGGTGTACCGGCTGAGCGCGTCGGCGGCTTCGACGTCGGCGGGCGCGTCGCCCTCGGCGATGGTGGCGTCGGCGACACACCCCGCCAGCGACAGCACGAACAGCGAGAGAAGGGCGCGCTTCATGGCAGCTTCCTCCCGTTGTCGGGGTTGCAGCCCGACACGTAGTAGTACGACGAGCCGGTCTTCGCGCCCGTGTTCTTGCGGTCTCTGAAGCCGCCCCACTCGTACATGTTGTCACGGGCGGCCTTGCTCGAGCCCATCACGATCGAGGCGGGGCAGTCGTCGTCGAAGAAGCCCCACGCGTAGGCCTCGTCGAGCCAGTTTTCGCCCACCCCGTTGTTCATCGAGGCGGCGGCGTAGTCGGCGACGTAGTCGCTCACGAAGCTGCCGCACGACGAGTCGCCGTGAAACCCATTCCACATCGTGAAGGTGCTGCTCGAGCTCGTGAACTGCTGCCGGTAGCCGCCGTTCAGCCACGTGTCGTAGTCGGCCGACTGGCACGCCTTGATGACGGCGATGTCGAGGTCACCGCCCGCGTTGCCGAACAGCATGTCTTGATCGGTGCGCACCGAGCAGTCGTACGACGCGTTGCCCATCAGCAGGCTCGAGTACGCGGGCGACACCGAGTGCCCGCCGTGCGTGTGCACGTAGATGACGTCGACGTCGTCGGCGCCGAAGTTCGCGAGCCGGTCGGCGCCGCTCGCCTGCTTGCTCGTGTCTTCGAAGAACCGGCCCTGCGCGTCTGAGTTCGGGCGCTGGTGGTTCTCGTCCCAGTTGCCGAAGATGCGCTGGGTCGTGAACACGAGGTCGAACGCCGCCGCCGACTTCGTGTGCTCGTTGTGCGTCTGGTCAGGGTTGCCGCACTGCCCCGCCCCGCCGAACTTCGCGATGCCGTAGGCGATGCTCTCGTCATCGGCGTACGCGATGCCCGACACGAGCACCAGCGCCGCCGCCTTCCATTGCGACTTCATGTGTGAACGACCTCCTTCGAGTGATGATTCGAAGGGCTATTGGTCGCGGGTGGGAAATGTCTGACGTGCGCCTACGGGCAGCCGCCGTTCATGCAGTTGGTGCCGAAGCAGCTGCGGCCACACAGACCACAGTTCAGCGGGTCGACGGCGAGCTCGGCCTCGCAGCCGTCACCGGGCAACCCGTTGCAGTCGGCGAAGCCTGCGTTGCACTCGGACCTGCGACACGCGCCGAACGCGCAGATGGGGCGCGCGTTCGGCACGGGCGGGCAGGCGATGCCGCAGCCGCCGCAGTTGAACGGGTCGAAGCGCGGGTCGACACACGCAGGGCCGGCGTCACACGCGAGCGCGGGCGGGGAGCACGCGAGCTGGCACGTGCCCATCGAGCACAGCTCGCCCGGGTCGCACGGCGGCGCGCAGCCGCCGCAGTTGAAGACGTCGGTCATCGTCGTCGCGCAGTCGCCGCCGCACTGCACCTGAAACGACTCGCACTCGCGGCGGCAGTTGCCGGCGACGCAGCGCTCGCCGAGGCGGCACTCGTTCATGCAGCCGCCGCAGTGCCGCACGTCGTTGCCCAGGTCGAGGCACCTGAGCGACGGGCCGTCGCCGCACGGCGAGGTGCCGAGCGGGCAGCGCAGCACGCAGACGGCGTTCTCGCAGCGCTCGTTCGGCGCGCACGCGCGGCCACACGTGCCGCAGCTCTGCGGGTCTTGCCGCAGGTCGACGCACCCCGCGCCGCACACCGAGAGCGGCGGGCCGCAGGGCCCGACACAGACGCCGTCGACACACGCGCCGCTCGTGCAGTCGGAGTTGCGCAGGCACTCGACGGCGCAGCCCGCATCGCCGGCGCACGAGGGCTTCGGCGACGCGCAGACGTGCTGCCGGCAGGCGCCGCTCTCGCAGTCAGACGGCGTCTCGCACGCGCGCGCGAGCTCGCAGCGCCGGCACTCGCCCCCGCCGCAGTCGACGTCGCTCTCTCGCCCGTTCTGCCGCCCGTCGGTGCACGTCGGCATCGGCCGCGCGCAGGCGGCCAAGAACAGCACGGGCAGACACCTCAGCAGCCGTTGCACTGGAGCACCCCGTTGCAGTTCTGAAAGCCCATCGGGGAGCACGGCCCCAGGGGAATGCTGGTGGGCCTCAACACCTGCAGGTCGTCTTGGCACTGGCAGGTGAGCAGGCCGTTGCACGCCTCACAGTTGACGCAGGTGTCGAGGTACGAGCCGGCCGGCGGCTGCTCGCAGCAGCGGCCGAGCAGGCACATCTGCGAGCCGAAGCACGCGCGGCCACACGCGCCACAGTTCTCGGGGTCGACGCCGAGCGAGGTCTCGCAGCCGTCGTTCGTGCCGGCGTCGCAGTCGGCGAAGCCCGGGTCACACTGCGTGCGGCCACAGCCGGCCGGTGAGCACGCCGGCGCTGCGTTCGGCACCAGCGGGCACACGACGCCGCAGCCGCCGCAGTTCAGCGGGTCGAAGCGCAGGTCGGCGCAGAACGGGCCGGCGTCGCAGACGCTGAGCGGCGCGGTGCAGGCCGGCGTGCACTGCGCGTTCAGGCAGCCGTTGCCCGGGGGGCACGGCCGGCCGCAGGCGCCGCAGTGCAGCGGGTCGCGATCGATCGAGATGCACGCGCCACCGCAGTCGACCTGCAGCGGGCCACAGCGGGGGAAACACATGCC
>JAEUJP010000372.1 GCA_016793725.1 Myxococcaceae bacterium | reverse complement strand
CTTCCGGCAACGTCTGGATTCGGCCCACGGGCGGCGTGGTTATACTCGGGCGCTTCCGAAAGCCACGCACGACATGACAGCGCTCCCCCCCAGTGGTGTGACGACTCCTCCGCGCGAGCTGCTCGAGCGCGTGGCGCAGGGCCTCTCTTCGGTGGTGCTCGGCAAGGCGCCGCACGTGCGCCTCGCCGTGACGTGCCTCGCGGCGCGCGGCCACCTCTTGCTCGAAGACGTACCGGGGGTCGGGACGACGACACTGGCCGAGGGCATCGCGAAGGCGTTTTCGCTCTCGTACGCGCGCATTCAGTTCACGGCCGACCTCTTGCCGAGCGACATCTTGGGGGCGCAGATCTTTCACCAGGCGCGCGGCACGTTCGAGTTCAGGGCGGGCCCGCTGTTTCACCAGCTGGTGCTCGCCGACGAGCTGAACCGCGCTCCGCCGCGCACGCAGTCGGCGCTGCTCGAGGCGATGGGTCAGGCGCAGGTCTCGCTCGACGGCGTGACGCACCCGCTGCCGCGGCCGTTCGTGGTGGTGGCGACGCAGAACCCGGTCGATCTGTCGGGCACGTACCCGCTGCCCGACTCGCAGCTCGACCGCTTTCTCGTGCGCATGTCGCTCGGCCACCTGCCGCCCGAGGTCGAGGCCGAGCTGGTGCAGACGCGGCGCGGCGACCCGCTCACGGGCATGAAGACGGTCGCGACGGGGCACGATCTCGAGGCGCTGCAGGCGGCGGCCGATCAGGTGCGGGTCGACCCCGACGTCGCGCAGTACACGGTGCGGCTCGCGACGGCGACGCGAACGCACGCCGAGATCGAGCGCGGGGCGTCGACCCGCGCGGTGCTCGCGCTGATGGCGGCGGCGCGCGCGAACGCCCTCTGGGAGGGCCGCGACTTCGCGACCCCGGGCGACGTGCGCGCGATGCTGGTGCCGACGTTCTCGCACCGGCTGCTGCTCAAGAGCGCGCTGCAGGGCACCTTCTCGCGCGACGAAGCGGGCCTCTTGCTCGAAGAGCTCGCGAAGAAGACACCGCAGCCGCGATGAGCTTCTGGAAGCGCCTTCGCGCGCGGTGGCGGGCGCCGCGCGGCCTCAAGTTCACGCGCAGCGGCCGCACCTTCTTCGTCGTCACCATCGGCATCGGCCTGGGCGCGCTGAACACCGGCAACAACCTGCTCTACCTGGTGCTGGGGCTCTTGCTCAGCCTGATCGTGGTGTCGGGCGTGCTGTCTGAGTATTGCGTGCGCGACGTGAAGGTTCGCCGGCTGCTGCCCGACGCCGCGCACGCCGCCGAGCCCTTCGCGATGCGGTACGAGCTGCAGCGCGAGAGGGGCCTGGGCTTCGCGCTGTCGATTCGCGAGCTGGCGCCGGGTCTCACGGGCGAGGCGTTCGTGGCGGTGGTGAGGGCGGGCGAGCCCACCATCGTTCGGGCGCAGCTGACGGCGGCGCGGCGCGGCCCCTACCCGCTCGCCGAGCTCGAGGTGTCGACGCTGTTCCCGTTCGGGCTGTTCGCGAAGACGCGGCGCCTCGAGCTGCCCGAGACGCTGCTCGTGTTCCCGCGGCGGGGGTTCGCGTGCGTCGAGCCGCCAGAGTCAGGCGGTGCGCCGGCGGGCGACGGGGGCAACCCGCGGCGTCGAGACGGCACGGGCGACCTGCTCGGCCTGCGCGAGCTGTCGCACGGCGAAGACGCGCGGCGGGTGCACTGGCTGAAGAGCGCGACGTACGGGCGGCTGCTCAGGGTCGAGCGCGAGCGCGAAGAGCGGCGGCAGTTCGTGCTGAGCCTGGCCGAGCGCCTCGAGGGTGAAGCGCTCGAGACGCGGTGCGAAGAGCTCGCGGCGCTCGCGCGGCGGCTGCTCGACCGGGGCCACGAGGTGGGCCTCGACACCGGCGGGCATCGCATTCGCCCCGGCGGCGGCCCGGGCCACGAGCGGCGGGTGTTGAGCGCGCTCGCGTGGGTGGGGTTCGAGCGATGAGCCCGCAGGGTCGCACGCGGCTGCGGCTCGTGCTGCGCGACCTGAGCGCGACGTCGGCGTTCGCGTCGATCGTGCTCTCGGGCAGCGTGCCGGCGTGGGCGCTGGTGGCCTACCTGCTCGCCCTGTTCACCTCGCTCGCGGGGCGCCGGCCGCTGTCGACGCGGCCGACGTTTTCGGTGCTGCTGTTGCTCTTGACGGGCCTGGTGCTGTTCGGTGCGGCTTTTCGCGGCCTGATGGATCTCATCGTCGCGGCCTGCGTCTTCGCGGGGCTGGTCACGTCGCACCGCATGTTGTCAGAGTCGACGCGCGGCACCGATCAGCAGGTTCAGCTGACGTCGCTCTTGATGCTCGCGGGCGGCGCGGCGCTCACCGGCGAGCTCTGGTACGGCGCGTGTCTCGGCGCGTTCGCGATCACGTCGAGCCTGTCGCTCGCGCTGGGCGTGCTCGAGCCCGAGGGAGGCTCGGAAGAGCACTTCGACGTCAAGCCGGTGATGGGCCGGGTGGGCACGGGCACGGCGTTCGCGGTGGCGGGCGCGGTGGCGTTCTTCGTGTTGTTCCCCCGCCTGTCGTGGAACATCGCGGCGCGCCGGCAGCCGCCGGGGCTGCTCGGCGGCACGACGGGCATGTCCGACAGCGTGCGGCTCGGCGGCGCGGGCGACATCAAGTCGAACCCGCGCGTGGTGGCGCGCGTGCGGCTGTCGCCCGATCCCGGGGTCGACAACCTCGACGCGTACTTCCCGGGACGCTCGTTCGACGTGTTCGACGGCAGAGAATGGAAGGGCAGCGGCGTCGCGAAGCGCCCGCGACAGCTGGTGAGCTTCAAGCGGCCGACGCGCAAGACGGTGAGCCAGAACATCGAGCTCTTGCCGGCGTACGGCTCGCGAACGCTGATCGCGCTCGAGCACCCGATCGGCTTCAACAACGTGACCGCGGTGGGCTCGGCGGGCTCGGCGCGCACGCCGGTCGTCGAGGTGGCCGACGAAGAGGTGCGGGTCGAGCTGCCGGGCAACGGGTACACGTACACTGCGCTGAGCGACCCCGACGCGACGCTCGACGCGCTCGAAGACCCGAGCCGGTACGACGCGCTGCCGAGCGAGCTCGACCCGCGCATCGGGCAGCTGGCGGCGCACGTGCTGAACGGCGAGGCGCGCCCACTTCAGGCGGCGCTGCTGCTGCAGAAGTACCTGCAGCGAGACTTCACGTACACGCTCGAGCTCGAGGGCTCGCCGGCCGACCCGCTCGCCGAGTTCTTGTTCGTGCGCAAGTCGGGCCACTGCGAGCACTTCGCGACGGCGCTGACGGTGCTGCTGCGTTCGCAGGGCTTCGCGGCGCGGGTGACGGCGGGGTTCTTCGGCGGCGAGCGCATCGGCAGCGCGTACGTGCTGCGGGCCGGCGACGCGCACGCGTGGACGCAGGTGTTCGTGCCGGGCCAGGGGTGGGTGACGGTCGACGCGACACCCGAGGCGGGGCGGCAGAACCAGCCGGCGCGGGTGCTGGCGTGGCTGACGTCGATGTACGAGCGGCTCGAAGATCTCTGGCGCGCGCGGGTGGTCGACTACAGCTTTCAAGATCAGCTGCAGTTCGCGCAGCAGCTGGTGCGGCCTCCGCAGAGTGCGACGAAGTCGGAGGAGGTGACGGCCCCGCTGCCGGGGGCGGCTCCGGTGGCGGCGGCGGCGGTGACCGCGGTGGTGGTGTACGTGGTGGTGCAGCGGCTCGGGCGAAAGCGGCGGGCAGGCGACTACCGACGAAACAAAGCGTCGGGCTTTCTCGATCAGATCGAGGCGCGGCTCTCGCGCGCGGGCATCGTGAGGTTGCCCGGTGAGGCGATCGAAGAGCTGACGCTGAGGCTCACCGACGGGGCGCACCCGATGGCGCCGGCCCTGGCGAAGGCGACACGCGCCTACCTGGGCGCACGGTTCGGTGGGGCGAGCTTGAGCGCCGACGAGCAGGCGCGATTGCTGGCAGCGCTGACCCCGCCCAGGGTTGGGTGATGGGCTTGGGCCGGGGTTTCTTGGGGCTGGGCATTTCGGGCTGGTGCTAGGCTTTTCGCGCGTGCTGGGGCGCATCCTCGAAGCGGTTCTTCCGGTTCGGCGAGGTGAGCGGCAGCTCACGCTCGCCCTGTTCCTCCACAGCCTGTTTGCGGTCGGCGCGTTTCTCACCGGCCGCACGGTGCGCGACGCCCTGTTCCTCGCGAACATGGACAAGGCCGCCCTGTCGTGGATGTACGTGGCCTCGGCGGTCGCCGTCACCGCCACCGGCCTCATCTACGGGCCGCTCGCGTCGCGCATTCGCCGCCACACCATGGCCCTCGGCAGCGCGTCGCTGTTCGCGGTCATGTTCCTCGCGCTCTGGTTCGTCGAGCGCACGCACGCGAAGTGGGTGTACCCGGCGCTCTACGTCTTCGTCGAGGTGATGGGCGCCCTCGTCCTCGTGCAGTTCTGGACGCTCGCCAACGAGCTGTTCAACGCGCGCGAGGCCAAGCGCCTGTACGGCCTCATCGGCGCCGGCGGCACGATGGCGAACATTCTCATCGGCCTCGCCTCGGCACGCATCGCCACCCAGTTCGGCACCGCGTCGCTGCTCCTGATGTGCGCCGTGCTGCTCGGCATCACCGCGGTCGCCTCGTTCGGCGCGGGCTACGCCGGCCGCCAGCGCCTCTTCGCCAAGGCCGCGACCGGCAAACAAGCGGCCAAACGCACCGGCGGCGCCGCGCGCGTGATGCAGTCGAGCCACCTGCGCGCGGTGGCGCTGCTCTCGGCCGTCACCTTCCTCACCACGACGCTGGTCGACTTTCAGTTCAAGGTGATCGCGAGCAACGCGTACCAGGGCAGAGAGCTCGCAGCGTACTTCGGCTACTTCAGCGCCGTCGTCGGCGGCCTCGCGCTCGTGCTGCAGCTGTTCGGCACCTCGAAGATCTTGAACCGCGCAGGGGTGATCGGCGCGCTCGCCGTGCTGCCGATCTCGCTCGCGTGCGGCAACCTCGCCCTGGTGATCGTGCCGGCGCTGTGGGCCGCGTCGATGGCGAAGGGCGCCGACACCCTCTTCCGCTACTCGATCAACGACGCGACGACGCAGATTCTCTACCTGCCGGTGCCGGCCCAGGCGCGCGCGGCGGCGAAGGCGTTCATCGACAGCGTCATCAAGCCGATGGCGATCGGCCTCGCCGGCCTCGCGCTCGCGGGCTACCGGGCATGGGGCGGCGGCGACCCGTACCGGCTCGCGTGGCTGTCGCTCGTGCTCTCAGGAGCGTGGATCGCCGTCGTCGTCGGCCTGCGCAGCAAGTACATCAAGTCGCTGCAAGACAACGTCAAGAACAAGAAGCTCGACCTCGAGTCGGCCCGCTACAAGGTGATGGACGCGGCGACGAACAAGGTGCTCGAGCGCGCGCTCGAGAGCCCCGACACGCGCGAGGTGTTGAACGCGCTCGCCCTGCTGCCGCACCTCGAAAACGTCGCGCTCGATCACAAGGTCGAGCCGCTGCTCGACCACGCGAGCGCCGACGTGAGAAAGGCCGCGCTCGAGTACTACGCGCGCCGGCAGGCGATGCGGTTCGCGAACCCAGTGTTCAAGCGGTTCGAAGACCCCGACCCGGCGGTGCGCGCCGCGGCGATCGACGCGTTCTGCGCCATCGGCCAAGACAAGGCCGTTCGCAGCGTGCGCGGCTACCTGAACGACCCCGACCCACGCATTCGCAGCGCCGCCATCACCGGCATGATTCGCTACGGCGGGCTCGACGGGGTGCTCGTGGCCGCCGAGGCGCTGAAGGCGCTCATCGAGCACAAAGACGCGAGCATGCGCGAGCACGCCGGCCGCGTGCTCGGCGCGATCGGGGTGAAGAACTTCTACCAGCCCGTGCTGCAGCTGATGAGCGACTCCGAGGTGCGCGTGCGGCGCGAGGCGATCAACGCCGCGGCCGTCTTGAAGGCGCAAGAGTTCGTGATCCCCCTCATCTACCGCACCCAAGACATCGAGACCCTGCGCGAGTCGGTGAACGCGCTGACGGCCTACGGCAACTCGATCGTCGCGGTGCTCGCGAAGGTGCTGTCGAACGAGCATGAGCTGCACTCGATTCGATCGGCGATCACGCGCGTGCTGGGGCGCCTCGCGAGCCCCGAGGCCGTCGAGGTCATCTCGCAGCACCTCGAAGAGAGAGACGAAGAGCTGCGCGCCCGGCTCTATCGCTCGCTCGCGCGCGCCGTGCGCGGCCGGCGGCTGGTGCTCAAAGACACGGTGGCGGTGACCGCGGCGCTCGAGCGCGAGCTGCGCCAGGCGTACGCGACGCTGCACCAGGCCGAGGTGCTCGGCCTGCAGGGCGGCCCCACGGCGAACACGCCGCGATCGGGTGAGCCGGCGGCGAAGGCGCTGCTTGCGTCGGCGCTGAACGAGAAGGTCGCGCAGATCGAGCGGCGCATCTTCTTGCTGCTCGCGGTCATCTACCCCGACGCCGACATGGAGCTCATTCACGCCGGCATGCAGGACTCGACCGGCGACGGAGCACGGCGCCGGGCGAACGCGGTCGAGCTCCTCGACAACCTGCTCGAGCGAAGCCTGAAGAAGAAGTTTTTGCCGCTGCTCGAAGAGGTGCCGCGCGTCGAGCGCTTGAGGCACGTGGCCGAGGTCTACCCGCAGCCGGCGAAGACGGCGCAAGAAGCGCTGGCCGAGCTGGTGAAAGACGACACCGCATGGGTACGGGCGTGCGCGACGTGGGCGATGGCGCAGGCGCCGATCGCAGGGGCGGCCGCGCTGTTCGAGGGCGGTGTGGCCGACACCAACCCGATCGTGAGAGAGATCTCGCTGGTCTCGCTCGAGCAGACGTCACCCGAGCAGGCGGCGCGGGCGGCCGAGAGCCGGCTGCGCGACGAGGCGCCGGTGGTGAGGCAGCAGGCGGCGCTGATCGCGACGCGGCGCGCGCAGGTCAGCCGGTCGGCTTGAAGGCGCCGTAGAGCACCCAGGCGCCGACGGCGAGAAAGAGAAAGCCTGCGGCGCGCTGCAGCACCTTCGGTGAAACGAAGCGCGTGAGGGCCTCGCCGAAGACGACGGCGATGGCGCTCGTGGCGACGAGGGCGAGGGCCGAGCCGAAGAAGACGGGCCAGCGCGAAGAGCCCGAGGTCGCGAACGAGAGGGTCGCGAGCTGGGTCTTGTCACCGAGCTCGGCGATGAAGACGGCGGCGAAGGTCGTGCCGAAGAGCTTCCAGTCCATTCGGGGCGTCTAACCCGCGCGCTCGACGAACGCGATGCCACGCCAGGCCGCTGTGCTAAACCTCGGGCCGCGCGTGCTGACGACGGTCGAAAAGGTCCTCTTCCTCAAGTCGATCGACCTGTTCTCGCAGATCCCCGGTGAAGACCTGGCGCAGATCGCGCTCATCTCGACCGAAGAAGACCGCGATCAGGGCGAAGAGATCTTCAGCGAAGGCGAGTCGGGCGACGCGCTGTACATGGTCATCGACGGCAAGGTGCGGGTGCACAAGGCCGACCGGGTGATCGCCGAGCTCGGCGAGCGCGAGTGCTTCGGCGAGATGGCGATTCTCGACGCGGGCCCCCGCTCGGCGACGGTGACGAGCATCAGCGACAGCAACCTGCTCAAGATCACGCGCGAAGACTTTCAAGAGATCATGAGCGAGAAGCCCGAGATCGCGCAGGGCATCATCAAGGTGCTCCTGCGGCGGCTGCGCGATGCGATTCGCTAGCGCCGCCGCCCTGCTGCTCGCCGCCGCCTGCGCGAGCCCGAAGGGCGACTTCGAGCGGTTCTGCGGCGCGCACGAGAACGCGGGCGTGGTGGCGGGCGACACGCCGGGCGACCAGGCGGTGAAGATCTCGAAGTACCTCGCCGACAACCTGAAGACGCCCGAAGCGAAGCAGGTGCTCGAGAAGCTGCCGACGCTGCAGCCGAACGAGAAGCGGCAGGCGCTGAGCGACGCGGCGGCGAAGTACGGCGTCAGCCCGTGCAGGCTCGCCGACGTGACGTGGCCGCCGTAGCGCCTTCGGCGCTGTGGCCTCGGGCCTGACGCGCTGCGGTCATACCGGTCGGCCGCGTCACGCAGCGGGCTCTCGCGCCTGCGGCGCCGTTCGCCACGAAGTCGCGTGAACGCGCTGGCCAGCGAGGGAGCGGCGGCTGCTTGCACACGCGGCAGCCCCGCTCGGCGCTCGCGACACGTCGGCTGGCCCGACCGGGTGCGCCCGCCTCCAGCAGAACCTCAGATCATGGCCTTCCCGGGCGGCCGTTATCCGTGGTTCTGGTGGAGCGACCTCGCACCTTCGCGGCACCGGCGCGCCCGCTATCGGCGGTTCTGTTCGGGGCGCCCCTTCGGCTCGTGGGGCCACAAACCCGGCGTAAACCCGCGCCCTGCCCGAGCCTTTCAGGTAAGAGCGCCCCCCTATGTCAGCTGCCGAGCCCGCTTCTGCAGAGGTAGAGGTGAAAGCACCCCCGGCGCCGTTCAAGCCGTTCGTCGCCGACGAGACGGTGATGAAGGAGTTCACGGCGAAGGCCATCATCATCGGCGTTCTCTTCGGCGTGATCTTCGGCGCCGCGACGGTCTATCTCGCGCTGAAGGCGGGCCTGACGGTCTCGGCGTCGATTCCGATCGCGGTGCTCGCGATCTCGCTGCTGCGCCGGCTGGGCGGCTCGACGATTCTCGAGAACAACATCGTGCAGACCATCGGCTCGGCGGGCGAGTCGATCGCGGCCGGCGTCGTCTTCACCCTGCCCGGCTTTCTCTTTCTCTCGCGCGACAGCGCCACCGGCCAGAGCGTCGGAGCGCCCTATTTTTCGTACTGGACGATCTTCACCCTCGCGCTGCTCGGCGGCGCGCTGGGGGTGATGATGATGATCCCCCTGCGGCGGTCGCTGATCGTGAAAGAGCACGCGAACCTGCCCTACCCCGAAGGCACGGCGTGCGCGTCGGTGCTCATCGCCGGCGAGAAGGGCGGCTCGCTCGCGCGCATCGCGTACCAGGGCGTCGCGTTCGCGTTCATCTACGCGCTGTTCCAGAAGGTCTTCAAGGTGATCGCCGAGACACCGACGCTGCGCTCGACGCAAGAGAACAAGACCTTCCCCTCGGCGACGCTGAACGGCGAGATCACCCCCGAGTACCTCGGCGTCGGCTACATCATCGGCCTCAAGATCGCCGGCGTGCTCGTCGCCGGCGGCGTGCTCTCGTGGCTCGGCCTCATACCCCTGCTCGCCTCGCTCGTGCCGGCCGACACCATCGCGCTGCAGCTCGTGAAGCTCGGCTACCTGAAAGACATCGCGGTCGCCGGCGGCAAGGGCGCGTGGAACCCCGAGACCCACACGTTCGGCAACACGGCCGTCGCCATCTACTTCGCCTACGTGCGGCAGATCGGCGCCGGCGCGGTCGCGACGGGCGGCTTCGTCACGCTCATCAAGTCGCTGCCGACCATCATCTCGTCGTTCAAAGACAGCGTGGCGTCGCTGCGCCAGGGGGCCGGCACGACCGCCCCGAAGCGCACCGAAAACGATCTGCCCATCACGGTGGTCGCCGTCGGGGCGGTCGCGCTGATCGTCATCATGGCGGTGCTGCCGTTCGTGCCGGGCACGGGCGTGGGCAGCAAGCTGGTGCTGGGGCTCTTCATCGTCATCTTCGGCTTCTTCTTCGTGACGGTGAGCTCGCGCATCGTCGGCGTCATCGGCTCGTCGTCGAACCCCATCTCGGGCATGACGATCGCGACGCTGATGGCGACGAGCCTCATCTTCGTCGGAGTCGGCTGGACGGGCGACGTCTACCAGCCCATGGCCCTCTGCGTCGGCGGCATGGTCTGCATCGCCGCGGCGAACGCAGGCGCGACCAGCCAGGACTTGAAGACCGGCTACCTCGTCGGCGCGACCCCGCGTTACCAGCAGATCGGCCTCGTGGTCGGCTGCGTGGCCGCGGCCATCGTCATCGGGCTCACGGTGCAGGTGCTCGACAAGCCCAGCGCCGAGCAGCTGGCGGCGGGCGTGCAGCACGCGATCGGGTCAGAGAAGTTCCCCGCTCCGCAGGGCACGCTGATGGCGACGCTCATCAAGGGCCTGCTCGCCTTCAACCTCGACTGGAACTTCGTGCTCGTCGGCATGTTCATCGCCCTCACCATGGAGCTGTGCGGCGTGAAGGCGCTCTCGTTCGCCGTCGGCGCGTACCTGCCGCTCGCGACCACCGCCCCCATCTTCGTCGGCGGCGCGGTGAAGGGGCTCGCCGACTGGGTCGCGGCGCGCAAAAAAGAGAAGGTCGAAGAGTCTGAGCTCGGGCCGGGCAACCTCTTCGCGACCGGCCTCGTCGCGGGCGGCGCCATCGCCGGCGTCGTCGTGGCGATCGCCTCGGCGAAAGACTCGTGGGCTGCGGGGCTCGCGAACCTGGCGGCCGAGCACGCGCTGGTCTCGTCGCTCGGCGCGGGTGGCTACGACGTGCTCGGCGTGGCGTGCTTCGCGGCCATGGCGGCGGTGCTCTTCAAGATCTCGCGCAAGAAAGTCGACTGAAGGTGAGCGCGCCGGAGCCTTCACCCGCCGCCGCCGAGCCCGAGTTCAAGCCGTTCATACCCGCCGAGCAGGTGGTGCCCGAGTTCACCTTCCTGCCCATCGCGCTCGGCGCGATTCTCGGCGTCGTCTTCGCCTGGTCGTCGGCGTACCTCGGGCTCAAGATGGGCCAGACGGTCTCGGCCTCGATTCCCGTCGCGGTCTTGAGCATCACCATCTTTCGCTGGGCGTCGAAGGCGCTGCGCGTTCGCCAGGCGACGATTCTCGAGAACAACATGGCGCAGACGGTCGGCTCTGCAGGCGAGTCGCTCGCCGCCGGCATCGTCTTCACCATGCCGGCCCTGCTGCTGATGGGCCACGAGATGGAGACCACCCGCGTGCTGCTCGTCGCCCTGCTCGGCGGGCTCATCGGCGTGCTGATGATGATCCCCATGCGGCACGGGCTCATCGTGAAGGAGCACGGCAAGCTCACCTACCCCGAGGGCACCGCCTGCGCCGACCTGCTCATCGTCGGCGAGACCGGCGGCACCAGCGCGAAGACCGTCTTCATCGGCTTCTTCGTCGGCTCGATCTACGCGTTCTTGAACCTGATCGCGAAGCTGTGGCTCGACGTCGCGAGCTTCGCGTTCAGCTTCGCGGGCAAGCTCAAAGGGGCGTCGCTCGCGTTCGAGGTCTCGCCGCCGATGTTGGGGGTCGGCTACATCATCGGCCCGCGCATCGCCTCGCAGATGATGGCGGGCGGCGTGCTCGGCTTTCTCGTGCTCGTGCCGCTGATGCACCTGTTCGGCGACTCGATGACGGTGCCGATGGCCCCCGAGCTCGTGAAGACGATCTCCGAGATGGGCCCCGGCGAGATGCGGGCCGCGTACATTCGTTACATCGGCGCGGGCGCCGTGGCGACGGGCGGCTTCGTGTCTCTCGCGCGCGGCCTGCCGACGATCATCGGCGCGTTTCGCAGCGGCCTGAAGAGCATGTCGGCGTCGAAGGGCACGCCGGCGGCGGCGGCGCGAGAGCCGCGCACCCGGCAAGATCTGCCGATGAGCGTCGTGCTCGGCGGGTCGGTGGCGCTGGCGCTGGCGATCTGGCTCGCTCCGATGTTGGGCATCAACGCGGTTTCTGCGGGGCTGATCGTGCTGTTCGGCTTCTTCTTCACGACGGTGTCGAGCCGGGTGACGGGCGAGATCGGCTCGTCGTCGAACCCGATCTCGGGCATGACGATCGCGACGCTGCTCATCACCTGCGGCCTGTTCGTGCTCGTGGGGTGGACGGGCACCAGCTACAAGGCGATGGCGCTGACGACGGCCGCGCTGGTGTGCGTGGCGGCGTCG
>JAEUJP010000337.1 GCA_016793725.1 Myxococcaceae bacterium | reverse complement strand
CGTACTTCGCGGCGCACCTGCCGCGCTTTCGCCTCACCTTGAAGGCCGATGGGCTCGACGTGGCCGAAGACGTCGAGCCGAAGTTCGTGCTCACCGTCGAAGGCACGCCCGAAAAGGTGAAGGCGAAGCTCGCGGCGCGGTACGGCCAGAGCGTGACGGTGCCGGTGTCGCCGTCGGCGGTGCACCTGGGCTACGCGAGCGGCGGCGGCCCCGACGGTCGGCGGCTCATCTTGCGGCAAGAGGTGAAGGAGCGCACCGCGGGCCGCCTGTTGACCGAGGCGGGCTTTCGTCACGACCCGGCCGCCGAGACGTACGAGGCGGTGGCCGACGCGGCGCTCGACTTCTGGGCGAAGGGCAAGTCATCGCTGCCCAGAGAGTGGGAGATGTTCGCCGCGGCGCCGCCGAAGGTGCGCATTCGCGCGAAGGTGAAGCCGCGCATTCGCGTGAACATGTCGACCGTGAACTGGTTCGACCTCGACGCCGACTTCGTGACCGAAGATCAGTCGGTCGACCTGGGCGCCGTGCGCATGTGGCTCGACAGCGGGCGGCGCTACGTGGCGCTGGCCGACGGCTCGTTCGCCGAAGCCGACCTGGGCGAGCTGAAGGTCGCGGCCGACCTGCTCGAAGAGGCCGGCGCGATGCCGGGCAAGAAGCAGACGCGGCTCGCGCTGTTTCACGCGCCGGCGCTCGACCTGCTGGGCGGGCTGTCTGACGTCGAGATCGACGCGAAGGCGCGCCGGGCGATGCAGGAGCTGAAAGAGATCGACGGCATCCCCACGGTGAAGCCTCCGCCTGGGTTCGAGGGCACGCTGCGCCACTATCAAGAGGCGGGCATGTCGTGGCTTTGGTTTCTCTATCGGCACGGGCTGTCGGGCGTGCTGGCCGACGACATGGGCCTCGGCAAGACGGTGCAGGCGCTGACGCTCTTGCTCAAGGCGAAGATCGAAGAGGGCAGCAAGCCGTCGATGGTGATCGCGCCGACGAGCGTGCTGGCGAACTGGGAGCGTGAGGTGACGCGGTTCGCTCCGTCGCTGACGACGGTGACGTGGCACGGGCAAGACCGGCGCGAGAAGGCCGAGGCGCTGAAGGGCGTCGACATCGTGCTGACGTCGTACTCGTTGATTCGGCGCGACGTGAAAGAGCTCGAGGGGCTCGACTACCGGCTGGTGGTGCTCGACGAGGCGCAGAACATCAAGAACGCCGACTCGGCGACGGCGCAGGCGGTGAAGACGCTGAAGGCCGACTCGCGCCTCGCGCTGACGGGCACGCCGCTCGAGAACCGGCTGAGCGAGCTGTGGAGCCAGTTCGACTTCTTGATGCCGGGCTTTTTGGGGTCGGCCGACGGGTTTCACGATCGGTTCGAGCACCCGATCATGGTGCAGGGCGACATGGAGGTGCGCGACCGGCTGAAGCGGCGCATTCACCCGTTCGTGCTGCGGCGGCTGAAGACCGAGGTGGCGAAAGATCTGCCGCCGAAGACCGAGACCGTGACGTTCTGCGAGATGGAGCCCGGGCAGGCGGCGCTGTACCGCGAGGTGCTCGATGAGTCGAAGAAGAAGGTCTACGACCACATCGACAAGATGGGCTTCAACCGCTCGCGCGTGTCGATTCTCGCAGCGCTGATGCGGCTGCGGCAGGTGTGCTGCGACCCGCGGCTCCTGAAGCTGCCGCCGGGCACGGCGCTGCCTCCGTCGGCGAAGCTGGCGCGGTTCTCGGAGCTGGTCGACGACCTGGTGGCCGAGGGGCACCGGGCGCTGGTGTTCAGCCAGTTCACCGAGATGCTCGAGATTCTGAAAGGGCAGGCCGAAGAGAAGAAGCTCCAGTACATGTACCTGGACGGGCGAACGAAAGACCGCATGTCGAAGGTCGACGCGTTCAATGACCCGAAGGGGCCGCCGATCTTCTTCATCTCGTTGAAGGCGGGCGGCACGGGCCTCAACCTGACCGCGGCCGACTACGTGATTCACTATGACCCCTGGTGGAACCCGGCCGTCGAAGATCAGGCGACCGACCGCACGCACCGCATCGGTCAGACGCGCCCCGTGTTCTCGTACAAGCTCATCACCAAGGGCACGGTGGAAGAGAAGATTCTCGCCCTGCAGCAGCGCAAGCGTGAGCTCGCGGCGGGCGTGCTCGGCACCGATGCCGAGGTCGGCAAGGCGCTCACCGAAAAAGACGTCGAGGAGCTGTTCCGCTACGGCGACTAGAGGGGGTCACAAGCGACCCCTTGCGAACTCGGGGCAGGCCCGACACGATCTCGGCTTCGATGGTGCGCTCGCAGCGTAGGCTTTCTTTGGGCGTGCTGATCGTGACCGCGGCCTTCTTGCCGCTCGATCTCATTTTTTCGGTTCCGCAGACGCCGGGGCTCATCGCCTCGCGTGTGCTGCTGTTCCTGTCGTTTGGCGCCACCGCTTGGGGGCTGCCGAAGCTCGACGCGCGCGGCCGTACCTGGGTGCTCACGGGCCTCGGCGCGCTCTCGCCGATCTCCGTCGCACTGATGTGCTGGGGCACGGGCGGCACCGCGAGCCCGGCCTTTTCGTTCTTGTGGGTGCTGCCGGTGCTGGTCGGCATCGTCTGCCTCGAAGAGCCCACCGCCGACGTCGTCGCGACCTTCGTCACCATCGGCTGCGGCGTGCTTCTGCTCACCAGCGAGGGCCGCGGCGCCGCCCACGTCTTGTACTTCGTGCTGGTGACGACGACGCTCGGCACCTTGAGCGCCGCAGGCACCTGGCTGCGCCGCAAGAACCACCGCGCCGAGCTCATCGCGCTGAAAGAGCGCGACGACGATCGCCGCCGCACCGAAGAGGCGCTCGCCGCCGCGCGGCAGCGCCTCGCGCAGACCGACCGAGTCACCGCGCTCGGCACGCTCGCGGCCGGCATCGCCCACGAGATCAACAACCCGCTCGCGGCCGTGGTCGCGAACGTCAGCTACGTCAGTGAGTCGCTCGGCAAGTCGGCGCCCCTCGACGTGAAAGAGCTCTGCGTCGCGCTCAGCGATGCACAGCAGGCCGCGATGCGCGTGCGCGACATCGTCAAAGACTTCAAGGCGTTCTCGCCGTCGCCCGACGACCGGCGCGAGCGCATGCCGCTGGCGCGCTGCCTCGAGGTCGCCGTCGCGCTTGCCGGCAACGAGCTCAAAGACCGCGCGAAGCTGGTGCGCGAGGGCGCGCCGCTGCCCGAGGTGCTCGCGAACGGCCCGAAGCTCGTGCAGGTGTTCGTGAACCTGCTGCACAACGCCGCGCAGGCGATCGCCGAGGGGCGGCCCGAGGTGAACACCGTCACGGTGCGCACCTCGGTCGGCGCCGACGGCGAGGCCGTCGTCGAGGTCATCGACACCGGTGCGGGCATACCGGCCGACGTGCTGCCGCACATCTTCGAGCCGTTCATCACGACGAAGCTGCACGGGGGCGGTGGCGGCGCCGGGCTGTCGGTCTGCCACGCGATCGTTCAGCAGCACGGCGGCGAGCTCGAGGTCGAGACGGGGCTCGGCAAGGGCTCGACGTTTCGCGTGAAGCTGCCTGCGGCGCCCAAGCCCGAGGCCCCGCCGGCGCCGAAGCCGTCGGCGCCGCGGCCCAAAGACGGGCGCTCGGTGGTCGCCGTGATCGACGACGACGAGATCGTGGGCAAGTCGCTGCAGCGCATGCTCGAGCGGCACTTCGAGGTGCACCGCTTCACCGACGCGCGCGCCGCGCTCGCGTGGCTGGCTCAGGGCGAGCACTGCGACGCCGTCGTCTGCGACCTGATGATGCCCGTCATGGGCGGCATCGAGTTTCACGCCGAGCTCGTGAAGGCCCGGCCGATGCTCGCCGCCCGCGTCGTCTTCGCGACCGGCGGCGCATTCACGGCACGAGGCCAGCAGTTTCTCTCGACCGCGAAGTTCACCCTCGAGAAGCCGTTCGACCAGGGCCTCGTGCTCAAGATGGTGCGGCAGGCGCTGCAGACCTGAGCCGCACCTGCCTGAGCAGCTCAGGGCTTCTCGCTCAGCACCTTCGGTACGATCTCACGGTGAAACGGCTGGTACGGCTTCGACTTCGTGTGGGGCTCCATCTTGAACATGGCGTTGGCGAGTGAGGCGGCGCCGTCGATGCGCACGTTGACGCCGCTGACGAAGGCGGCGGCATCTGAGAGCAGGAAGCAGATGACCGACGAGACCTCGGCCTCGCGGCCGAGCCGCTGCAGCGGTATCGCGTGGCGGAGCCCCAGAATCGTCTGCTGCATCGACGGGTCGTAGGTGTCGAGGCCCGACGTCATGATCCACCCCGGCGCAACGGCGTTCACGCGCACGCCGCACTGGGCCCACTCGAGCGCGGCGGTCTTGGTGAAGTTTTCCATGCCGGCTCGTGCCGCGCCGCTGTGCCCCATCATCGGCATGCCGTTGTGAAAGTCGGCGGTGATGTTCACGATCGAGCCGCCGTTCTCGTTCATGCCCTGCACGAACACCTCGCGGGCGACGAGAAAGCCGCCGACCAGGTTCGTGCGCACGACGGTCTCGAAGCCCTTCTGCGAGATCAGCGACAGCGGCGCGGGAAACTGGCCGCCGGCGTTGTTGACGAGGCCGTGCACCACCTTCGCCTCGGCGTAGACGCTCGCCACCATCTCGCGCACGGCGTTCTCGTCGCGAATGTCACAGACGCGGTAGCGCGCAGCGCCGCCGTCTTGGGCGATCTCGCCGGCGACCTGCTTCAGCTTCTCTTCTTTGCGACCGACCAGCCAGACCGTCGCGCCGAGCGAGGCGAGCTCGTGGGCAGTGCAGCGGCCGATGCCGCTGCCTCCACCCGTGACGATGATGTTGCGGGCTTCGAACGCGCCGGGCCGGAGCATCGACTGGTAGGGCATGCGCCGACCGCTAGCACACGCGTCGATTCCCGGGTCGAAGTTCGCGAGCCGTCACCGTCGCAACGGAGCGCCGCTGCGCCCGCATTTCTGGGCGGGCTCCGCTGTTCATCAGGCCGCCGAACGGTGCTGCTGTTCGGCAGCCACATTCACGGTCGCTTCGCCCGCTACTTCAGGCCCGCGACCAGCGCGTCCATCGACGACTTCGCGTCACCGAAGAACATTCGCGTGTTCGGCCGAATGAAGAGCGGGTTCTCGACGCCCGCGTAGCCGGCCGCCATGCCGCGCTTCAGCACCACCACGGTGCGCGCGTGCCAGACCTCGAGCACGGGCATGCCGTAGATGGGGCTCGACGCGTCGTCGAGGGCGCCGGGGTTCACGATGTCGTTCGCGCCGATGACGAGCACGACGTCGGTCTTCGCGAAGTCGTGGTTGATGTGCTCCATCTCGAGCACGATGTCGTAGGGCACGCCGGCCTCGGCGAGCAGCACGTTCATGTGGCCGGGCAGGCGCCCCGCCACCGGGTGAATCGCGAACCGCACGTTCACGCCGCGCGCCTTGAGCGCCTTCGAGAACTCGTATACCGCGCCCTGCGCCCGAGCGACGGCCATGCCGTAGCCCGGCACCACGATCACGTTGCGCGCCTCTTGCAGCTGCGCGACCAGGTCGGCCGCCTCGATCTTGATGACCTCGCCGGCCGCCTGCGGGCCCGCCGCGACCTTGCCCTCGGCCGTGCCGAAGCCGCCGAACACGACATTCAGAATCGACCGGTTCATCGCCCTGCACATGATGATCGACAAGATCGCGCCCGACGCGCCGACCAGCGCGCCCGTCATGATGAGCAGATCGTTCGCCAGCATGAAGCCGGCAGCAGCCGCCGCCCAGCCCGAGTAGCTGTTGAGCAGCGACACCACGACCGGCATGTCGGCGCCGCCGATGGCGAGCACCAGGTGAATGCCGAGCAGGCCCGCGAGCCCCGCCATCATGCCGAGCAGCAGCACGCCCTCGTTCGGCGATTGCGTCTGTACGAACGGCACCGCGAGGCCCGCGATCGCCGCCGCGATGGCGAGGTTGATGATGTGCCGGCCCGGCAGCAGCAGCGGCTTGCCCGACAGCGAGCCCTTCAGCTTCGCCCACGCGATGATCGAGCCGGTGAAGGTGACGGCGCCGACGGCGACGCCGACCCAGATCTCGACCAGGTGTACGAGCACCGACGCCGAGTCGCTCTTCGTCACCGAAAGCGAGACCATCGTCGTCTCGGCCCCGTGCGGCGCGAGGTACGACGACACGCCCACGAGCACTGCCGCGAGCCCGACGAAGCTGTGCAGAATCGCGACCAGCTCGGGCATGCCCGTCATCTCGACGCGCTTCGCGAGCACCGCGCCGACGACGCAGCCGATGCCGACCGCCCCGACGAGCAGCACCGTGCCGAACCCGCGCGTGACGAAGATGTTGAGGTCGCCGTCCGTCCACCGCAGGGCCGTGACGGCGATCGCCAGCGCCATGCCGATGATGCCGTAGAGCGAGCCCACCCGCGCCGTCTCTTGCTTCGACAGGCCGCCCAGCGAGCGAATGAAGAGCACGCCCGCGAGCAGGTACGCGATCGCCAGCGTGCCGCTCATGAGCCGCCCTCGCGGTGGAACATCTTCAGCATGCGGCGCGTGACGAGAAACCCGCCCGCGACGTTGATCGCCGCGATCAACACCGCCGCGCCGCCGAGCAGCGTCGCCACGTCGATCGACGAGCCGATCTGCAGCATGCCGCCGATGATGATGATGCCGCTGATCGCGTTCGTGACGGCCATCAGCGGCGTGTGCAGCGCGGGCGTCACCGCCCACACCACCTGCCAGCCGACGAAGCACGCGAGAATGAACACGGTGAAGTGCTGCAAGAAGTCGCCCGGCGCGAACCGCCCGAGCAGAAAGAGCCCCCCGACGAGGAGCAGGCTGCCGACCGTCGTGCCCCACGGCCGTCGCACCGGGTCGCGGATCTTCGCCTTCGCGGCCTTGACCTCGGGCGGCACGGGCTTCGGGGCCGCGGGCCTCGGTGCGGCCGGCACCGCGGTCGGCTCGACCTTGGGCGGCGGGGGCAGCACGTCGCCGTCATGCGTGAGCAGGGCAGGGCGCACCACGTCGCTCTGGAGGTTCACGGTGAACGCCTTGCCCCCGCCCATCTCTTCGAGCAGGTGCACGACGTTGTTCGAGAACAGCCGGCTCGCCGACGGAGCCATGCGGCTGAGCAGATCGGTGTGGCCCAGAATCTTCACGCCGTTGTGCTCGACCACCTCGTCGGGCTTCGTCAGCTCGCAGTTGCCGCCCTGCTCGGCGGCGAGGTCGACCACGATCGACCCGGGCTTCAGCGCCTCGACGACCTTCTGGGGCACGAGCACCGGCGCCTTGGTGCCGGGCACGAGCGCGGTCGTGATGATGACGTCGACCTCGCGCGCCTGAGCCTCGAACAGCGCCATCTCGGCGGCGATGAACTCGGGGCTCATCACCTTGCCGTAGCCGCCCTGGCCCTCGCCCGACTCTTTGACGGTCACCTCGAGGAAGCGGCCGCCGAGGCTCTCGACCTGCTCCCGGGCCGCGGCGCGGGTGTCGAACGCGCGCACCTCGGCGCCGAGGGCGCGGGCGGTGCCGAGGGCGGCGAGGCCGGCGACGCCGGCGCCGATGATGAGCACCTTGGCGGGGGGCGAGGTGCCGGCGGCGGTGACCTGGGGCCCCAGAAAGCCGCCGAAGCTCGCGGCGGCCTCGATGACGGCGCGGTAGCCCGAGAGGTTCGCCATGGAGCTCAAGACATCCATCTTCTGGGCGCGGGTGATGCGGGGAATGCGCTCGAGCGCGACCGCCGAGACCTTCTTCGCGGCGAGCAGCTGCGGCAGCTCGGGGTGGCGCTCGGGCTGGAGCAGCGAGATGAGCACCCCGCCGACGCGGAGCTTCTCGACCTCGGCCGGTTCAGGCGGCCTGATCTTGACGACGATCGCCGCGTCGAACGCGTTGTCGGTCAGCGCCGCGCCGGCGGCCTCGTAGTCGGCGTCGGCGTAGCCGGCACCGGCACCGGCGCCGCGCTCGATGAGCACCTTGAACCCCGACGCGACCAGCTTGCGCACGGAGTCGGGCGTCGCCGCGACCCTGCGTTCACCCCGTCTTCGTTCTCTTGGGACGCCGAGCTCGATGGTGTGGACTCCTGACGGGCGCACTGTACGGTACGGCGTCCGCTCCGTTTAGAAAGATCTTCCATGATCCTGCTCCTCGCACTGTGGCTTTCTGCCACGCCGAAGGCGGTGCTGGTCGACCGCATCGTCGCCACCGTCGACGATCGCGTCATCACCACCTCGCTCGTCGACCAGCGCATGGTGCGCTTCAAAGAGACGCGGGAGCAGGCGCTGACCTCGCTCATCGAGCGGCTGCTCATCACCCGCGCGTGTCGCGCCGTCGGCCTCGAGGTCACCCCGAACGACGTCGAGTCGGCGCTCGCCGAGATCATCTCGAAGAACCAGCTCACCCAGCCCCAGTTCGAGCACGAGCTGAAGAGGCAGGGCTGGGAGCTCGCCGCCTACAAGCTCGAGGTGCAGGGCCAGCTCCTCGAGCTGAAGTGGCTGACGCTGGGCGCCGAGCGGGGCAAAGAGCTGGGGCCCGAGCGCGAGCGCCTGCTCAAAGCGCTCGCGAAGACGGCGGTGATCGAGGTGCGCAAGTGAGGCGGCTCTTGCCGGTGTTGCTGACCGGGTGCGCGACGGCTCCGCAGCCGGTGCCGCAGGCAGAGCCGCCCGCCGAGCCCCTCACTGTCGTCGCGACGTGCCCGACGGCGCTGCCCGAGACGGGCGGCGAGCCGGCGAGCGTGACGGGGGCGACGATCGCGATGGTGTGCCTGGTCGGGGCGACCGAAGACTCGTACCTTCGGCTGCACGAGGTGGTGGCTCCGCAAGAGGGGCAGCGGGTCGACGTGGCCGTGGTGCGTGACGCGCTCGGGGCGATGTTCGCGCTGGGCAACGTGAAAGACGTGTCGGTGGTGGCGCAGCCTTTGGGCGACGGCCGGGTGGTCTTGAGCTACCACGTGACCGAGTACGGCTACGTGAAGAAGGTGTCGTTCGAGGGCACGAAGGCGATCACGCCGCGGGAGCTCGAAGAGGTCGCGCCGTCGGGCAGGCGGGCGAGCCCGCTCGAGCTCGCGCGGCTGCAGCGGGCCGTGTCGCAGGCGTACGTCGAGCAGGGCTTCGCGTCGGCCGAGGTGAAGGTGACGGGCACCGACGAGGTGGTGGTGAAGGTCGACGAGGGGCCGCGAACGATGGTGCGGTCGATTCGCTTCGATGGGGCGAAGCGGGTGCAAGCGGCCGAGCTTTTGAAGGCGCTGAAGACGATGGTGGGGCTGCCGTTTCGTGAAGACCGGCTCGGTGAAGACGCGGTGCAGCTGTCGCAGGTCTATTACGACCGCGGCATGATGAACGTGTC
>JAEUJP010000328.1 GCA_016793725.1 Myxococcaceae bacterium | reverse complement strand
CGAGCCTCGCGGTACGTCACGAGGCTCGACGTGAACAGCACGACGCGCGCCTGGTCATCGACGGTGACGACGGCGTTCGCGCCGTACACCTCGACGCCGTCGAGCCGCTGCTCGAGGTGAATCGAAGCGCCGAACCGCGTGCCGAACGTGCGAGCGACCACCAGGTCGGAGTCGGGCGGCAGGCCCAGCTCGCCTCGCCTCGAGAGCGCCCACGCCCGGGCGGCGAGCGTCACGTCGCCGTGGAGCGGCGTCGACAACAGGCCGCGGTCGAAGGTCTTGGCCCCGGTGTGGGGGTCGTAGAGCGCTGCAGCCAGAACGAGGGAGGCGAACATTTGAAACCTCGAAGCCACGGGCCGTGGCCTGGTCGTTGAAAGGCGGGCCACAGTAGCGCTATCTCGCGCCCCATGAAGAAACTTCGTTGCGGCCTCATCGGAGCCACCGGCCTCGCCGGCCAGCAGTTCGTCTCAGCGCTGAAAGACCACCCGTGGTTCGAGCTGACCGGCCTCGCCGCCAGCCCGCGCAACGCAGGCAAGTCATACGCCGAGGCGCTGAAGGCGCCGAACGGCATGATGGGCTGGTTTCTCGCCGAAGAGCTGCCGGCGCACATCGCGAAGATGACGGTTCAGGCGGGCGCCGAGCTGAAGGCGCAAGACTTCGACCTCGTGTTCAGCGCGGTCGAGAGCGACGTGGCAAAAGAGCTCGAGCCGAAGCTGGCCCGCGACATACCCGTCATCTCGGCAGCGTCGGCGTTTCGCTACGAAGAAGACGTGCCGCTCTTGATTCCTCCCGTGAACGCCGATCACTCGAGGCTCATCGAGACGCAGAAGAAGCGCCGCGACTGGAAGGGGTTCATCGTGCCGATTCCGAACTGCACGACGACGGGCCTCGCGGTGACGCTCGCGCCGCTCGAGTCGGCGTTCGGCGTTCAGGCGGTGATGATGACGTCGCTGCAGGCCGTCAGCGGGGCGGGGCGGTCGCCCGGCGTCATCGGCCTCGACATCATCGACAACGTGATCCCCCACATCGCGAAAGAAGAGGGCAAGGTCGAGATCGAGACGAAGAAGATTCTCGGCGGCATTCAGACGCCGCACGGCGTGAAGGTGTCGTGCACGTGCACGCGCGTGGCGGTGCTCGAGGGTCACACCGAGGCGGCGTACGTGGGCCTGAAGAAGAAGGCGTCGGTGCAAGAGGTGTCGGCCGCGATGCGCGAGTGGAAGGGGCACGAAGCGGCGCGCGGGCTGCCGACGTCGCCGAAGCACTGGGTGTCGGTGAGCGATGACCCGTTCAGGCCTCAGCCGCGGCTCGACCGTGACGCCGAGGGCGGCATGACGACGAGCGTGGGGCGCATTCGCGAAGACGGGGTGCTCGAGAACGGCGTGAAGTATGTGCTGGTGAGCCACAACACGAAGATGGGCGCCGCGAAGGGCGCGGTGCTGGTGGCTGAGCTCTTGAAGCAGCAGGGATTTGTCGTATAAGGCGCGGCAACCATGGCCTACGTCGTCGCGGAACCGTGTATCAAGTGCAAGTACACCGACTGTGTCGAGGTGTGCCCCGTCAACTGCTTCTACGAAGGGGCGAACACCGTCGTCATTCACCCTGACGAATGCATCGACTGCGGCGCGTGCGAACCCGTCTGCCCGACGAAGGCGATCTTCCCCGAGAGCGACCTTCCCGAGAAGTGGGCCGAGTTCAAGGCGATCAACGCCGAGTATTCGGCGAAGTGGCCGAACCTCGCCGAGAAGAAGTCGGCGCTGCCGACCGCCGAAGAGTTCAAGGACAAGGAAGGCAAGCGCGCCGACCTCATCCTCGAGCCGGGCGGCAAGTAACAGCTCAACTCCGCTGGCCCTGAGCGAAGTCGAAGGGGGCCAGTCGAAGCGCCGCCGCCGTGCGGTCTAGGCGACCGAGAGGGCCCCGACCTTGAGGCCCCGGGCGCGCATCTCTTCACGAATGCGCCCGATGTCTTCAGGCGCCGGCGGGCCGTTCTTGCCGACCACCCGAATCGCGACCTCCTTGGGGCCCAGGCGCTCGATCTCGACGCGCGCGCCGAGCGAGCCGTCGAGCGTGAGCGCGAGGCCCGGCCGCTGCGACTTCACGAACGTCTCGATCTTCTCGATCAGCTCGACGGCAGACGCGGCCTTCGACTCCGAGTCGTTCTTGCCTGCCGTCTGACCCGGGGTGATGGGGGTGACCGACGCCTGCTGCTGCTGCGACGCGACCGGCGGCAGCCGATCGGAGTTCGCCGCCGACAGCGGCGTGTGCTTCACCGTCACCTCGTCGTTGCTGAAGCCAATCTTCAGCTCCTGGCAGATGAGGTCGATGAGGCGCGTGTCGTAGCGCTGCGTGTTCTGCGCCACCGACTCTTTACGCAGCTCGACCAGGTTGTCGGCCTTCACGTTCGCCTGCGCCCGCGCCGTCTCGCGCGTCGCCTGAGCCGTGCCGATCGAGCGGGCCTGAACCGCCTTCGCCTTCAGATGCGGCGGAGGCGTCAACACGGCCGCCCGCGCGCCCAGGGTCTTCTTCGGCTTCACGCCGCCCGGCAGCGGCAGCGGCGGAGGCTTCACTTGCGCTGCGCTTGGAGTCACCACTGACCCCTTGAGCTCTTTGACCCCGTTCATCAACCTCTTGAACGGGTTCAACCCGGCTCCCACTCCCGCCTTTTCACCCAACCCCGGCGCCGCGTTCTTGACGATCTTCATGACGGGGGAAAAGGTCAGCAGGGCGCATGCCACCGCCAACTGCCTCGATTGACGTGGGTTTCGAAGGGGTGACGCGAGTCTGGCAGGACCCGATCAGTGCCTGAATCCGCCGGGTTGTACCGGCGCCGTGCCCGTCAGATCGTTCACCGCGAGTGGACACTGAACCACCGCGTTGGGGTCGGCCAGTACCACGCCTGCCGAGAAGTCACGGTCTTCGAACAAAAGCGCCTCTTTGATCTCGACCTCGGTGACGGTCTGGTTCATTTCCCAGAAGCGGCCTTTCACCAGCATGCGCTTGCCGATCGGCACCCGCTCGAGATCGATGAACTGCCGTGCGTTCAGGTGCACGTACAGAATCACCGGCGGCGGCGGCTTTCTCTTGAAGTAGTTGATCTCGTTCTTGTGGGGGTCGAACGGCGTCCACTGGAGCACTGCTCCGAGCTCTTCCATCCCGGGCGGCACCTTCTTGCCCTTCACGAACCGCTTCTGCGCCTTTACGCCCGTGTCGAGCAGCGTCAGATCACCCCACGCCACCTCGCGATCGAGGTACGCGTCGCGAAACGCCGCCAGCACGTCGGTCGTCACCGCGCTGTTCGCGCGCAAGAACTCGATCTCGTAGCGGTCGCGCAGCGCGGGCAGCGTGAAATACGTGCTGTCGACGAGCTTCAGCTTCTCGTTCGCCATCTTCAGCTTGCCCAGGTCGATGATCTCGACCGTCGGGTTGATGGCCTCGGCCGTCGCGAGCCACTCGTCGGGCACCCGCTTGTCGATCAGCACCCTGCGCACCATCGCGTGCAGGTAGTCGAGCGCCGGCCAGCGCGGCGTCTGCACCACGTCGTAGCCGACCTGCGCTGCCCCCGTGACCGTGCCGAGCTGCACCTGCGCCGCGTTGATGAGCGCCGGGTCGAGCACGAAGTTCGCGTCGACCTGGTGCAGCGTGGGCATGATCTCGGCCAGCAGCGTGAGCATCGCGCCGAGCAGCTGCTGGCAGTTCGGGTCGTCGGTGCCGTTCGCCAGCGCCTTCGCGAACTTCGTCTTCGCGAACTGCCGATCGCGCCCCTCTTCTCGGAAGACCAGCGGCTTGCCCTTGCCGAAGAACTTCTCTTTCTGGGCGAGCGCCGGCGCGGCAGCCAGAGCGATGAAGATGAACAGCCAGCGACCCATCTCGCTCATGACGTTACACGCTTTTCGGCATTCTCGCGCAGCCTCAAGATGAGCAGCGCCGGCACGAGCTCGAGCACCGCGGCCACCCCGAAGACCGCGTGGCTCGACGGCAGCAGATCGAGCCCGACGCCGGTCGCGAGGTAGCCCGTCAGCCCGCCCACCCCGAACGCCGCAGCCACGAACAGGGCTTGCCCCGTCGCGCGCAGGGTCTCGGGCGAACGTTCGGCCATGTACGCCACCGCCGAGAGAAAGAACGTGCCGAACGTGAGGCCGTGAAACACGCTCATCGCCACGAGCACGGCGCCGTCGTTCGTCAGCGCCATGCCCGCCCACCGCACCGCGCTCGCCGCGAACGAGACGAACAGCAGCTGTCGCGGCGAGACCTTGTGGCCCCAGCGTGGCCACGTCGTCATGACGGCGATCTCGGTCACCACGCCGAGCGTCGCCGCGTCACCGATCACGTGCGTCTCGAGCTTCAGCGCCGTCACGTGAATCGACAGCGCCGAGTGGTAGGGCCCGCACGCGAACCAGTGCAGCGCGACGGCGATGAGAAAGAGGCGCACGTCGCGGCTCTCGGCGAGCCCCAGCGCCGCGGCGAAGGTCGGGCGCGGCCCCGTGCCCTTTGACACCCTGACGCGCGCGAGGCCCAGGCCCGCCCAGATCGCGCCGGCCGCGGTGAGCGCGATGATCGCGAAGACCACACGGCGATCGATGACGTCGACGAGGCGGCCGAACGTCATCGACATCACGGCGAAGCCGAGCGAGCCGAAGAGCCGCACGCGCGAGTAGCTGCCTCCTTCGCGCAGCACGTGCCGCAGCGTCATCGAGTCGATGACCGTCGAGATGGCGCTCGCGAAGCAGCCGTAGAGCACGAAGACGGCGAACACCGCGGTGAAGCTCTGCACGACCAGAAACAGCGCGAACACGCTGCACGAGGCCGCCGTGACCGCGAACAGCACGAGCCCCGGCCGACCCGAGCGGTCGGCGAGCTGCCCCCAGAACGGCGGCGCCACCAGCGACAGCGCCGGGCTCACCGCGAGCAACAGCCCCACCTCGGTGCCCGTCAGCCCGAGCGACTTCAGGTACTGGGGAAAGAACGGCAGGCTGACGCCGATCGAGGCGTAGACCAGCAGGTAATAGAGGCCGAGAGCGGGCGCCTTCGTCTCGCGCCCATGAGGCTGCACGGCCACGCTCGTATTTCAGTCGCGCCCCGGCCACAACGGCCGTCGCTCCGGGTCGGCACGGGGGCGCGCTCGTTCGAGCACGCACCGCCGAGAAGCCCCGAGGCGGCCGACGACAGTTCGCGCCAGCCGCGACGAGGCCTGCTGCCCACCCTCGACAGGAGGGGTGTCGACAACATAGGGTGCCGCGCGCTCATGCCGGCCGTTTCTGAGTCCTCGATCGTCATTACTCCCGTGAAAGGCGAGGGCGAGCTGATGCAGGCTCTCGCGATTCGCGAGGTGGTCTTCATCGAAGAGCAGAGCGTGCCCGAAGAGATGGAGCGCGACGAAGACGACGCCCACGCCCACCACCTGCTCGCGGTCGACAAGGGCCACGCCATCGGCACCGGTCGGCTCGTGCCGCTCAAGGCGCCGCCCGAGGGCGAAACAGGCACGTGGGGCCGCGTCGGCCGCATGGCCGTGCTGCAGGCCTACCGAAAAAGTGGTGTGGGTTCGCGCCTGTTGCGCATGCTCGAAGACGAAGCCAAGAGCAGGGGCATGGTCGGCATCATGCTGCACGCGCAGCTGTCAGCCATGGAGTTCTACAAGCGCCACGGCTACGAGCCGCACGGCGCGGTGTTCGAAGAAGCGGGTATGCCGCACCTGGAAATGAAGCGCCGTCTTTAATGGGAGGAACCACCATGAAACTGTCTGAACGTCTCGACGCGATCATCGCTGAGCGCCACCTGCTCAAGCACCCCTTCTACCAGGCGTGGAGCGAAGGGCGGCTCAGCCTCGACACCCTGAAGCGCTACGCGGGCCAGTACCACGCGCAGGTGTCGACGTTTCCCCGGTTCGTGTCGGCGGTGCACAGCCGCTGCCCCGAGATCGACGCGCGCAAGGTGCTCACCGAGAACCTCGCCGACGAAGAGATTCACGGCACCGACCACCCCGAGCTGTGGCTGCAGTTCGCCGAAGGCCTCGGCGCCGATCGCGCCGCGGTGAAAAAAGAGGTGCCGCTGCCCGAGACGAAGGCGATGGTCGACGACTTCTTCGACATCGCGAACGGGGCTTGGGCAGACGGGCTGTGCGCGCTGTACGCGTACGAGTCGCAGGTGCCGGCGGTCTCGAAGTCGAAGATCGAGGGCCTCGAGAAGTTCTACGGCGTCACCGATGCGAAGACGCTCGCGTTCTTCAAGGTTCACCAGCACTACGACGTCGAGCACGCGCGCAAGGTCGCCGAGCTCATCGACGTGCACGCCGACCCGGCGACTGCCGAAGCCGCGACCCGCAAGGCCGCCGATGCCCTCTGGGGTTTCCTCGACGGCATGGCGCGCGAGGCGGGCATCGCGTGTACGCACTGAGCTGGGCGGCCACCGCGCTGCTCGCACTCACGGTCTTTTCGTGCTGCACCTGGGCGATTCAGGGTGTGGCGCTGTTCCGCGTGCGGCGGCGGCCGATTCCTGCTCCTGACTCGTACCCGGCCATCTCGGTGCTGAAGCCGATGGCGGGGTACGACGACGATCTCGTCGAGAACCTCGAGTCACACCTCGCGCTCGACTACCCCGGCGAATACGAGCTCGTTCTCGGCGTGCGTGACGAGAACGACTCGGCGTACCCGGTCGCGAAGGCGTTCGCCGAGAAGTATGCGCACCGCGGCGTGCGCCTGGTGCTGCAAGAGGGTGAGCCCGGCTTCAACCCCAAGGTGAACCAGCTCATCACGCTGACGCGTCACGCGAAGCACGAGGTGATCGCGCTCACCGACGCGAACGTGCGCGTGCCGAAACATTGGCTGCGCGAGAACGCCGCGGCGCTGGCGCAGCCGGGCATCGGGCTGTCGACCAACATCTTCGCCGGCGCCGAAGAAGAGTCGATCGGCGCGGCGTTCGATCACATGACGCTGGCGTCGTTCTGCGCGGCGAGCATGGCGACGGCCGAGGCGTGGGGCCTCAACCTGATCGTCGGCAAGTCGCTGGCGCTGTCGAAGACGACGCTCGCGAAGATCGGCGGCTGGGAAGAGGTGAAAGACCTGCTCGCCGAAGACCAGCGGCTCGGCTTTCGGCTGAAGCAGGCACAGCTGCGCACCCGGGCGTGCCCGACGTTCGTCGAGAACGTGCAGCGCAAGCGCACCGTGGCCCAGTTCTGGGACAGGTACTCGCGCTGGGCGATGCTGCGCTTCCGCGTCATTCCCGGGTTCTGGCTCGAGCCCCTGCTGATCCCCACCATCTGGGCGCTGGGCTTTCTCTTGTTCGAGCCCTCGCTGCTCGGCCTGGGCGTCTTCGCGCTCGCGAGCGCGTGGAACGCGGTGTTCACCGACGTCTGCTCGCGGTGGACACGCGGCCGAGGCATGGCGCTCAAGTACGTGCTGCTGACGCCGGTGCGCGACGTGCTGATGTTCGCCTCTTGGGTGCGCGGCACGACGCTGCGCACGGTGAACTGGCGCGGCAACGTGCTGCGCGTCGGCAAGAACACGCTGCTCAGCCGTGAAGGTGTGAGCCTCGACACGCCGGTGCCCGCAGCGCCCGAAGCGGCCCGCCAGCAGTCGTCGCCGGCCATCAGCTGATGAACCCGACGCCGGGGTGGGTCGCGTCTGGCGCCGTGTGCCCCGAGCACCCGCAGAGCCCGTCTGTCGGCACGTGCACGCGCTGCGGCCGCTTCGTCTGCGCCGGGTGCCGCGTCGTCAGTGACCCGGTGTTGTGCCGTGCCTGCGCGCCGATGGCGATGGACCCGCTCGGCATCGTCTCGGCCCACTTCAGCGCCGGGGCCACGCTGCGCAACGGGTGGCGCATGTTCATCACCGTGCTGCCGGTGCTGCTGCCCATCGCCGCCATCTTTTCGGTGCCCGCCGGCCTCATCTCGGCCGGCGTCGAGAGCCTGGCCGTGCGCGACAGCATGCGCGCCACGATCGACTCGCAGCGGGTGGTGAACTTCTACGACGCGTTGATCGGCCTCATCGGCGACATCGGCGCGCTCGCGCTGTTCGTCGGCGTGGCCGAGGGCAAGACGTTCACGTTGGGTCAGGCGCTCAAAGAGGGCACGAGCGCGTGGGGCGCGGTGTTCGGCGCACGGTTTCGCGGCGGGCTCATCACGCTGCTGTTCACGCTGCTGCTCATCGTGCCCGGCATCTGGAAGGGCGTTCTGCTCGCGTTCGTCGTCGAGTCGGCGTTTCGCGTGCGCGGCCAAGACGCGCTCGAGTACTCGACCTCGCTCGTGACCGGGCGCTGGTGGCCCGTGTTCGGCGTGCTGCTGCTGTCGGCGCTGGTCGCGTACGTGCCCGCGATGGTGTTCGGTGGCGTGATGGGCGCCGTCGGCGAGCTCGCCCACCTGCCCGTCGTCGCGATCGAGATTCTGACCGACTTCGGCGCCCGGCTCGCCGACATGCTGCTGGCGGCGTTCAGCCTCGCGACGTTCTACGGGCTGAACCGCACCGACGGCAGGCAGCTGCCGCCGATGACGTGGGCCTGAAAAAAGGGGTCAGGCTACTTTTCTGCGCAGCGATGCCGCGGCGCAGTGCCGTCGGGTGCGTGGCGCGCAAAAAGTTGCCTGTGCCCTTTTTTCACTTCGCGAGCGCCGCTTCGACGGCCTTCTTCAGCTCGGCCGACTCGGGCTCGACGTTCGACGGGTAGCTGCCGACGAGGTCACCCTTGGCGTCGACGAGGAACTTGTGAAAGTTCCACTTCACGGGGCCGCCGTTCTTCGGGGCGCCCTGCAGAAACTTGTAGAGCGGCTCGGCCGCGTCGCCCTTCACCGCCACCTTCGAGAACAGGGGGAAGGTGGTCTTGTACTTGAGCGTGCAGAACTTCTTCACGTCGGCGTTCGAACCGGGCTCCTGCCCGCCGAAGTCGTTCGAGGGACACGCGAGCACCTCGAAGCCCTTCGCCTTGTACGCGTCGTACAGCTTCTGCAGGCCCTCGTACTGCGGCGTGTAGCCGCACTCCGAGGCGGTGTTCACGATCAGCAGCGCCTTGCCCTTGTACGACGAGAGCGGCACGTCTTTGCCGTCGATCGATTTCACGTTGAAGTCGTAGACCATGGGGGCTCCTGCCAGCAGTACTGCGAGTAGTGTGCTCATGTTCACCGGTGTTTGAAGGCAGCGCGGCCCGCGTAGATCGCCGAAGAGCCGAGCTCTTCTTCGATGCGCAGGAGCTGGTTGTACTTCGCCACGCGCTCGCCGCGGGCAGGCGCGCCCGTCTTGATCTGCCCGGCCGAGGTCGCCACCGCCAGATCGGCGATGAAGTCGTCGGGCGTCTCACCCGAGCGGTGCGAGATGATCGCCGTCCACCCTCCGCTGCGGGCTTCACGAATCGCCTGGAAGGTCTCGGTCACCGTGCCCACCTGGTTCAGCTTCACCAGCACCGAGTTGCAGATCTTCGCCTCGACCGCGCGCCGCACCAGCGCCGGGTTCGTCACCAGGTAGTCGTCGCCGACCAGCTGCAGCTTCGAGCCCATGCGGTCGGTGATGAGCTTCCACCCCTCGGTGTCGCCCTCGGCCAGCCCGTCTTCGATCGACACGATCGGGTACTTCTTCGCCCAGTCTTCCCAGAACGCCACCATCTCGGCCGGCGACTTCTTCGAGCCGTCGCTCTTCTTGAACACGTACTTGCCGTCTTCGAAGAACTCGCTCGCCGCCGGGTCGAGCGCGAGCACGAAGTCGTCGCCCACCTTGAAGCCCGCCTTCGTGATGGCCTCGAGAATCACCTCGATCGCCTCGTGGTTCGCCTTCAGGTTCGGCGCGAAGCCGCCCTCGTCGCCCACGCCCGTCGAGTGGCCCTTCTTCTTCAAGATGCTCTTCAGCGATTGGTACACCTCGCAGCCCCAGCGAATCGCGTCGCGAAAGGTGGGGGCCCCGACCGGCACGATCATGAACTCCTGCATGTCGACGCTGTTGTCGGCGTGCGCCCCCCCGTTGATGACGTTCAGCAGCGGCACCGGCAGCGTGCGCGCGTCGGCGCCGCCGAGGTACCGGTAGAGCGGCACGCGCTGCGAGGCCGCCGCTGCCTTCGCGACCGCCATCGAGCACCCGAGCACCGCGTTCGCGCCGAGCTTGCCCTTGTTCTCGGTGCCGTCGAGCGACAGCAGCTTCGCGTCGACCGCGACCTGATCGACCGCCACCAGGTTCTTCACCGCCGGCGCGATGACGTCGCGCACGTGGCCGACCGCCTTCGACACGCCCTTGCCGCCGTAGCGCTTCGCGTCGCCGTCGCGCAGCTCGAGCGCCTCGCGGCTGCCGGTCGAGGCGCCCGAGGGCACCCCGGCACGGCCGAACGAGCCGTCGGTCAGGCGGCAGTCGACCTCGACGGTCGGGTTGCCACGGGAGTCGAGCACTTCGCGGGCGATGAGCGATGCGATCTGGGACATGGGCCCTACGCCTAATATCAGCGGGCCAGCGCGTCCACAGTCTCTGAGAGTGAGCGCTCGAGGTTCTCGAGCGCCTCGCGGGCCTCTTCGAGCGTCAGGTTCGGCCGCTGCGCGCTCAACGCGGCGCGCGTCGCGTGCGCCTTCAGCTGCTCGCGCAAGGCATCGAGCTCGGCCTGCAGCTGCGCGGTCTTCACGTTCAGGGCCCCCGTCGCCTCTTCGACGCGCAGCTCGAGCACCTGCACGAAGACGTCGAGCTCGGTCTGCCGCTGAAACACCGCCTCTTCGGTCTTCTTCAGCCGCGTGCGCATCTCGCGCAGCGTGCGCACCAGGGCCTCACGTTCGAACGCGGTGCGGGCGTGCTCCATCGCGCTCTGCACCCGCTGCACGACGAGCCCCAGCTCGGGGAAGGGCTTCTCGAGGTAGTCGGTCGCGCCGAGCCGCAGCGCCTCGAGCACCGACTCGGCGGTCGGGTACCCCGTCATCACCAGGCAGGCGCAGTACGGCTGCAGGCGCTTCGCCTCACGAATGACGTCGAGCCCGTGCCTGCCAGGCAGGTTCTTGTCGCAGAGCATGCACCCGAACCGCTCGGCCTCGAGCAGCTTCAGCGCGTCTTCACCCGACGTCGCAGAGCGCACCGACAGCTTCGCCTTCTTGAGCACGACCGTGAGCAGGTCGATGACCGACTGCTCGTCGTCGACCACCAGCACCTGCGTGGGGAAGTTGCCCGCGGTTGGGGTCACGGCCCGAAGTATGACCTACTCCCGTGCGCTGCTTGAGCTGATTCGAATGCACGCGCACGGCGCAGGGCATTGAGCTGCGTGCTCGCGACAGAAAGGGGGCGCGTGGGGCCGCGCCCGAATCGACTCAACCCAGCGCGGGCGTAAGCACCCGGAAACGAACTGAAATTTTCGCCGGGGCAGATCGTTTGGGGTAAGCAGTACCGACGAGGAGCTTTGACATGCGCTGCCTGATTTCTGCCGTTCTGCTCGTGTGCAGCGTGTTGCTGGGCGGCGAAGCGTTCGCCGGCGGCTCGGTGTACCTGAACAACGTGCGCATCGACGGCGTGACGAACCAGAAGTTCGACAAGGTGAATGTGCGCATCGACGAGCAGGGCAACGTGTTCATCGACGCGCCCGGCTACAACGTGAAGCAGGTCGAGGGTGGGCCGGGGGCGGCGGCTCCGAAGCCGCAGGGCACGCTGACGAAGCGGTACTTTCTGGTGAGCGAGCACCGGCCGACGGGCATGGCCGAGTTCGACATCGACGTGTACGTGAACTCGAAGTGGGTGAAGAAGCTGCGCAACGGCGACGACCAGATCGTGGCCGACGTCACGAAGCACCTGACGCCCGGCTCGAACGCGGTGCTGTTCATGGCGAAGAAGCAGCTGCAGGGCACGCGCAAGAGCTTCAGCAAAGAGCACGTCTTTCGCGTGGTGCTCGGCGAGGGCCAGACGGTCGGCGACCAGGTGACCATCGAGAGCTCGGCGATCAAGTTCGAGTGCACGGCCGCCGACGGCAACGACGTCACGCAGGAGTTCACGCTCGTCACCCGGTGACGCGCCCGCCATGTTCTCGATCGACGAACGACTGAAAGGCCTGCCGGCGCTCAAAGAGCAGGTGATGAGCCTGTACGAGTCGCTGAACGTGCCGCACCTCGCGGTGCCGGGGCGAACCGCGGGGCCGGCGAAGGCGTACATCTTGGGGCTGCGGGGCCCGAGCGGGTTCGCGGTGTTCGTGTACCTGTTCATGCCGGGCACGAACGAGTGTGCGGTGTACATGCCGTCGAACCGGGCGGCGTCTGCCGAGCAGTTCGAGGGCGAAGAGACCGAGGCGCTCGGGTTCGTCGAGTCGATGGGCTTCATCATGGACAATCTGAATTTCCGCCAGCGGCCTGCCGACGAGCAGGATCAGCTGATGAAGACGCTGCCGGTGTTTCAGCGAGACCCGGCGGCGCTGGCGAACAAGAAGGGGTCGCAGTCGGGCGTGAAGCCGGCGGCGGTCGAGAAGGCGCAGGCGGCGCACGCGGCGTCGGTGGCTGCCTCGGCGATCGGCAAGCTGTTCGGCTCGTTCGTGCTCTTGCTGGTCGTGGGGGCGTGCGCGCACGTGCCGACCGAAAAGGAGCAGGTCGAGGCGCAGGCCCACTACGATCTCGCGGTGAACATGGCGCAGAAAGAGCCGCAGGCGGGCGTCGTCGAGCTCGATCGCGCGCTGGCGCTCGACCCCGACTTCCCCGAGGCGCACAACGCGAAGGGCGTGCTGCTGCACATGGCGTTCGGGCGGCCCGAAGAAGCCATCGGTCACTACAAGAAGGCGATCGAGCTGAAGCCCACCTTCTCGGAGTGCAAGGTCAACCTCGGCAACGTGTACCTCGACCAGAAGCGCTACGACGACGCGATCGTCCTCTACCGCGAGGCGCTGAACGACATGCTCTATGCGACGCCGTTTCTCGCGCAGGGCAACCTGGGGTGGGCGCTGTTCAAGAAGGGTGACACCGAAGCCGCGCTGCAGAGCATCAAGTCGTCGGTGACGCTGAACCCGAAGTTCTGCCTCGGCTACCGAAACCTCGGCACGATCTACGACGAGACGGGCGCGACCGACGAGGCGTGCCGCGCGTTCGGCAAGTTCAAAGAGCTGTGCCCCGACGTGGCCGACGCGTACCTGCGCGAAGGGGTGTGCCTGGCGAAGAAGGGCGACCTGGCCGGGGCGCACCAGAGCCTGCAGGGGTGCCTCGAGAAGTCGCGCGTCGACTCCGAGCGCGACAGCTGCAAGCGCCTCAAAGACGGGCTCGGGCCAACCCCTTGACGTTCATCGAGCTCGGAGCCTTCTTGCGCCAGCAGCGCGAGCTGCGCGGGCTGTCGCGTGACGAGGTCGCGCGGCAGACGCGCATACCGCCCACGCTGGTGTCGGCGCTCGAAGACGGCCAGGCCGACCGCTTTCCCGAGCTCGTGTTCGTGGTGAACCACCTGAAGGCGTACGCGACCGCGCTGGGCCTGTCGCCCGACGAGGTGCTGAACCGGTTTCACGAGATTCCCGGGACGTTGGCTCCGACCGAGCAGAGCCCGGTGGCGCTCGAGGCGGCGCGAAGGAAGAGCGCGTGGACGGTGATGCTCATCGTCGGGGTCGTGCTGGTGCTCGGCCTCGCCCTGTTGTGGTGGTGGACGCAGGTGCAGATCGCGGCCAACCTTCGGCCTTGAAAACCGGGGCCGGGGCCGGGGGCGATTCACGCGCTCGGTTGCCGGGTTTCCGCGATCGGGTAGAACGCGCCTCACGGTGGAGCGTTTTGTCGAGGAGTCGATTGTGCTGTCGGGCGTCGACTACGGCGAGGCCGACCGCATCGTCACCCTGTTCACCGTCGGCCGAGGCCGCCTGTCGGCGTTCGCCGCCGGCGCGCGCAAGAGCAAGCGCCGCTTCCCCGGCGCGCTCGAGCCCGGCACCCACCTGAAGGCGCGCCTCGTCGAGCGCCGCGGCGACACCTACCGCCTCGACGCCGCCGACGTCGTCTCGAGCTTTCACCACCTGCGCGGCGATCTCGGCCGCATCGCCCGCAGCCTCTATGCCCTCGAGCTGTGC
>JAEUJP010000317.1 GCA_016793725.1 Myxococcaceae bacterium | reverse complement strand
CGACCTGCTCGAAGACGTCTGGGTGTTGGGGCTGACGCCGGGCAACGAGCGGCTGACGAAGCTCCAGACGGTCGGCGCGCCGCCCGCGCCGGCGCGGCGCAGCGCCGGCAACGTCACCTCGTCAGACCCGCTGCAGTTCTTCGGCGGCGAAGACGAGAACGCAGCGCCGCTGACCGACGAGTGGCAGCTCGCGAGCGACGGCGGGGCCAGCCGCCTCGCCGCGCGCCCGGGCTCGCCGTGGCCGCGCGCCACGATGTCGCAGGTGTTCAACCCCGACCTGAACGAGCACTGGTTCTACGGCGGGCGCGTCGGCAACCTCTTGCCCGTCGCGGCGCTCTACCGCCTGTCGGATGCGGGCTTCACCGAGCTCGAGGACCTCGACCCCCGCGGCGTGCCCCACGACCCGCGCTGGGGCGCCGCCGCCGTCTACGACACGGTGAACCACCGCATGGTGCTGTTCGGCGGCATCGGGCCGCTGCCCGGCGGCGGTGGCAGCGGCACGCTCGACGACGTGCTCACGTTCGCGGTCGAGAACGGCGCGCTGGTGCGGCAGCCGCTGGCGCCGGCGGGCGAGCTGCCCGACCCGCGGTACGGCGCGGTCGCGGGCTACGACCCGCGCGGGCAGCGCATGCTGGTGTTCGGCGGCACGAAGAGCATCTCGGGCTCCGACGATACGAACGAGCTGTGGGAGCTCTCGCTGGTGCGCGGGCAAGAACGGTGGCGCCTCGTCGACGCGGCCGGCGCGCGCCCCGACCCGCTGTTCCTGCCGGCCGGCGCGCTCACGCGCGAGCAGCCGCCGAACCTGTACGTGCTCGGCACGCTCGCCCGGCCCGCCGGCATGCGCGCCTCGCTCGTCGACCGGCTGTGGCGAATCACGCTCGACCAGCCGAACCCGGCGTGGGTCGAGGTGACGCTGCCCGACTTTCGCCCGAGGCCGCGCATCTTCCCCGCGTTCTCGTACGACGCGGTGCAGAACCGCCTCGTGCTCTCGGGCGGAGCGCACGACCCCGTGTATCGAAACGACGTGTGGCAGCTCCTGCTGCCGTGACCGAAACCTCGCCGTGACGCGGCCCAGACGTCTCGCGCGACGGCCTCGAGCGGCGTCGCGACGTCGCGCTTCTACTTCGCCGACGTCACCGGCGACGGCCGCGCCGACAAGGTGTTCTGCGGCGAAGGTGTTTCGCTCGCGTCACTGAGCGGGGCGCGTGCGCACCGTGTAGTCGGGCGTGGCCGTCTGCGTGACGACCACGGCCGACACGACGCCGGCGGCCACCACGCCGCCGACCACCACCCACAGCCACGGCCTCTGGTAGAGCGGCGCGCCGTCGTCAGCCGGCTCGGCGACGCGCACCCGCATCGGGTCTTCGGCGCTTCGCCACGAAGACACCGGGCTGCCGCCGGGCCCGACCGCCTGCACGTAGTACTCGACGGCGCCGCCGCCCAGCACCGGCAGCATCGGCGAAAAAGGCCCCGGCCCCGTCACCGCGACCTCTTCCCAGGCGCCCTGCCCCTCGCGGCGGAAGACGAGCCGAGCCCCGGTCACCAGGCCCTGCCAGTCGTTCACCACCTCGGCGCTCAGCGTGACCGGAGCGCCGGGGGGAAACGTGCGGGGCGGCGTGTGCTCGATGCGCACCGCCGGCCGCCCCTTCGCCTCGGCGCGCGCCGCATCGAACGGAGCCCGCTGCCGCGGCGAGATGTCGGCTCCCTCGAGCTGCACGTCGGGCTTCACCGCGAGCGCCCTCGAGAACGCGAGCTTCGCCCTCGCGTCGTTGCCGAGCGTCGCCTCGCACAGCCCGACGCCGAGCAGCGCCTCGACGAGCTCGTCGCTCGAGCCGAGCCGCACCGTGAGCGCGCGCTCGTACGAGGCCAGCGCGCCCTCGAAGTCGAGCGTGTCGAACAGGGCTGCGCCACGCCGCACGAGCGGGTCGGAGCCCAGCGTCACCCAGAGTGCGACGGTCAGCAGCATGCGCGTGAGGCCGACGCGTATATTGGCAGGTGTGAAGTTCCCGGCAACCTACGGCGCCTACACGCTGCTCGCCGAGCTCGGCGAGGGCGGCATGGCCCAGGTGTTTCTCGCGCGAAAGAGCGGGCCCGGCGGCTTCGCGAAGCTGCACGTCATCAAGCGCATCTTGCCGGCGCTCGGCAAGGAGCCCGAGTTCGTGCAGATGTTCCTCGACGAGGCGCGGCTCGCGGCCCGCTTCGAGCACCCGAACGTCGTGCAGGTCTACAGTCTCGGCGACGCCGAGGGCTCGCTGTACCTCGAGATGGAGTACCTCGCCGGTCAGAGCGTGGCGGGCCTGGTGCGCGAAGCGGTGCGGCAGGGCGTGAGCGTGCCGCCGACGTTCAGCGCCCGCATCGTCGCCGACGCGTGCGACGGCCTGCACTACGTGCACGACTTCAGAGAGGTCGACGGCACGCCGCTCAACATCGTGCACCGCGACGTGTCGCCGCAGAACCTGTTCGTCACCTACGAGGGCCGCGTCAAGCTGCTCGACTTCGGCGTCGCGAAGGCGGCGACCACCCTCACGAAGACGCGCACCGGCTCGGTGAAGGGCAAGGTCTCGTACATGGCGCCCGAGCAGTGTCGCGGCGAGATCGTCGACCGCCGCGCCGACGTGTTCGCGCTGGGCGTCGTGCTCACCGAGCTCATCGGCGGCAAGCGCGTGTTCAAGCACGAGAACGAGTTCGCGCTGATTCGCCAGCTGTCGCTGGGCGAGTACCCGAAGCCGAGCGAGATGGGCTTCGCGTCGGCGCCACCCGAGCTGCTCGCCGTCTGCGACCGCGCGATGGCGTTCAGACGCGAAGACCGCTTCGCGACGTGCGCCGAGCTCAAGGCGCAGCTCGACGTCTGGCTCGCGACCGCGCCGGCGTCGGGGCCGGCGCAGGTGGCGGCGCTGATGGGCCAGCTGTTCAAAGACGACATCGCGCTGCGGCAGCAGGTGCTGATGGCGCGCGACGACTCGGCCGAGGTGTTTCAGAAGCTGCCGCAAGAGACGAGCGGCAACAAGTCGCTGCCGTCGCTCGGGCCGCTCGCGCTGGAGCAGCGCACGGCGACGCGCAAGAGCGTCGAGATACCGCAACAGGGCGGCGTGCGCGTGCCGTGGCTGGTGGTGGCGATTCTGGTCGTCATTCTCGGGGCGGCGATCAGCGCGGCCCTGCGATACCTGCCGGGCAGCCCGCCGTCGCAGCCCATCATCATCGTCGAGAGCGTGAAGCCGACGACGGTGGCTCCGCCGGCGCTCGACGCGTCGGTGGTGGCCGAGGTCGCCCCGCCCGAGCCGCTGCCCGACCCGATGCCAGATCGGCCGGCTGGGAAGCAGCCGGTGAAGAAGCCGCTCCTGGTGAAGCCGAAGACGGCGACGCTGACGGTGAAGAGCACGCCGTCGGGCTGCAACGTGACGGTGAACGGCCGAGAGCAAGGGGTGTCGCCGGCGGCGGTGACGGTCGAGCCGTCGGTGGCGCAGGCGGTCGTGGTGCAGTGTGCGGGCTACGCGGTGGCGACGAAGTCGGCGACGCTGCAGGGCGGTGAGAGCGCGACGCTCGAGCTCTCGCTCGAGCCGCTGGGGCGCGGGTACCTGGCGCTCAAGACGTCACCGTGGAGCGTCGTGTTCGAAGGCGAGAAGGAGCTCGGCATGACGCCGCTGCCGAAGCTCGAGCTCACCGCGGGCACGCACACGCTGCGCGCGGTGAACAAAGAGCAGCAGCTCGAGCGAACGTTCACGGTGACCATCAAGGCGGGCGAGGTGACGGCGAAGACGGTCGACCTGAAGTCGGAAGCGCCGTCTTCGCCGTGAGGCTCAGCGCGACAGCTGCTCGTCGCGCGTGTCCGCGACGTACGCCCAGATCGCGAAGGCGATCGCGGCGACGAAAGCGACGAACAGCATGATGACGGGCAGCCACATGGCGGTGGCTCTCTCGTCGCAACGTGGTGATTCCTGACGTTGGGAAGCTGCAACCGCCCAGCTGAGCTACACGATGTGCTTCAGCGCCTCGCGCCGACTGAGCCCCGACAAGCGTTCCCCCATCTCTTCCACGTACCGCGCCACCTCATCGGGGTCTCTCTTCGCGTACTGCCTCAGCGCCCAGCCGATCGCCGTCCGCAGGAAGAACTCCTTCGACGAGAGCGACGGCTCGATGCAGTCGTAGAGCAGCTCGAGGTCGATCTCATCGTTCAGCTTCAGCTGGCAGATGATGCTCGCGCGCCGCTTCCACAGGTCGCCGCAGCGAGACCACGTGCGCATCGCCTTCGTCATCGCGACCCGGTCGGCCTGCAGCAGCACCGGCAGCCGCGAGCCGGCGACCTCGTCGACGAGGTCCCACCACGCGCCGGTCACAATCAGCTCCTCGTACAGCGGCAGCGCCTCGAACCGCTGAAACGCACGCGCGCCGCGGTGCGCACACAGCGCCAGCGCCGCATACCGCTCTTCCCGGTGCCCTGCCCCGCGCCACAGGGTCAGCACGTCGCGCTTCCACGCCGCCGCCGAGGCCGGCGCATACCCCGCCATCACCTCGCGAAACACCGCCCGCATCGGCGTCGACTTCACACCGAAGTACGGCAGCGCCGACTTCATGTACCTCTGCATCTGGGCCGCGTCTTTCGGGTCGCCCAGCGCCTTCAGCCGCCGCCGCAGCTCGGCCTGCAGTGTCACGGCGCGCAGCCGGTGAGGCAGATGGCGCCGACACACCGGCCCGAGGCGCAGTCAGAGTCGGCCGAGCACCGCGCGCCGGCCACGAACTTCTCGACGCACACCGAGGTGCCGCCGTCGCTCACGCACGGCCCCACGAGGCACGCCTTCACGTCGGTGCACACCTCGTTCAGCATCGGCAGCCGCAGACACACCCCGCCCACACACCGCGACAACAGCTGGCAGTCGCGGTCGACCGAGCAGCTGCCCGACGGCGCCTGCCGCTCGCCGCACGTGAGTCTGAACCCTCCGTCGACCGAGGCGCACGCGAGGTGCCTCTCACAGTCGTCGCTCGCGATGCACTCGTCGCCCACCTTGAGCGGCGGCTTGCACTCGCCGAGCGCCGGCGGCGCCGCGCCCACACACGTGGTCGTGGCCGGGCACGTCTGCCGGTCGCTGCACATCGCGTTCTTCACCGCGACGACCTTCGGCTCGCAGCGCCCGAGCTGGCACAGGTACCCCGAGGCGCACTGCACGTCGTCGGTGCAGCGGGCGGCGGCGCCCTGGCGCATCGCGCAGGTGCCTCCGTCGGCGTTGAACTCGCACCACGCCGTCGCATCACAGACGCCGCCCGACGCGCACGGCGAGCCCACCGTCGGCGGCACGAGGCAGCGGCCGGCGACACACGTGAACCCCGGCGCACACGGCTCGTCGGGGCCACACACCGAGCTCGCCACGCCGAGGTTCGTGCACGTGCCTGCGCCCGTCACCGCCACCGCGCGCTTGCAGTACAAGAGCGACGTGCAGTCGGAGTCGAGCAGGCACGAGTCACCGACCACCCCGAGCGGCTGGCAGCTGCGCGGGCAGGCGGCGCCGCGGCACACCCGGTTTTCGGTGCACTCGCTGTAGCCGTCGTAGCAGGCCTGCAGCGGCGACGCGTTCGGCGAGAGCATGCGGGTGCACGGCAGCGGCTGAGATTCCCACTCTTCGCACGAGCGGGTCGGCCAGGCCTCGGCGCACGACTGGCCGAGGCGCGCGTCGTACAAGAGCGTCGAGGCCTCGACGCGGGCGGGCCACTTCGTCGGGCCACACCACGTCGAGAGCAGCCACGCCTGGCAGTCGCGCAGCGCCGACATCGAGTCGTCGATGAGGCCGCAGCGCGCGAGGTACTCGCAGCGGCTCGTGTTCAGCACCGAGCACGCGCTGGCGAGCGGCAGCCCCGTTGTGGCGGTGCCACCCGCGGTGCCGCTGCCGCCGGCCGAGCCGCCGGCGCGGCCACCTCCGCCGCCGCTGCCCCCCGGGGGCGCGAACGTGCCGCCGCAGGCTGCGACCAGCAGCACCACCACTGCTGAAAATCTCGAAGCGGTCAACGCTGCTCTTGCTGCCGTCGTCGGCCAGACACTCGACGGCTCGAACACACTCTATCGACCTAGCCGCCGTCTGCCACGGAGGTGCAGCGCACACACTGGTACCCGTTGCCGGCGTCGGGCAGGCGGCCGTAGACGCAGTCGCGCGACTTACACGCGTCGTCGTAGCCGTCGCAGTCTTGGCCGTCGTCGAGCACCGGGTAGCAGCGCTCGTTGCCGAAGTAGTCGCACCAGAAGCCGGGGCGGCACTGGTCGCTCGAGCCCTGCGTCGAGCAGTCGCCCGCATCGCCGGGCAGCTCGCGGCAGCGCGACGTGCCGTAGTGGCAATACAGACCGTCCATACAGTCGTTCGGGTAGAACGACGAGCCGTTGGTGCTCGAGCACGTCTCGCCGATGCCGGCGCGCGCGAGGCAGGTGCCGGTGCCGAGCGACGAGCTGCAGCGCAGCGAGGGCATGCAGGTGTTGACGAACGTCGACTGGAAGCCGACACACGCGCCGCCGAGGCCCGAGCGGCGCACGCAGACGCCCGCATCGTTGTCGCGGCGGCACAGTGTCTCGGCGTCGCAGTCGGGCCAGCCGCTGCGCACCTCGCATGCCTCGCCTTCTTTTGCGATGCGCTTCACGCAGACGTTCGACGCGCACGCCATGGTGGGGCCGCACGCGTAAGTCCACCGGCAGGCGTCGCCTTCGGCCTTGAGGGGCACGCAGACCAGGGGGCTGCTCGAGCCGCCGTCTTGATACTCGCAGCTGTGC
>JAEUJP010000309.1 GCA_016793725.1 Myxococcaceae bacterium | reverse complement strand
CGGCGGCCTCGTGCACGACGTGCAGTGGGAGGTCATGACCGAGCTGAAGCACCGGTGGCCGCCGCCAGAAGACGTGGCGCTGGCGAAGGTCGACGAGGTGCTCGACCGCGTGGCGGCCGAGCGGCGCGAAGAGCTGCACCCCGTGATCCCCCGGGTGTGGGACGACGGCATCGAGGCGATTCGCGCCGACCTGCGGGAGTGGATGCGGCAGATGCGGGTGGCCCGGTGGACACCGTGGCGCTTCGAGCTCTCGTTCGGCCTCGCGAACCGCGAGCGCGCCGACGAAGACAGCCGGCCCGAGCCCGTCGAGCTCGAAGGCGGGCTGCGATTGCACGGCTCGATCGATCTCGTCGAGCGCGGGCCCGGCGGCGCCTTGACCGCCACCGACTACAAGACGGGCAAGCAGCGGGCCGAGGTCGAGACGCGGCTCGGCGGCGGCAAGACGCTGCAGCCCGTGCTGTACGCGCTCGCGCTCGAGAAGCTGTTCCCCGGCACGAAGGTCGACGGCGGCACCCTCTGGTACTGCACCCAGGCGGGCAACTTCACGAAGGTGTCGATACCCCTCGATGCCCGGTCTCGAGACGAGGCCCGCTCGGCGATCAGCATCGTGAGCCAGGCCATCGACAAGGGGTTCTTGCCCGCCGCGCCCGGGAAAGACGAGTGCACGTTCTGCGACTTCTTGAGCGTCTGCGGCACCCGCGAAGAAGAGCGGCTGCAGCGAAAGTCGCAGGTCGAGCTCGAGCCGCTGCTCAAGCTGCGCCAGCTCGAGTGACGCGCCCCGCCCCGGGTTGACGCGCCGAGGCCCGGGCTGCTATCGATATTGAGAATCATAATCACCTACCAGAGACCCCCATGCTCGGCGACCTCTTGAACAACCTCCTCTTCAAGCAGGCCACGGTGACCGCGCTGAGAGAGCTCTCGCCCCACTTTCGCCAGCTCTCGCTCGAAGCCGGGTGGCTGAAGGGGCTCGTCTACAGCCGCGGTGACAAGCTCCAGGTGCAGGTCGAGCCCCCGTTCACGCTGCGCACGTTCACGCCGCTCGAGCTCGACGCGACGCGCGGCACGATGCAGCTCCTCGTCTTCGCCCACGGTGACACGCCCGCCGGGCGCTGGGTGCGCGCGCTGAAGCCCGGCGCCGGCATCAACGTCTTCGGGCCGCGGCGCTCGCTCGAGCTCGAGCCCCAGGGTGGCGACGCCCTGCTCTTCGGTGACGAGACCTCGTTCGCGGTCGCGGCCGACTGGCAGCGCGTGCGCGCCCCCACCCGGCCCCTGCGCTGCGTCTTCGAGGTCACCGACGCCGCCGAGTCGAAGGCCGTGCTCTCTGGCCTCGGCCTCGGCCACGCGCAGGTCGTCGAGAAGCGCCCCGGCCACCTCGTCGACATCGAGGCGTACGTGCGCAGCGTGCTCGGCGATCAGCCCGGCTCGCACCTCGTGCTCACCGGCCAGGGCGCTTCGATTCAGACGCTGCGCAAGGCGCTGCGCGCCCCCGCCGCCCCGCACGCCGACCAGCGCGTGAAGGCGTACTGGGCTCGGGGCAAGCGCGGGCTCGACTGAATGCTGAACCGGTTCACGACCGCCGCAGCCCGTGTTTGCGCATCTTCTGGTACAGCGCGCTGCGCGAGAGGCCGAGCACGGTCGCCGCGCTCTCGACGCTGCCGTGTTTGTCGAGCGCAGCACGAATCTCTTCGACCTCGGCCTGGCGCAGGGTCTTGCCTGCCGGCGACGACGAGGGCGCGTTCACCACGATGGTGCGCTGTGGCCGCGACAGCGCCCGCTCGATCACGGCACGATCGAGCCGGTCGCCTTCGAGAACACGGCGGCCCGCTCGAGCACGTTGCGCAGCTCGCGCACGTTGCCCGGCCAGCCGTGCGACCTCAAAAGCGCCTCGGCCTCGCCGTCGACGGTCAGGCCCGGCCGGCCGAGCTCGCGGCCCAGCGCCGTCGCCAGCGCACGCGCGGCCGACAGGCGCTCGACCTCGCGGCGCATGCGCGGCAAGAAGTCGCCCGTCGCAGTGGGGTCGTTCTCGAGCGCGTCGAGGTTCACGAGCACGCCGAACAGCGGGTTGCGCACCTCGTGCGCGACGCTCGACACGAACACGCCCAGCTCGGCGACCCGCGAGGCCGCAGCGAGCTCGGCCTCGAGGCGGCGCTCTCTCGTGACGTCGGCGGCCGTGAGCAACATCTTCCCCACCGAGGCCTGACCGAGCGCGCGCGCCGACACGCGCCGACACGCGCCGACACGCGCCACACGCGGCCGTCGGCCTCGGCGTCGACCTTCGCCACGCCCCCCGCGCGGCGCAGGCGGTCGAGTGCGGGCCAGGGCTCACGCGGCGAGAGCTCGCCGAGATGCACGCCGAGGCACGCGGCGGCGGGCCGACCTGCGGCTTCGGCGCCCGCACGGTTGATGTGCACGATGCTGCCGTCGCGGGCGGTGACGACAAGAATGGGCGAGAGGGCGTCGATGATCTCGGCGCACTCCGAGGGCTCTTGACTGGGGCGCGGGGTGCGTCGCGGTACGGGGGTGACGTCGCTGGAGATCATCGAGATGTCGGCGCTGACGGCGCGAACATTGTGCCCGCGACGATCTCGGCTCGCCACGGCGCGAGACCTGATCTTCGGGGCTGACCCACCGGCCGGTCGAGCAGGTCGGGCGCTACCGCGCTGCCGACGGGCAGCGGGGCTCCCACCTGTCCGATCGGACTGGGGTGGCAGAACATTTCCGCGCGCGACCAGCGCCAGGGGCCATAATCGAGGCTTCGCACGTGAAGTCACCGGCCAACATCGTCGTGGTGGAAGACGACCCGGGGCTGCGGCACTCGTTCGCGCGCATGCTGCGCGCCGAGGGGCACGTGGTGCTCGAGATGGAAAATGGCCGCACCGCGCTCGCCGAAGTTCTCGCGAAGCCGCCCGACCTGCTCATCACCGACGTGAACATGCCCGAGTTCGACGGGCTCGAGCTGATTCGTGGGGTGCGCAAGCGCCACCCCGATCTGCCCATCATCGCGATGACCGTCGGCGGCGCGCTGCCCACCGACGTCACGCTCGACGCCGCGCGGCTGCTCGGCGCGCACGCGACGTTCGACAAGCTGACGTCGCCGAAGGTGCTCGTCGAGCTCGTCGCGCGGATTCTCGCGTGAGACGCAAGCGCGCGACCCGCCGCGGGCCCCCCACGATGTTCGTCGCACACATGAGCCACGAGATGTACGGGCCGCTCGACCCACGGCAGGCGAAGAGCCTCGCGGCGATTCGCCAGAGCGGCGAGCACCTGCTCGCGCTGGTGAACGATCTGCTCGACCTGTCGCGCATTCAGTCGGGGGCGCTGCGCTTCGAGCGGGCACCGGTGAACGTGCGCGAGCTCGTCGACGAGAGCGTCGCGGTGATCGCCGAGCATGCGCGCCAGCGCGGCCAGACGCTCGAGGTGAAGGTAGGCGCGGCGTGGGCGCCGTGGTCGGCGTTGCGCGGCGGCACAAGCAGGCGCTGCTCAACCTGCTCAGCAACGCGACGAAGTTCGCAGGGCCTGGCGGCGAGATTCGGGTGACGGCGCGCGCGGCCGCGAAGAAGCTCGAGATCACGGTGTGGGACTCGGAGCCCGGCATCGCGACCGCCGACCTCGAGCGCCTGTTCAAGCCGTTCACGACGCTCGACGAGCCGCTCACCCGGCGAACCAGGGCGCGGGCCTGGGGCTGGCGCTGACCCGAGAGCTCGTCGAGCACCACGGCGGCACCACGCTGACGATGCGGCTGCCCGCTGCGCAATAAAGGGGACAGGCTACTTTTTGTCGCAAACGTGCAACCGCGTGGCGCAAGTTGTGTGCCGCGTTGCGCAGAAAAGTAGCCCGCAGACGCGGCGCTACCTGACGAACCGGCTGCGCGAAGACGGTCGATCAGGCCGTGCTCAGCGAGTACATCGCGAAGGCGCGGGTGGTGGGCCGACCGCTGAGTGAGCTCCTGGTCGAGAACCGGGTGATCTCGGGCGAGCAGCTCTCGCACACGCTGTTCGAGCACTCGAGCGCGTCGCTCGAGCACGTGGTGTCGCACCGGGTGCACTCGGTGCGGCGGGGCCCACGGCCGACGGGCGACTTCTCGAGCCGGTATGCGTTCGAGGCGCTGCCGTTCGTGGTGGAGCTGGCGCGGCGGGTGTTCGGGCCGGGTGAGGTTCCGAGCCCGGCGCCGGCCGGCTCGCAGGTGACGACGGCGCTGTCGGTGGTGCGGCGCGACGAGCTGCTCTTCCCGATCGCGGTGAGCGGCACGGCACCACGGGCGTTGCGCGCGGCGCTGGAGCTGATGCTCGAGGGCGACGAGGCGATGCGGGCGCTGGGGCGCGGGGTCGCGTGTTTTCGGCGCGGCGAGCGGTGCTGGTCAATCGCGGGCACGGCCGATGCGTTCGTGGTGAGCGAGGGCGAGTCGGCGCTGACGTACTCGTGGATGTCGATGCAGAGCGTGTAGAACCGGCTCGTGCGACTGAACGCCTCATGTTCGGAACGCTGATGGAGTTTGATGGGACGACTCGAATCACGTTGAGCGACGAGCCAACCGTGCCGGAGGGACTGACGCTCGCATTCGACGGCATGCTCGAAACGCCGGGGCGCGCGCTGACGGTGCTCACGGCCATACAACAGGTCGTGCTCGAGATGCCGCAGGCAGAAGCGCGAACGCGAGTGAAGCTCTGGACGAATCAGGCCGCCGAGCCAGACGACGTGCTGATCCAGGTGAGCGTCGCGAAGCCGTATGGACATCGTCGCTGCGGCACGCCGATGGGGTCGTCCGCGTCGAACGACAACCACCAGCTCTTCTCAGGCGCTGAGAAAGTCCGTGATTGTTCCCGCGTCTCTCCTTCCGCTCGCGCCCTCACGCACTCCAGCGACGCGAGAAGAACTCCTCATCGCAAGCTCGGCTACCTTCGCCCCCCGATGACCGGGTGACCCGGTCACCACCCCTTCCAGGCATCCGCCCGGCGAGGAGAATTCCTCATCGCAAGCTCGGCTACCTCGCCCCCCCGGTGACCGGGTGACCCGGTCACCACCCCTTCCAGGCATCCGCGCGCGAGGAGAATTTCTCATCGCAAGCGCGGGTACCTTCGACACCCGGTGACCGGGTGACCCGGTCACCACTCCCTCCAGGCATCCACCCACCGAGGAGA
>JAEUJP010000282.1 GCA_016793725.1 Myxococcaceae bacterium | reverse complement strand
CATTCGTCGCGTGTGGTGGGCCCGGCATGGGCGGCGAAGGGGCCGGCGGAGGCAGCACGACGGCGGGCAGCGGTGGCACGGCGGGCGGCAGCGCGGGTGGAGGGAGCGCGGGTGGAGGCGGCGGCGGCGCCGCCTTCGTCGACGCGGGGCAGCTGACGCTGCTCGAGCTCTGTCAGGGCATCGCGAAGAACAGCTGCGACTGCTACGCGGCGCTGGGCCGGCTGCCGCAGGGCACTGCGACGTGCCTCATGCGCACGACGAACGACTGCCTCGCCGCTCCCGCCGAGCTCTTCGATGCGGGGCGACTCGCGTTCGACGGCTTCGCGGCGAAGCGGTGCCTCGAGGTCGAAGCGCCGCAGCGGGCCAATGCGTGCATCATCGAGTCGCTGCCGTGCTCGGGGCCGTACCAGCGCGGCGACATCTACCCGCGCATCGGTGGCGCTGGCGCGTTGTGCAACGAGCGCACCCTCTGCGGGCCCGGCCACTTCTGCCCGGCCGCCGGCGAGCCCGTGTGCGCGGCGTGCCAGCCGCTGCGCGTCGTCGGCCAGGCGTGCGACGAGACGGCGGCGCCGTGCGACCCGGTCGCCATCGTCGACAAGTCTCCGCTCGTCGAGTGCATCGCGGGTCTCGACGGAGGCCGGGTCTGCCTGACGAGGAGCGCGCCTCCCGGCGAGTACTGCAGCGCCGAGCGAGGCTGTGAGCTGCCCGCCGACGGCGGCCGCATCAGGTGTGTCGGCTCGCGCTGTGTCGGCCCGCCCGCCGTCGGCGGCGACTGCCGCGACTTCGGCTCCTGCGCAGCGGGCGGCGCGTGCCGCTTCGACGGCGGCAGCTACACGTGCACTCCGACGCAGGCGGCAGGCGCGCCGTGCACCAGCTTCCTCGACTGTGACTCTCAGCTGTGCGGGCTCGCGCTCGGGGCGTCGCAGCGCACCTGCCTCGCGGCGGGTGCCCCGTGTGCGGTCGACGCGGGCTCGGCGTGCGGCGGGCGCTGCGTGCCGCAGGCGGTGGGAGCTTCAGGCCGCTGCTACGCCGCGATTCCCGACGGCGAGCTCTGCTCGGCCGGGGCCAGCGGGTGCCTGAACCAGTGCCTGCTCGACTACGGCAGCGACGGTGGCAGCCGGCACTGCGCGACGCCGACCCAGGGGCTGCCGTGTCGTGAGCGTAGCAACTGCGGCAACCTCAACTGTGTCGTGGTCGATGATGCTGGCGCCGGCGTGTGCGCGGGCTCGTCGGTGCCCGAGGGCGAGGGCTGCGTCAGGCCGCTCGACGAGCTCCAGGGCAACTGCAGCGGCAATGGCGAGCTCGCGTGCGTCGGTGGCATCTGTCGCACGCTCGCGCCTCATTCGCTCGCGCGGGGAGCGATGTGCACGCGGTCGCTGCAGTGCCCCGAAGCCGACTACTGCAACGGCGCCATGCGCCCGCGCGTGTGCGCGCCGCGGCTCGAGGCCGATGCGGGCTGCCCCTACGGCGACGAGTGCCGGTGGGGCCTGAGCTGCATTCGTGGGGCGTGCACACCGCCCGGAGGCGACGGCGTCGCGTGCTCGCCGACCGGCATCAGCCGTGACTGTCAGCTCTACACCGTCTGCATCGACCAGCGTGACGGCGGCTCGCGCTGCCGGCCGTGGGTCGAGAACGGTGGCACCTGCGGGCCCAACAGTACGCTCGGGTACTGCTCCGACGGCTGGTGTGGTGGCGGTGCCGTCTGCGAGCCGCGGTTCGATGCGGGCGCGCCGTGCTGGCGCTACGACCAGTGCACCTGCGGAGGCCGCGACGGTGGCAACTCCATCACCGGCGACGGCGGCGTCTGCAGAGCGCCGACCGCCATCTGCCGCTGACGAGGCTCCTGGTCGCTGCGCTCCCGTTTCCGCGCCAGAGGCGCGAGGGTAGGCTGGCGCTCCGTGAGCGACCTTCAGCGCGCCCGCGCGGTGTTCGAGCAGCAGCACGCGCAGGGCCGCTTCCCGGGCGGGCAGCTGGTGGTGTGGCTGCGCGGCGAGAAGGTGCTCGACGTCGCGCTCGGCAAGGCGCGCGAGCCGAGCATGGCCGTGACGCCCGCGACCCGCTTCGCGGTGTTCTCGGCGACGAAGCCGGTGGTGGCGACCGCGATCGCGATGATGGAGGAGCGCGGGCTCGTCGACGTGAACGCGCCGGTCGCGAAGTACTGGCCCGAGTTCGCGGCGAACGGGAAGGGCGAGCTCACGGTGCTCGACGTGCTGCGGCACCGCGCCGGTGTGTTGACGCCCGAGCTCGTGCTGAGCCCCGAGCGCTGGGGCGACGAGCAGCACGTGCGCTCGGTGGTGGCGTCGGCGACGCCGAGGTCGCCTCGCGGGAAGCTCGCGTACATGCCGTACGAGTTCGGGTGGATTCTGGCCGAGGTCGCACAGCGCGCGACGGGCGAGCGGCTCGACACGTTTTTGGCGCGAGAGATTGCGGCACCGCTCGGTGTGCCCGGGCTGCGCTTCGGCGCGACGCGCGACGAGCTCGCCACGCTCGCGCAGACGTACTGGGTCGGCACGAAGAAGACGTACGTCGCGGGCGTCGAGCTGTCGGCGGTGTTCGAGCGCGACAACAACTCGCCGGCGGCGCTGACCGCGTTCGTGCCGGGCGCGGGGCTGGTGTGCACGGCGAACGACCTGGCGCGGTTCTACGACGCGCTCGCGCGGGGCGGGGCGCCGCTGCTGAAGCCGTCGACGCTGGCTCGGTACACCGAAGGCGCGTGGGGGTTCGATCGCAGCAACCGCGTGCCGCTGCGCGTCGGGCGCGGCTTCATTCTCGGCGGGCTGACCCCGACCATGTACGGCTGGTGGGGCACTGGAGCGTGCTTCGGTCACGCCGGCGCGTTCTGCACGCTCGCGTGGGCCGACGCGAAGCGGCAGCTCGCGGTCGCGATGGTGACGAACGGCAACGCCGGGCAGTACGACCTCTTGTACCGGTGCGCGCCGCTCGGCTCGGCGCTGCAGCGCGCGGCGGCGTGAGGGCCGCGGCGTACTTCGACCGGCTGACCTGCCCGCGCACGACACGACGGCGGGGTGGGCGACGACCAGTGAATCAGGTGCTGCGCCGAGCTCGGGGCCAACGAGGGTTTGAACCATGTTTAACAAAGGCGCCTCATTTGTTTAACAAGGCTCAAACCCCCGCGGGTCCCCCGACTCGTATGTGAACCTCTTCACCGCGGGAGGTTTCGCTCAGCGGCTTCGCAGCGCTCCGAAGCCAAGACGGCGACGCAGGCCCTAAAAGCTGAATCACTTCGCCGCCAGCGCTCAGTGCCGCGTCGGGTCGTCGTCGAACGCGTCGCACGCGTTACCGAACCCGTCGAGGTCTTCGTCGAGCTGCCGCGTGTTCGCCAGCTTCCTGCAGTTGTCGTCGACGTCGGGCACGCCGTCGTTGTCGTCGTCGCCGTCGCACAGGTTCCCGCGACCGTCGCCGTCTTCATCGGCCTGCCCGCCGTTCGCCACGTCGGGGCAGTTGTCGCGCCCGTTCGGCCAGCCGTCGTCGTCGTTGTCGTTGCGCGCCTCGAGCCAGAGGTCGGCGTCGGTCGTCTCGTCGTCTCTCACCCGCACCTCGACCACTCGCGGCGTGAAGCCAGCCGCGCTGACACGCACGCGGTACAGCCCCTGCGGCACGCGAAAGCCGTAGCGCCCGCCCGGCCCCGTCGTGTCGAGCGCCTCGTTCACGAGCTCGACGTTCGCGCCCTCGATGACGCGCGCGGGGAAGCCGCGCACGTGCACCGTGCCGCTGAGCTTGCCGATGCGGCCCGAGTCTTCGGCGAAGATGGCGAGGTGGTTGCCGACGACGCGCTCGTCGCCGCCCGAGTTGCTGACGCGGCCGCGGCCCCGCACCCACATCGTCGTCGAGCCGCCGCCGTCGAGGCTGAGCGCGCGCACGGCGCCGAGCGAGATGAGCTCCCGTGCGAGCTCCTGGCAGGTCATGCCGGCCGCCGCGCTGTGACGGCCGTCGACCGTCACGACCAAGAGGTGCTTTCCGTCGGCCGTGAGCCCGACCGCGGTGCGCGGGTGCCGCGCCGTGCAGTGCTCGCTCGTCATGCGCGGGTAGCTCGTGACGGCGCCGTTCTTCACGATCATGGGCCAGCCGCTGATGACCCCGTTCATCCAGCTCGGGTCGTAGCGCACGACGTCTTCCTGATTCGACAGCTCGACGCGCTCACCGCCGACCCGATTCGACGAGAACGCCAGCGTGCCCTTCGCCGCGTCTTCGGCGCACAGCCCCGGCGCATCGCCGCAGCCCGACCACCTGCCCAGAGAGCCGGCCGCCAGGCCCCACACGTTGTAGTCGTCGTAGTCGAAGAAGTCGCCGTTGATGGCCAGGGCCGGCAGCCGGTCTTGGCCCTTCGCGAACCCCGACGTCGTCTGCCGCCGGCCCACCTGGTTCGTCGCCTTCAGCGAGACGCCGACGGCCTTCAGGTTCACCTTCGCCGCGTTGATGCGCTGATTCGGGCTCGACCGCGTGCGCTGCAGGTACGCCACACCGTGAAACGGCTTCGACCACGCGCCCAGCGCGAGCTCGGCGGTCGACAGCTCGACGTCGCCTTCAGGCTGCTGCTCGACGAGCGTCGCGTCACCGCAACCGGTGATGATGCCGGCGAGCACCAAACCCATCGTCACGAGATTTTTCATCGCACAGGCTTCTCGAAGGTCCCGACCCCGTCGATTTGCCCGGTTGTGTCTGCGCGCTTTGCATCGAGCGCGCGGGCGCCGGCCCGCTGTGCACCGCCCTTACAGAACTCGCACGCAACCTCTCACCCGTCGCGCAGCCGGTAGCCCACGCCCGGCTCGGTCACGATGAGCTTCGGCCGCGACGGGTCGACCTCGACCTTCTTTCTCAGCTCCGCCAGGTGCACCCGAACGTAGTGCGTCTGGTGCGCCGACCCGGGGCCCCACACCTCGCTCAGAATCTGCCGGTGCGTGAGCACCTTGCCTGCGTTCTGCGCCAGGTACGCCAGCAGCCGGTACTCGATGGGCGTCAGATGCACCTCGGCTCCGCCGCGCGTCACCACCCGCTTCTCGAGGTCGAGCTCGAGCCCGTCGCCCAGCGTGAGCCTCGGCTCGACCGACGCCGGCTTCGCGTGTCTCAGGGCCACGCGCATGCGCGCGAGCAGCTCGTTCACCCCGAACGGCTTCGTCAGATAGTCGTCGGCCCCCGCATCGAGCGCCCGCACCTTGTCTTCTTCTCGCCCCCGCGCCGAGAGCACGATGATGGGCACCTTCGAGCCCTCGCGCAGCTTCACCGTCACGTCGATGCCGTCGCCGTCGGGCAGGCCCAGGTCGAGCAGCACCAGCTCGGGGTTGTGGCTCGACGCCAGCGCGATGCCCTCGTGCGCCGTCGACGCCTCGACCAGCCGGTAACCGCTCGCCTGCAGCGACGCCCGAATGAAGCGCCGCATCTCGGGCTCGTCTTCCACCAGCAGCACCACCGGCCCTGCGCTCATGTCGGAGGCTCCTTCGGCAACGGCAGAACGATGCGGAACACGGCGCCACCCCCTTCACGGTCGAACGCCAAGAGCCGCCCTCCGTGTGCCTCGACGATGCCCTTGCAGATGGGCAGGCCCAGCCCCGCGCCCGAGATGCCCTGGCTCGGCCCCCGATAGAACTTCTCGAAGACGCGCTCGCCCGCGCCCGGCGGCAGGCCGGGCCCACGGTCCATCACCTCGATGACCACCCCCTGCGCCTCGACGCGCGCCTTCACCTCGAGCGGCGAGCCCCGCGGCGTGTACTTCGTCGCGTTCTCGACGAGGTTGATGAGCACCTGCTCGAGCAACAGCGGGTCGACCTCGAGCAGCGGCAGCGACGGCGCCAGGTCGACCGTCACCTCGCGCCCGCCCAGCTTCGCCTCGAGCCGATTCAGCGCGCTGCCCACGAGCTCTTCCAGCGGCACCCACTCGCGCTTCGGGTTCATCGCCCCTGACTCGAGCCGCGTCATGTCGAGCAGGTTGCCCACCAGCCGCTCGAGCCGTTCGGCCTCGCTCACGATCGAGCCGATCAGCCCGGCCCGCTCGCCGTCAGGCACGTTCGCGCTCGCGTCGCGCAGCGTCGTCGCCGCCCCCGTGATGGCCGCCAGCGGCGTGCGCAGGTCGTGCGACACCGCCGACAAGAGCGAGCTGCGCATCGCCTCGGTCTTCGCCCGCACCGTCGCCTCTTCGGCATCGCCCTGCAGCCGCACGCGCTCGAGCGCCGACGCCGCCTGTGAGCCCAGCGTCTCGAGCATGCCGCGCTGCTCGGCGCCCAGCGGCTGCGAAAGCCGCGGCACGAGCGCCACCACGCCCACGCTGCCCGCCGCGCTCGACAGCGGCACACACACCGCGCGCGAGCCCGGCAGCGTGTCGGTGCCGAAGCCCGCCGGCCGCCCGTGCTCGGCCACCCACTGCGCGACCCCGAGCTCGGCAGCATCGAGGGTCATGCCGCTCGGCCACGCCGCCGCCGGCTCGAGCCCGCCGTCACCCTTCAGCAGCACCACCGTCGCCGCGTCGAAGCTGCGCGCGATGTGCCGCGCCGTCATCAGCGCCGCCTGCTCGCTCGAGCCCGCCGTGGCCAGCTCGCGGCTCAGCGCGTACAGCGCGCCGGTGCGCTCTTCGCGTGCGACCGCGTCGCGCTCTTGCCGCCGAATGCGCCCCGCCAGCGACGCCGCGACCAGCCCCACGCCGAACATCACCGCGAACGTCAGCACGTACCGCACGTCGGCGACCGCGAACGTGTGCTCGGGCGGCACGAAGAAGAAGTCAAACGCGCCCACGCTCACCAGCGCCGCCAGCACCGCCGGCCCGCGCCCGAAGCGCACCGCCGTCAGCAGCACCGCGAGCAGGTACAACATCTCGAGGTCGGGCACCGGGTAGAGCGAGCGAATGCCCAGCCCGAGCAGCGTCGTGGCGGCCGGCACCGCCACCGCGAACACCCACGCGCGCAGCGGTGGCACCTCACGGTCGGGCTCGAGGGCTTCGCGTGCAGGCGCCGTACGCTCCGAGTCGTCGCCGGTGATGACGTGCACGTCGATTTCACCGCTGCCGCGCACCACGTCGTCGAGCAGCGAGCCCCGCAGCCGGTCGCGCAGGCGCGAGTGGGTCGGCTTGCCGATGAGCAGCCGCGTCACGTTCGCCTTGCGCGCGTGCGTGAGCAGCGCCTCGCTCACCGACGGCCCCGTCAGCCGCACCACCTGCGCGCCCAGAGACTCGGCGAGCTTCAGGTGCTGCTCGAGCCGCGCCCGGTCGGCCGAGCTCATGCGCGCCGGCGCCAGCGGCTCGACCCACACCGCCGCCCAGGTCGCTCTGAGGCCGCCCGCCATTCGCCGCCCCGCCCGAATCAACCGCGCCGACGCCGGAGCCGGGCCCACACACACCATGATGCGCTCGCTCGTCGGCCACGTCGACGCCACGCCCTGCTGCTCGCGCCAGGCGAGCACGTCGGCGTCGACCCGCTCGGCCGTGCGCCGCAGCGCCAGCTCGCGCAGCGCCAGCAGGTTGCCGCGCTGAAAGAAGCCGCTCGCCGCGCGCGCCACCTGGTCGGGCAGGTAGACCTTGCCCTCGTTCAGCCGCGCCAAGAGCTCTTCGGGCGCCACGTCGACGAGCTCGACCTCGTCGGCGCGCTCGAGAATCGAGTCGGGCACCGTCTCGCGCACCTGCACGCCGGTAATCTGCGCCACCACGTCGTTCAGGCTCTCGACGTGCTGCACGTTCAGCGTCGTGAACACGTCGATGCCCGCGTCGAGCAGCTCGACCACGTCTTGCCACCGCTTCGTGTGCCGCGAGCCCGGCGCGTTCGTGTGCGCGAGCTCGTCGAGCAGCAGCACCTTCGGTTTGCGCTGGAGCGCCAGGTCGAGGTCCAGCTCTTCGAGTGACCGGCCGCGGTATGCGTGCACCTTGCGCGGCAGAATCTCGAGCCCGAGCGTCAGCGCGCTCGTGTCGTACCGCCCGTGCGTCTCGACTGCGCCCACCACCAGGTCGACCTTCTGTGCGACCAGCTCTCGAGCCACCTGCAGCATGCGGTACGTCTTGCCGACGCCCGGCGCGAACCCGAAGAACACCTTCAGCTTGCCGCGCTGGGCCTTCTCAGACTCGGCGTTCAGCTGCTCGAGCAGCCGGTCAGGGTCTGGGCGTGGCGGCGGCTCGGTCATCGGCGCTCTCGACTTGTAGCGCGTTCAGCGCCGCGTTGAGGCGCCGCACGTTCACCCGCGGCTCACCCAGCACGCCGAACGTGCGCGGCTCGGTGTGCTCGGCCACCAGCTGTGCGACGCGCTCGGGGGCGAGCCCGCGCAGCCGCGCCACCCTCGGCACCTGGTAGGCCGCGCCCTGCGGCGTCACGTGCGGGTCGAGCCCGCTGCCCGACGCCGTCACCAGCTCGACGGGCACCTTCGCCGCGTTGCCGGGGTCGAGCGCCTTCAGCGCCGCGACCCGGCCCGCGACCGCCTCGCGCAGCGCCGGGTTCAGCGGGCCCAGGTTCGAGCCGGTCGACGCCGCGGCGTTGTACGGCGGCGTCGTCGCCGACGGCCGGCCGAAGAAGTCGCGCGGCTCGGCCCACGCGCGGCCGACGAGGTCGGGGTCGCCCGCCGCCTTCGCGGGAAACGTGAGCCGCGCCACCCCGGTCACCGCCAGCGGGTAAACGACGCCTCCGACGAGCGTGAAGAACGACAGCACGAATACGGAGCGCAGCATCACGACACCCCCAGCGCGAAGAGCAGCGAGTCGAGCGCCTTGATGAAGGGGAAGGGCGCGACGATGCCGCCCAGCCCGAACACGAGCACGTTGCGCCGCAAGAGCGAAGGCGCCGGCAGCGCGCGGTACTTCACGCCGCGCAGCGCGAGCGGAATCAGGGCCACGATGATGAGCGCGTTGAAGATGACGGCCGCGAGCACCGCCGTGTGCGCCGAGTGCAGCCCCATCACGTTCAGCGCCTGCAGCGCCGGGTACGTGCCCGCAAACGCCATGGGGATGATCGCGAAGTACTTCGCCAGGTCGTTCGCGATGCTGAACGTCGTCAGCGCGCCGCGCGTCATCAACATCTGCTTGCCGACCTCGACGACCTTGAGCAGCTTCGTCGGGTTCGAGTCGAGGTCGACCATGTTGCCGGCCTCTTTCGCCGCCTGCGTGCCGCTGTTCATCGCGACCGCCACGTCGGCCTGCGCGAGCGCGGGCGCGTCGTTCGTGCCGTCGCCCGTCATCGCCACGAGGTGGCCCCTCGCCTGGTAGTCGCGAATCATCGCGAGCTTCTGCTCGGGCGTCGCCTCGGCGAGAAAGTCGTCGACCCCCGCCTCGGCGGCGATCGCGGCAGCGGTGAGCGGGTTGTCGCCCGTGATCATCACGGTGCGAATGCCGATGCGGCGCAGGTCGGCGAAGCGCTCTTTGATGCCGCCCTTCACCACGTCTTTGAGCTTCACCACGCCGAGCACCCGCTTGCCGTCGGCCACGACGAGCGGCGTGCCGCCGGCCTTCGAGACCTCTTCGGTGACGCGGCGCACGTCGGCCGGCAGCTCGCCGACCAGCTTGCCCACGGCGTCGGCGGCGCCCTTGCGAATCTGGCGGCCCGGCAGGTCGGCGCCGCTGATGCGCGTCTGCGCGGTGAACGGCACGAACGTGGCAGACAGCTCCTGCACGTTGCGCGCGCGCAGGCCGTACTTCTCTTTCGCGAGCACGACGATGCTGCGACCCTCGGGCGTCTCGTCGCTGAGCGACGAGAGCTGAGCGGCATCGGCGAGCTCCTCGGTGGTCACGCCCGGCGCCGGCACGAGCTCGGTCGCCTGGCGGTTGCCCAGCGTGATGGTGCCGGTCTTGTCGAGCAAGAGCACGTCGACGTCGCCGGCGGCCTCGACGGCGCGCCCCGACATGGCGATGACGTTCGCTTGAATCATACGGTCCATCCCCGCGATGCCGATGGCCGAGAGCAGCCCGCCGATGGTGGTGGGAATGAGGCAGACCAGCAGCGCCACCAGAATCGTCGCCGGCACCGCGACGCCCGCGTACGCGGTGAACGGGTGCAGCGTGACGGTGACGAGCAGAAACACGAGCGTCAGCGCCGCGAGCAAGATGTCGAGGGCGATCTCGTTCGGGGTCTTCTGCCGCTTCGCGCCCTCGACCATCGAAATCATGCGGTCGAGAAACGTCTCGCCCGGTCTCGCCGTGATGCGCACCACCAGCCAGTCTGACAGTACCCGCGTGCCGCCCGTCACCGCGCTGCGGTCGCCGCCACTCTCGCGAATCACCGGGGCGCTCTCACCCGTCACCGCGCTCTCGTCGACCGAAGCCACGCCGTCGATGACCTCGCCGTCGCCCGGCACCAGGTCGCCCGCCTCGACGAGCACCACGTCGCCCAGCGTCAGCCGAACGCTCGGCACCTCGTCGAACCCGGCGTCGCGGCGCGGCCCTCTCAACTTCTTCGCCGGCACCTCGCGCCGCGACTTGCGCAGCGTCTCGGCTTGCGCCTTGCCCCGCCCCTCGGCCAGCGCCTCCGCGAAGTTCGCGAATAGCACGGTGAACCACAGGCAGGCGGCGACGGCGATGGTGAAGAAGTTGGGCTCCGTGATGCACAGCGCCGTCGTGAACGCGCTGCCCACCTCGACCACGAACATCACCGGGTTCTTCACCATGCGGCGCGGGTCGAGCTTGAAGACGGCGTCGAGCGCGGCGCGGCGTACGAGGGCGGCGTTCATCGAAACAGCTCCAGGTGCTCGACGATGGGGCCGAGCGCGAGCGCCGGCACGAACGTCAGCGCGCCGACCAGCACGATGGTGCCGACGAGCAGGCCGACGAACAGCGGCGTGTGGGTGGGCAGCGTGCCTGCCGAGGGCGGCACCGACTTCTTCTTCGCGAGCGAGCCGGCGATGGCGAGCACCGGCACGATGACCCAGTACCGCCCGATGAGCATCGCGAGGCCGCCGGTCACGCAATAGAACGTGCCGCTCGCGGTCAGCCCGCCGAACGCCGAGCCGTTGTTGTTCGCCTGAGACGAGAACGCGTACAGCATCTCGCTGAAGCCGTGCGCGCCGGGGTTGCCGAGCGTCGCCGTGCCCGCCGACGTCGCGCTCGCGAGCGCCGTGAAGACCAGCACCGCCGCCGCCGGCAACAAGATGACCAGCGACGCCATCTTCATCTCTTTCGCTTCGATTTTTTTGCCGAGGTACTCGGGCGTGCGGCCGACCATCAGCCCCGCGATGAACACCGCGATGATGGCGTACACCAGCATGCCGTAGAGCCCAGAGCCGACGCCGCCGAACACGATCTCACCCAGCTGCATCAGCCACATCGGCGCCAGCCCGCCCAAAGGCGTGAAGCTGTCATGCATCGCGTTCACCGACCCGTTCGACGCCGCCGTCGTCACCACCGCCCACAGCGCGCTCGAGGTCGCCCCGAAGCGCAGCTCTTTGCCCTCGAGGTTGCCTGAGGCCTGCTCGACCGCGTCGCCGAACAGCGGGTTGCCGTGGCCCTCGGCCCAGATGGCCAGGCCCGCCAGCGGCAGCACGATGACCAGCATCGCCGCCAGCAGCGCCACCCCCTGCCGCACGTCTTTCACCAGCCGCCCGAACGTGAAGCACAGCGCGGCCGCGATCAGCAGAATCGACAGCATCTCGACGAAGTTC
>JAEUJP010000262.1 GCA_016793725.1 Myxococcaceae bacterium | reverse complement strand
AACTTGTCGCGGTACCAGCGGTGATTCGAGAACGCGCGCGGCACGAGGTTCGCGGCGGTGAAGAAAAAAAACGCGAGCGCCGGCAGCGACCATGCGGCGAGCGCGAACCCGCCCCACTCGATGAGCTCGCCGAAGTAGTTGGGCGCCGAGACCCAGCGGTACAGCCCGCCCTGCGGAATCTGGTAGCCCTCGTCACCCGGCTTGCGGAGCCTGAACAGCACGTTGTCGGAGCTGATGTTCACCGCCATGCCGAGCGCGAACAGCGCGACGCCCACGAGGAACTGCGGCCGCGCGAGCCACGAGGCCGGGTAGTGCCCGAGCTCAGACAGCCAGCGCGCGTTGAGGGTGGCGTTGATGACGTTGAAGACGACGGCCATCGCCGAGACGGCGGCGGGCATGTGCTTCTGCCGCTTCGTCATGCGCAGCGGGTAGATGAACGTGCGGTGCCCGTAGTGCGCCAGCCACAGCGCGGCGAGCGCGAGCGGCGCGGGCTCGAGCGCGTGAGAGCCGCTCAGGAACATCGCGGCGAAGCCGAGGCACGAGGGGCTCTCCATCACCATCCACCCGGTGCGGTTCGAGACCATCAGCCCCCAGCCCTGACGCGAGTGCCTGCCGTACGGCGCGACGATGAAGAACAGCGCCACGAACACGACGGCGCCGGTGCCGATGACGACCCACGAAAAGAGCCGGTTGAGCTCGAGCTCGGTCATTTTTTGCCCCATCATGCAGCAGCCATCGCCAGAGTCATCGTGAACGTCGAGCCCTCATCGCGACTGCTCTCGACGTCGAGCGAGCGCCGGGGGTCTTCGGCCGTGTTGCCGATGCCGCGGTCGACGATGCGCTGCATGCACGAGCACCGTTTCGGTAGACCGAATGATTGCGGCCGAGCGACTTGCGGCGCGGCAGGTGTCCTGAGAGATTGGGCGCTCTCGAACCTGGCCGCCGGGCGCCGGGCTTCTTCTGAGCGAAAAAAGTGCGCCGACCAGGCTCCCTCAAGCTCCTCGTTCTGCTGGTCGTGGCGGGCTGCAAGACGCAGCCGCCGCCCGACCCGTGCACCTCGTCGCTGCGCGCGACGCCGGCCCGCCTGCTGACCCGCTTCGAGGTCGACAACACGCTGCGCGACCTGCTCGCCGACGGCACGCGCCCCGCGCAGAGCGGCCTGCCCGCCGAGCCGCTCGCGCTGGGGCTCGACAACAACACCGACGTCTACACGGTGACCCAGCCCTTCCAGTCGCAGCTGCTCGACCTGGCCGAGGCGGCGGCGACGCGGGCGGTGCGAGACCACTTCACCGACCTCGTGCCGTGCTCGGGGCAAGACCTGGCGTGCGGGTCGCAGTTCATCGAGTCGTTCGGGGGGCGCGCGTTTCGCCGGCCGCTGAGCGGCGAAGAGCTCGACACGTTCAACCAGCTGTTCGACACGGCGCTCACCGCCGAGGGCTTCAACGCGGCCGTCGAGACGACGGTGACGGCGTTCTTGATGTCTCCGCAGTTTCTCTACCGGCTCGAGCCGTTCGACGAGACCGAGGGCGCGCAGCAGCTCGACGCGTACGCGCTGGCCTCGCGCATGTCGTACTTCTTGTGGGGCTCGATGCCCGACGAGGTGCTGCTCGGCTCGGCGGCGACGGGCGCGCTGCTCACGACCGACCTCGAGGCCCAGACGGCGCGCATGCTCAAAGACCCGCGCGCGGCTGAGCCCCCGGCGCACTTCTTCTCGCTGTGGCTGCACGCCGACGCCATCAGCGGCCTCGAAAAAGACCCGGCGATGTACCCGGCGTTCACGCCGGCGCTGCGCACGTCGATGAAGCGTTCGCTCGAGCTGTTCGTGAGCGACACGTTCGCGAAGTCGCCGACGATGAGCACGGCGCTGACGTCGAGCACGCTGTTCGTCGACGACCAGATGGGCGGCATGTACGGCACGGGGCCGGTGACGCCGGGGTCGGGGTTCATGAGGGTCGAGATGCCCCAGGCGCAGCGCACGGGGCTCACGACGCAGCCGGGCTTCCTCGCGTACCTGTCGGCGCCCGACCAGTCGTCGCCGGTGCGGCGCGGGGTGTTCGTGCTCGAGAAGGTGATGTGCCTGACGGTGCCGCCGCCTCCACCTTCGGTGAACGCGGTGCCGCCCGACGTCGACGCGACGTCGACGACGCGCGAGCGCTTCGCGGTTCACACGACGACGGCGGGCTGCTCGGGCTGCCACACGCTCATCGACGGCATCGGCTTCGGGTTCGAGAACTACGACGGCATGGGGGCGTGGCGCGACCTCGACAACAACAAGCCGGTCGACGCGACCGGTGAGGTCACGCAGGCGACCGACGAGGCGCTGAACGGCCCGTACAACGGCTCGCGCGAGCTGCTGACGCGGCTCGCCACCTCGCGGCAGGTGACCGACTGCATGGCGACGCAGTGGTACCGGCTCGCGCTGGGCCGGGTCGAGACCGAAGGCGACCGCTGCAGCGTGACGCAGTCGCAAGAGGCGTTCTTCGAGGCCGGCGGCAACTTCGACGGCCTCAGGGCCGCCATCGTGAAGAGCCCGGGCTTTCGGGCGCACGTGAGAGAGGCGGCACCATGAACCCTTCACGTCGAGACGTGCTGCTGGGCGGCACGGCGCTGCTCGCGAGCGCGCGGGCGTTCGGTCAGTCGGCGCGCCCGAAGCGGTTCATCGCGATGTACTTCCCGAACGGGTGCTTCCCGCAGAGCTGGTTCCCGGGCGGCGGTGAGACGTCGTTCACGCTGGCCTCGAGCCACGCGTCGCTCGAGCCGTACAAGCAGCACTGCCTGTTCTTCGCGGGGCTCGACCTGAAGGTCGCGGTCTCGGGGCCGGGCGAGCAGCACCAGCGCGGCATCGGCGCGTTTCTCACCGGGCAGACGCTGCAGACCGGCACGTTCGTCGGCAACGACGGCACGACGTCGGGCTGGGCGAACGGCGCGTCGCTCGACCAGCTGTTGATACCGCTCGTGGGTCGCGGCTCGGTCGCCCCCAGCCTGCAGCTCGGCGTGCGCTGCAACGAGCGCGACGTGTCGGGCGTCATCTCGTACTCGGGAGCCGCGGCGCCGCTGCTCGCGCAGAACGACCCGAGCCAGACGTTCAAGACGCTGTTCGGCCAGGTGCCCGGCCCGCCCGACGAGATGGAGCGCCGCCGCCGGCGCCGCGCTTCGGTGCTCGACGCGGTGAAGAAGCAGTTCCCCATCTCGAAGCGCAACCTGTCGAAGGCCGACGCCGAGCGCCTCGACCGGCACCTCGACGAGGTGCGCGAGCTCGAGACGCGGGTCGCAGGTCTGCCCGACAACCCGAACTGCCCGCCGCCGGCCGCGCCGCCCGACGTGGCGTTCACGTCTGAGGCGTCGATGGGCCAGGTCGCGAAGCTGCAGGCCGACCTGCTGGTGAAGGCGTTCGAGTGCGACCTGACGCGGGTGGCGACCATCGCGTTCAGCGACGCCAAGAACCACATCGGCATGCCGTTCATCGGCATCACCTCGGGCGTGCACAACATCTCGCACTACGGCGACTCGAACCCCGACCGCGCCGAGCTGGCGACGCGCGACCGGTGGGTGACCGAGCAGCTCGCCTACCTGGTGAAGAAGCTCAAAGAGACGCCCGACGGCAACGGCACGCTGCTCGACAACACGCTGCTGATGTTGGGCAGCGAGCTCGGCCAGGGCAACACGCACTCGCACGACAACGTGCCGCTGATTCTGGCAGGCCACGGCGCCGGGTTCAGAATGGGGCGGTATTTGAAATACAACCGCACCTCGTGGAACGACATGTTGCTCGGCATCTACAAGGGGTTTGGTGGCACGGGTGACACGTTTGGCGCGGCCGGGTTCACGACGGGCGCGCTGCCGCACCTGACGTGAGGGGTCACCGGTAGCCGCGCGCCTGCAGGTTGAACAGGTGCGCGTACTGGCCGTTCTTCGCGAGCAGCTCATCGTGGCTGCCGAGCTCGATGAGCTTGCCGTGCTCGAGCAGCGCGATGCGGTCGGCCATGCGCACGGTCGAGAAGCGGTGCGAGATGATGATGGCGCTGCGGCCTTCGGTGAGCTTCTGAAAGCGCTCGAACAGCGCGACCTCGGCGGCCGCGTCGATGGCGGCGGTCGGCTCGTCGAGAATCAGCAGGTCGGCGCCCGCGCCGGCGTTGCTCTGAAGGCGCATGAAGCTGCGCGCGATGGCGAGGCGCTGCCACTGGCCGCCCGACAGCTCGTGGCCGTGCTCGAACCAGTTGCCGAGCACCGTGTCGGTGCGGTTCGGCAGCTCGGCGAGCAGGTCTTCGGCGCCGCCGGCCTTCGCGGCCGCCTCGATGGCCGCCCGTGAGCCCAGGCGCTCGAGGTCGCCGAGGCCGATGTTCTCGCCGGCGGTGAGCTGGTAGCGCACGAAGTCTTGAAAGACGGCGCCGAGCCGCTTGCGCAGCGCAGCGGTGTCGAGCTCGCGCACGTCGATGCCGCCGAAGCGAATGACACCTTCGGTGGGCTCGTAGAGCCGCAAGAGCAGCTTGATGAGCGTCGACTTGCCCGCGCCGTTCTCGCCGACGATGGCGAGCTTCTCGCCGGGCGCGAGCGTGAGGCTCAAGTCGCGCAGCGCCCACGTCTCGCGGCCGGGGTAGCGAAACGAGACGTGGTCGAGCTCGATGGTGAACCGGCCCGGGGGCAGCGTGCGCGGCGCGACCGGCGTCGTCACGCGCCCCGCGAGGTTCGCTTCAGCGAACCGGGACGTCAGCGACTGCGAACCGGACGCGGGCAGGTCGAAGAACAGCGACACGTTCGAGACGTAGCGCGCGTCGTCGTAGAGCGTGTTGAGCGAGGCGAGCACGTCTTCGACGGCGCCCTGCCCCTGGCGAAACGCGACGACCGCGAGCGTGAGGCCGCCGATGCTGAGCAGGCCGAGCGCGGTGCGCCACGCGACCGCGGCGTAGCAGCCGTAGAACGCGAACGACGACAGCGCGGCGAAAACGAGCGTGAGCACGGCCTGGCGGCGGCCGAGGCGGTCGTCTTCGCGAAAGAAGCGCGTGAAGAGCTCGCGGTAGCGAGAGAGCACGAGCGGCCCCAGGCCATACAGCTTCACCTCTTTCGCGTGGCTGTCGAGGGTGAGCATCGACTCGTAGTAGCCGAGGCGGCGGCTGTCTTGAGCGCGGCCGGTGGTGAGCGCGAAGGCCTCGCCCGAGAGGCGGGTCTCGATGAAGAACTCGGGCACGACGCTGAGCGCGAGGGGTATGACGGCCCACCACGCGATGTCGGCGAGAATGGCGCCGAGGCTGAGCAGCGTGACCAGGCTGCGGGCGAGCATGAGGCCCGAGAGCGCGAGCGAGATGGGGCGCGTGGCGACGTCGCGCCGGGCGTTCTGCAAGAGGTCGTAGGTCTGCGAGCGCTCGAACTGCTCGAGCTCGAGCGAGAGCGCCTTCTCGAGCAGGCGCAGGCTGAGCAGGTTGCCGAGCTTCGCGCGCATGAACGCGCGCAGGTAGTTCTGGGCGCGGCGGCCGAAGAGCAGCACGACGGCGAGCCCGGCCTCGCCGGCGACGGCCCAGAGCACGCGCTCGCGGTCGGCGGGGCTCTGCGTGGCGGCGGCGTGCGTGACGGCGTCGATGATGAGGCGGCCGACCCACGCGAGCGCGGCGGGCAACAGGCCCATCAGCGCCTGCGAGGCGCAGAGCGCGACGGTGCCGCCGGGGCTCGCCTCCCACAGCCACCTGAAGGTGGCGGGGAGCTGGGCCAGCACCTCGCGGGTCGAACGCCGTCGCACGGAACACCACTCCTACCGCCGGGTCGCCTCGAACACTCGTGTACCCTGCGCTTCAGGGCGCGACGATTCGCCCCGGAGCGCCCTCGCGGCCGCGCTCGGTGTGGCAGACGTTGCAGTCGCCGTCGGTCTGCAGCGTCGCCATCGCGCGGGTCGCGTTGCCGCGGCGCACGCGCGCGCTGTACGGCTGGGGCAGGCCCGACATGCGGGGCACGTAGAAGTTGCCCGCGGGGCCCACCGGCGCCGACAGCGTGAGCCCGCCATCTTCGGCGAAGATTTCGACCACGATGCCCGCGTCGGCCACGCTCGAGATGCACAGGTCTTGCTCGTAGAGCGACGCGTAGACGGTGCCGCCGATGTCGAACGGAGGTGTCATGCCGAGCAGGCCGCCGGGGTTCTGCCCCTCGAAGTCGAGCCCGCGGTGACAGCGGCTGCACGCGAAGCCGGGCGCCATGTCGTCGCCGCCGAGCGGAGCCATCACCGTGGGCCGCGCCGCGAACCGGCCGGTCGCGCAGGTGAGCGGCGGCGGGCCGGCGTCGAAGCCCAGGCCCGCGTCGGCGTCGACCGCACACGCACCGGCGGGGGTGCCGCCCAGCACCCAGCGCTCGAACGCGGCGAGCTCGGCCGCGGTCGGCTGCGGCGCGTACCCGGGCGGCATCGGCGAGGCGGTGTCTTTCATGCGCGCGAGCGAGCGCGTCGCGTAGGTGCCGCCGAGCGGCGAGACGGCGGTGAGGTCTTCGAGCGTGAGCAGCTGCTGCGGAGCGCCCGCCATCAACGTGGCGCCGTGGCAGCTCGAGCACTTCGTCGCCACGAGCTCTGCCACTTCGCACGGCACCCCCGTCTGCGGGGTCGGGCACGCCGTGAGCAGCAGCACCGCGAGCGCTGCGACTTCAGCGCCCGACGGGCGAGACCCAGAAGATTTCACCGTTCGTATCGTTCGAGATGAAGAGCCTGCCATCGGGGGCCACCGTCACATCGGTCGGCCGGCCGTGTGCGCGAGGGTTGAAGAGGTCGTCCCACCCTTCGAGGAAGTCGTCCATCGCTCCGCCGTCGAAGCCGCCGTCGATGAGCGGGAGGTTGCCGCCGGCGAGCACCCGGCCCGTCGCGGGGTCGAACTTCACGCCGACGACGCGCGCGCCGGCCCATGAGCCGAAGGCGCCGTGCACGCCGACGAAGACGCGGTGGTCCCACGGAGGCGGGAACTGGTTGTCGATGAAGTCGAGACCGAACGGCGTGTCGCCGATGATGAACGACGCGCTCTCGGGCTTCGTGGTCTCGCACTTCGGCGAGCACTCGTTGCGCACCTTGCAGATGGGGGTGCTCGCATCGAGCGCCTCGGTGCCGGGCGTGGTGCACGCGAGGCACTCGTCGAGGTACGGCAGGTTCTGCGCGGCGCAGCACGGGTAGCCCCAGTCGTCGCCGTCTTCGACGGGTATCAGCTTCTCTCGCCCGCCCTGTGCAGCGCTGTAGTCTTTCGCGAGCTCGTTCGCGAAGCAGCGGTTGTTGCCGTCGTGGTGGCAGCGCAGGTAGATGGCGTTGCGCAGGCCCTTCGCGACCTGGCGGCCGCCGTCGGTGCCGTCCATCTCGACGATGCCGCCCTTGAACGGGCGGCTGGTGATGCACTGCTCACCCTGGTTGCTGCCGTTGGTGACGAAGATGCGGCCCGTGTCATCGTGGTCGAGCGTCTTCGGCCAGTGGTTCGAGTCGATCAGCACGATGATGTTCAACCGCGGCGTGGGGTTGCCGGTGGGCGCGCGCTGACCCGGCGCATACGGCTCGCTCATGATGAACGTGCCGTTCTGGAAGAAGAAGCCGCCGTCGAAGAACATCAGCCCCTGGGTCGAGCCGAGGCCGCTGCGGTAGTTCGTCACGCTGTCGGCGAAGCCGTCGCGGTCGTCGTCGGGCATCACGACGATGGCGGCCCGGCCGTTGGTGCCGGTGCTGGTGGCGGCCGCGGTCGGTGACGCCGCGAACAGCTCGCCGCCCGGCGCAAACCGAATCTGGCGAGAGTTGCCGACGTTCGCGAACTGGTGCACGCAGAACCCCGGGGGCAGCTTCAACCAGTTGAGCGACGCGAGGCCGCTGTCGGGCGGGTACGGGTAGCGGCCGCCGTCTTCGAGGCCGACCTCGTGGTAGCCGCCGTCGGTGTCGTGCACCCACGAGCCGGGCAGACCACACCAGCCGCCGTCGGGGCTCGGCAACATCGCGCCGCCCGCAGTGCCCGCGCCGCCCGCGCGGCCGCCGCCGCCCGACCCGCCGGTGCCCGAGCCACCTGCGCTGCCGCCCCCCGTCGCGGCCGAGCCGCCGGCGCGCCCCCCGCCGGCGGTGCCGCCGTCCATCGGGGAGGGGCCGGAGCAGGCGAACGACGTGACCGTCAGAGCGAGAATGACGCGTTTCATCGGGGCCTCACGTCTCGCTCGAACCGCAGCGCGCCGTCAAGGCTCACGGGTCGCGTACGACGAAAGATATCGGCCACAGCGGCGAGTCGTCGCCGCCCCGCGCACGCAGCAGCACCGACCCCTGGGTGCGCCGGGGCACCGGGTACGGCACGGTCAGGCTCAGGCCGGCCGACTGGTCGCCGTTCAGCGTCGTCTTGTCGAGGGTCGCCTTCATGCCGAAGTCGCCCGTCCACGGGGTGACGTCGATGAGCCAGTCTTCACGCGGGCCCTTCGACCAGCCCCGCACGACGAGCTGCTGCTCTTCGCCGATGACCATGGCCCGGCGGCCGGCGGGCTCGACGCTGAAGCCGAACGCGGGGCCGGGCGGCGCGGGCAGGCACGGCTCGTCGTCGGCGAGCACGGCCGAGTTCGACCAGACGCGCAGCAGAATCTGGCCGTCGCGCTGAACGATGCGGTTCCAGCAGAAGTCGCCGACCTCGACGCCGAGCGCGAACCACACGTTCGACGAGTCGCTCAGCGCGAAGGCGGGCGCGTTGCGCGGCGAGGGGTTCGTGAGCGCGTTGATGATGAGGCGCGTGCCGTCGATGTGCATCGCCTGCACCTGGTCGACGCTGCCTCCGAAGCGCGAGCTGCAGCCGGGCACGACGACGTAGGGCACCTCTTCGGCGTCGAGCACCTCGTGGTAGCCGGTGCCGGGAATGGTGAAACACGTGGCGAGGCCGTAGCGGTCGATGATGGCGGCGCCGGGCGGGCCCCAGATGACGTAGAGGCGGCCCTGCTGGGGCTGCAGCGTGCGGAGCGACGCCTTCAGCTGCTCGTCGGTCTGCTCGGCGGGCGGCGCCGGCAGCTCGAGGGCGCCGCCGAAGGTGACGCGGGTGACGCCGTATTCCCCTGCCCGCTCGGTGAGCCAGCCGCTGTCAACGAGCCAGCGCAGCCAGGCGGCGTGCTGGCCGACATCGGGGCCGAGCGTGACGCTCACCAGCTCGGCGTCGGCGAGCACGGCGCCCCCGTTGTTCGGCACGACCGGGTAGTGCACCGGCGGCGAGCCCGAGTCGGGCGGCGCGGGCATGGGCTTCGGGCCGCAGCCCACCGCCGACACCAGCGCTGCGATGACGAAGGCCGCGCGCATCACTTCTCAGAAGGCCTCGTCGGGCAGCTCCATCAACATGAGCGAGCTGTTCTGCACGGCCTGCGCGGCGAGCGCAACCTGGGGCAGCACCTCGTGCGCGTAGAAGCGCGCCGAAGCGACCTTGCCCTCGTAGAACGAGGCGTCGGGGCCGGTGGCCTTCGCGCGCTTGCCCTCGGCGATGGCGGCGTGGCGCACGAGCAGCCAGCCGATGACGACCTCGGCGGTCGCGAACAGCAGGCGGTTGCCCTGCAGGCCCACGTGGTACAGCGACTCGCCCAGCTTCTCGAGCAGGGCGCCCCAGGCGGCCTCGAGCTCGCCCACGGCCTTCGACAGCGCGGCGCGCTCGGTCTTCAAGCTGTCGCCACCCTCGGCCGCCTCGAGGGTCGCCTTCACGCGGCCGAGCAGCGCCTGCAGCGTGGCGCCGCCGTCGCGGGCGACCTTGCGGAAGATGAGGTCGAGGGCCTGAATGTGGGTCGTGCCCTCGTAGAGCGAGTCGATCTTCTGGTCTCGAATGTACTGCTCGATGGGGTAGTCCTTCAGGTAGCCCGAGCCGCCGAACGTCTGCAGCGACATCGCGAGCAGCTCGTAGACCTTCTCGCTGTTGTAGCCCTTGATGAGCGGCAGCAAGAGGTCGTTCATCGCGTTCGCCTCGGCGGCGGCCTCGGCGGTGTGCCCGCCCTTCAGCGCGACCTCGTCTTGCAGCGACGCGCCGAACAGCACCAGCGCGCGCATGCCCTCGGCGAACGACTTCTGCAGCATCAGCATGCGCCGCACGTCGGGGTGCTTGATGACGGTGACCTTCGGCGCGGCCTTGTTCGAGGCCTCTTTCAGGTCTGAGCCCTGCTTGCGCTCTTTCGCGTAGGCGAGCGCGTTCAGGTACGCGGTCGAGAGCGTGGCGGCCGACTTCTGCCCGATGGCCATGCGCGCGTGCTCGATGACGTGGAACATCTGCCGAATGCCGTCGTGCACCTCGCCGACGAGGTAGCCGCGCGCCGGGTGTTTGTCGCCGAACGTCATCTCGCAGGTGGCCGAGAGCGACAGGCCCAGCTTCTTCTCGACGTTCGTGCAGTACACGCCGTTGCGCTCGCCGAGCGAGCCGTCTTCGTTCACGTGGAACTTGGGCACGATGAACATCGAGAGGCCCTTGGTGCCGGGCTTCGCGCCCTCGGGCCGCGCGAGCACGAGGTGCAGAATGTTCTCGACCGCGTCGAAGTCGCCGTTGGTGATGAAGCGCTTCACGCCCTCGATTTCCCACACGTCGCCCTCGACGTGCTTCGCCTTCGCGCGCGCGGCGCCGACGTCGCTGCCGGCGTCGGGCTCGGTGAGCACCATGGTGCCGCCCCAGCGCCGCTCGAGCATCGGCTTCACGAAGCGCTTCTTCTGCGCGTCGGTCGCGAGCGCGTCGATGATGCGCGAGAGCACGTTGCCGAGAAAGTAGAAGGCCAGCGACGGCGCCGAGCCGACGACGAGCTCGAACGCGCCCCACGCGAACGTCGGCGGGGCGCCCAGGCCGCCGAGGTGCGCCGGCAGGTCGAGCAGGTTGAGCCCGTTGTCGAAGTAGGCGTCGAACGCCTTCTTCATCGCGGGCGGCAGCTTCACGGTGCCGGTCTTCGGGTCGAACTCGAGGCTGAGGCCTGCGTCTGAGAACGAGGGGCCGAGCTGCTCCGATGCGACGGTCGCCATCGTGGCGAGCGTCTGTCGGGCGGTGGCCTCGTCGAGGTCGCCGAACGGCTTCTTGCCGAGCGACGTCTTGGCGATGTCGAGGGCTTCGAAGAGGTTGAACTCGATGTCGCGGAGGTTGTGCTTGTAGTGCGGTGCGTGGGACATGGCGCGTGGAGCCGCCCCTATCGCATCAGGGCGGCGGCGTCACTCCAACGCAGGCGCTCGGCTTCAGTAGTTCTCGTGAACCAGCGACTCGTTCAAGCGCGGGTCATTGATGGCGATGACCTTGTTGCGCTTGAGCAAGAACGCGAAGGCCGCGAAGAACGCGCCGCCCATGCCGACGAGCGCGGCAATGTCCGTCCACACGATGTGGAAGTGCGACTCGTGGGCACCCTCGACTTTGAAGTTCGGGAGGATGAGCCAGTAGAAGTCGACCAGGTACATGAAGATGATGTACGCGGCGCCCAACCCCAGGCCCGCGCGCTTCCGCTTCACCTGACGCGAGAGCAAGAAGAAGAACGGCACGAAGAAGTGCAGCACGGGCAGCGCGTACGAGATGGGCGCCCAGCCCCCGTGCGTGCGCATGATGTAGAACTCGGTCTCTTCGGGAATGTTCGCGTACCAGATGAGAATGAACTGGCTGAACGCGATGTACGCCCAGAAGATGGTGAAGCCGAACGTGTACTTGCCGAGGTCGTGAAAGTGTTCGGTGGTGATGGCGTTCTTCAGCACGCCCGCCCGCTGCAGCCCCATCGCGACGAGCGCCATCAGCGCGAAGTACGCCTGCACCGACGCCGCGAAGAAGTAGACGCCGAAGATGGTCGAGTACCAGTGCGGCATCAGCGACATCACCCAGTCGATGGCCGCGAAGCTCTGCGTCAGCGCATAGAGAATCACGCCGGCCGCGCCGACCGCCCACAGCTTGCGCACGCGCGCCTCACGCTCGACCTTCGAGTCGGTGACGTCGTTCGCGAGCGAGCCGCGGTACATGGTCCACGACAGAATCGACCAGATGATGAAGTACGCCACGGCGCGGCCCATGAAGAAGCCGTCGCTCAAGAACCAGCGCTTGCGGTCGAGCACCGCGTCGGCCTCATGAGTCCACGGGTAGAGCTCGTGGTAGCCGATGAGCACGATGGGGAGGAACAGCACCGCGAACAGCGGCAGCGTCGCCGCCATCGTCTCTGAGATGCGGCGCACCACCACCGACCAGCCCGCGCGGGCCACGGTGTCGATGAGCAGAAAGCCGAGCGCCGCGAGCGCGAAGCCCAAGAAGACCTCGAACGCGAACAGGTAGCTGAACATCGCGCGGGCGCGGTTGTCGCCGCCCGCCATGCCCAGCACCGAGCCCAGGCCGATGACGGCGAGCACGCCGCCGATGGCCGGCAGCTTCGCCCACAGCGAGGTGTCGGGAATCGTGATGTCGGTGGGCTTCACCGGAGCGTGCGAGCTCATTCCTTCTGCTCCTTGATGAACATGACGAGGCTGTCGAGCCCGACTTCGTCGATGGGCGGGTTCGGCACCGGCATGACCGGCTGGAAGCCGTCGACGACCTTCGCCTTCGGGTCGAGAATCGACTCTTTGATGTACGCCTCGTCGACGACGACGTCGCCCGCCGAGGTCTTCTCGCTCTTGCCCCACAGGCCCTTCCACGAGGGGCCGACCACCTTGCTGCCGTCGAGCGAGTGGCACGCGTTGCAGCCGCCCGCGCGGTAGTAATACCGGCCGAGCGCGACCGAGCGAACCGTCACGTCGGGCGGCGGCTCGGGGGGCTTGCCGTCGAAGCCGATGCCCTGCATGCGGCGCACGTAAGCGGTGATGGCCCAGCGGTCATGCACGGGAATCTGCGTGGCGTAGCTCGCCATGTTGCCGTTGTTCACGCCGACCTTCATCGCCGCGTAAATCTTGCCGACGGGGAGGTCTTTGGCGGCCTGCGACAACAGGTCGCGCGGCGGCACGGTGAGGCGCGGGGTGCCGTCGAACGCCTTCTGCGCGAGCGGGCCGTTGCCCTGCCCGGTCACGCCGTGGCACGGCGTGCAGTAGATGTTGTAGCGGAGCTGCCCGCGCGTGACGAACGCCTCGTCGATGCCGCCGTCGGGCGGCATCACCTGCGGCGGGAACTTGAAGGTGTAGTCAGGCCGGCCGGTGGGCCCCCCATCGAGGCCGACGGGGTTCAGGTCCCACCCGTCGTCGTAGAGCTCGTCGTCGTGCAGCTCGCCGCGGGCGACCGTGCCCTCGGGCGGAGGCTGCATCAGGCGGCCGTTGGGGAAGAGGCCCGACGTGTCCTTGCGGTACGCCTTGCCCTTCTCTTGCGTGTCCATGTTGTGAATCAGGTGCACGGGCGGGTCTTCAGACTCGCCGCCACGACACGCGCCCAGAGCCACGAGAACTGCGAGTGCTCGCAGCTTCATGACGCGAGCTCCTCGATGGTGGTGGCGCCGGTCGACTGGAGCAGCGCGCGCGTCTTCTCGAGGTCGAACTTCGGGTCTTGCGACTCAATCATGATGAAAAACTTGTCGTCGGTGACGCGCTCGAACGCCTTCGAGTTGAACGCGGGGTGGTGCGGGGCCGGCAGACCAGACAGAATCCAGTTCGAGAGAAAGGCCGTGACGCAGCTCGAGAGAACGGTGATTTCGTACCAGACGGGCACGAACGCGGGCAGCGAGAACAGCGGCTTGCCGCCGACAATCATCGGGTACAGGTTGCCCATCGCGAACGTCTGGAACCAGAGCATGAACGTCGAGCCGGTCAGGCCGACGCACAAGACAATCCACGGCAGGCGCGAGGGCTTGAGCCCCATCGCCTTGTCGAGGCCGTGCACCGGAAACGGCGTGCACGAGTCCCACGCTTCGTAACCTTCGTCGCGAACCTTCTCGCAGGCCTTGTAGATGGCGTGCGGGTCTTCGTACTGCGCGAGCAGGCCCCAGATGCGCGGGGTCTTTTCCAGAGCGGTCATTTAGTGGCTCCCCCCTGCAGTGGCGGCGGCCGGAGCATTGGCGTGGTGGTCACCGCCGTGCTCGTACCCTTCCCAGTGCGGGTTGGCCTGCGGCATCACCGACTTCACCTCGGCCATCGCGATGACCGGGAAGAAGCGGACGAAGAGCAGGAAGAGGAAGAAGAAGAGGCCGAACGTACCCGCGAGGAAGAGCGGCTCGGTCACGGGCACGAAGTACTCCCAGCTCGAGACGAGGGCGTCGCGGTGCAGCGAGGTCACGGTGATGACGAAGCGCTCGAACCACATGCCGATGTTGACGAAGAACGCGAGAATGAAGCTCCAGGTCACGCTGGTGCGAATGCGCTTGAACCAGAAGAGCTGGGGGCTGATGACGTTGCAGCTGACCATCGTCCAGTACGCCCAGGCGTAGGGGCCGAACGAGCGGTTGATGAACGTGAAGCCTTCGTATTCGTTGCCCGAGTAGAAGGCGACGAAGTACTCCATCGCGTAGGCGTACCCGACCAGGGTGCCCGTCACGAGGATGATCTTGTTCATGTTCTCGATGTGCTTGACGGTGACGATGTCTTTGAGGCCCAGCCACGCGCGGGCCGGCAACATCAGCGTCTGAACCATCGCGAAGCCCGAGAAGATGGCGCCGGCCACGAAGTACGGCGGGAAGATGGTGGTGTGCCAGCCGGGCAGCTGCGACACGGCGAAGTCGAACGAGACGATGGTGTGCACGCTGAGCACGAGCGGCGCCGAGAACGCCGCGAGAATCTGGTACGCCTTCTCGTAGTGCACCCAGTGGCGCGTCGAGCCGCGCCAGCCCATCGCGAGCGCGCCGTAGAACAGCTGGCGCCAGCGAACCTTCGCGCGGTCACGCAGCGTCGCGAAGTCGGGCACGAGGCCCGTGAACCAGAAGAGCAACGAGACGAAGAGGTACGTGTTGACGGCGAACACGTCCCACGCGAGCGGCGAACGGAAGTTCGGCCACAGCCCCATCTGGTTCGGCAGGGGGAAGAGGTAGAAGTCCATCCAGATGCGGCCCGTGTGCAGCGCCACACACGATGACGCGGCGAGCACGGCGAAGATGGTCATCGCCTCGGCGTACCGGTTGATCGAGGTGCGCCACTTCTGGCGGAACAGATAGAGAATCGCGCTGATGAGCGTGCCGGCGTGGCCGATGCCGACCCAGAACACGAAGTTGACGATGTCCCACGCCCAGCCGACCGGGTTGTTGTTGCCCCAGATGCCGGGGCCCTCCCAGAACAGGTAGCCGACGTAGCCGCCGAACCCCGCGAAGCCGAGGCCCGCAAACGCGATGGCCGCCTTGAACGCGTTCGGCGTCTGCGCGACCGGCTTCTCGTTCACCGCGAGCACCTTCTCGGTGATTTCGTGGAAGCTCAGGTTGCCGCGAACGAGTGACTCACGCCCCTCGACCGGGTCTTCGAGCGCGACGTCGCCGCGCACGTTCGGGTCGTTCGGGAGCGATGCTTCTGCCGGGTTGCTCATGAGCTCAGCTCCTCGTTCGGGTTCGTCACGCGGGCCAGGTACGAAGTGCGCGGGCGAACGTTGAGCTCTTGCAGCATCTCGTAGTTGCGCTCAGAGACCTTGAGCTGGTGCACGCGCGACTTCTCGTCGTTGATGTTGCCGAACACGATGCTGCCCGTCGCGCACGCCTGCGCGCACGCCGGGGTGATGGTGCCGTCGGGTATCGCCTTGCGGTCGAGGCCCGCGCGCTTCGCCGCGCGCTTCGCCTCTTCGACGCGCTGGGTGCAGTAGGTGCACTTTTCCATCACGCCGCGGTAGCGAACGGTGACGTCGGGGTTGCGCTGCAGCTTGAGCGTCTTCCACCGCTCGGCCTGCTTCGAGTCGCGCCACACGTTGCCCGAGTTCGAGAAGTCGAGGTAGTTGAAGCGGCGCACCTTGTACGGGCAGTTGTTGTTGCAGTACCGCGTGCCGATGCAGCGGTTGTAGGCCATCGAGTTGATGCCCTCTTCGTCGTGCACCGTCGCGCCGACCGGGCACACGGGCTCGCACGGCGCGTTCTCGCAGTGCATGCACGTGACCGGCTGGCTGACCGCCTTCGGGTCATCGACGTCGCCCGTGAAGTAGCGGTCGATTCGAATCCAGTGGAGCTCGCGGCCGAGCATGACCTGCTCGCGGCCGACCACGGGAATGTTGTTCTCGGCGATGCAGGCGATCGTGCACGCGTTGCAGCCCGTGCACGAGCTCAGGTCGATGACCATGCCCCACTGCTGCCCCTCGTACGTCACCTCGCCGTGCGTCTGAATCAGCTTCGTCGGGCGGCCCGGCGTCCTCAGCTGAATCAGCTCTTCGGGCGCGTCTTGCAGGTGCTCGGCGTGAAACGTCTTCTCGCCGTCTTTTTCCCACTGCTTGCCCGTCGCCGTGCGGTACAGCGGCCGGGGCCCGAGGCCGAGCTTGCGCTCGCGCGCGCCCGCCGCCATCGCCGAGGCCTCGGCGAAGGTCATCTCGTTGAACGGGTTGCCCGGCATCGTGAAGTGGTCTTGCGTCGAGCACAGCTCGGCCGTGCTCGAGGTGCGCGTGAGCTTCACGCCCGACAGCACCCCGCCGTTCGCGCCGAGCAGCGGGCCGACGTCGACGCCGATGTCTTTGGCGATGTCGCCGACCTTGCGGCCGTAGCCCGTGTTGACCATCACCGTGTACGGGTTGAGGCCGGGGAGCACGAACGCGGGAATGGTGATTTTGCGACCGTCGGCCACGAGGTCGACGAGGTCGGCGACGTAGCGGTTCTTCTTCGCGCCGCTCTCGATGCCGAGCTCTTTGGCGAGCTTCGGCGAGACGACGACCGCGTTGTCCCAGCAGAGCTTCGTCATCGTGTCGGGCAGCTCCATCACCCACGACACGTTGGTGAGCCGGCCGTTCAGCGTGTGGCCGTTCATCGGCACGAGCTCGAGCGCGTCTTTGTTCGGCACCGTGACCTTCACGGCCGCCGCCGCCTGCGCGACCGCGCCGCGGTTCACCTCGCCCTTGCCGGCTTCGCGCGTCTGGCCCGCGACGATGCCGTCATGCAGCGCGCGACGCCACGTCTTCAGGTCGGCGAGCGCGAACTTCGCGTCGGGCTTCGCCGCAGGGGCCGGGTTGCTCGGCGCCGCGACCGGAGCCGGCGCCGTGCCACCATCGGCAGCGCCACCCGTCGCGAGCGGAGCCGGCGACGGCGTCTGCGTGACCGCGCCGCGCCAGGTCAGCTCGACGAGCGCCTTGTCGTTGGTCTCGGTCTCACCGGCGAGCTGCGCGAGCACGGTGTGTGAGGTGCGGCCGCCGAACAGCGGCATCACGAGCGGCTGCACGATGCTGACGGTGCCGTCGTACGCGCGGGCGTCGCCCCACGACTCGAGGAAGTGGTTCTGCGGCAGGTGCCAGCTCGCCGCGAGGCCCGTCTCTTCGGGCAGCACGCCGAGGTGCACCGTCGTCTTCGCCTTCGCGAACGCGGCGGCGAACTTCGTGCCGGCGGCGGCGGCGTAGAGCGGGTTCTGGTCGAAGACGACGAGCGTGTCGACCTCGCCCGACTCGAGCGAAGCGACGAGGCCGGCGAGCTGGTCGTGCATCGACACGCGCGCGGTGGCGGTGCCCGGGGCCTGGCTCACGGTGAACGTGTTGCCGAGGCCGCCGAGCGCGGCGCTGATGGCGTACGCCAGGGCGTGCACCGCGGCAGGCTGCCGCTCGCCGGTGACGACGAGGGCGGCGTTCTTGTTGGCCGCGAGGTCTTTCGCGAGCACGGCGACGAACTTCTGCACGTCGGCCGGCAGCTCGCCGCCCTGCAGGTTCGCGAGCTCACCGAGCTCGATGCCGTTCTTCGCGAGCTCGCGGGCGAGCGCCTTGAGCAGGTCGACCTGCTGCGAGCTCGAGAGGCGAACGCGGTGGTCGGCGTTGGCGGCGGTGTTCGAGAAGACGCCCTCGCTCGCGTAGAGCCGGCCCATCTTTTCGGTGTCGCTCTCTTTGAGCGGCGAGCGGTGCGCGGCCCACTCACGCGAGAGGCGCAGGTGCTCGGGCCCTGACGACAGAAAGTCGGAGTCGAGTGAGAAGACGACGTGCGCCTTCACGAGCGTGAAGTGCACGCGCGAGCCGGGGCCGAACGCCAGCTCGGCGCCCTGCAGTGCGGCGTCGGGGGTCAGCGGGTCCCACCGCACGACCTTCGCCTGGGGGTACTTGCCCTGGGCCACCTTCAGCACGCGCTCGAAGGTGGGGCCCATCTCTTCGCCGATCATCAGCGCGAGACCCTTGCCCTGGCTCTCGGCGAAGCGCGCGAAGGTGTCTTTTGCGAAGGCGTCCCACTTCTCCCAGCTGCTGGGGGCGCCCTTCTCGAGCGGCTTGCGGGCGCGCTCGGGGTCGTAGAGGCGCAGCACTTCGGCCTGGGCCCAGACGTCTGAAGCGCCGAGCGAGGCGGGGTGGCTGGGGTTGCCTTCGATTTTGGTGGGGCGGCCTTCGTGGGCCTCGACGAGCAGACCCAGGGCGCCTTCGCTGCGCTGGTGCGCGGTGGCGAACCAGGTGCGGTTGCCCGGGATGAGGTTCTCGGGCATGCGCACGTACGGCAGAATTTCGTCGACGGGCCGGCGCAGCGGCAGGTTGACGTTCTTGACCTCGTCACACGCCATGCCGCCGAGCGCGAGGGCGGCGGCGCCGAGCTTCAAGGCGTCGCGCCGGTTCCAGTCGTTGGGGCCGGTGACGCCGCGGGGGAACTCGGCGTCGACGTCGGCCTTCAGCTCGGCGCTGCCCTGCGACTGCTCGATGGAGCGCCAGTAGGCGGGGGGCTCGTTCTTGTCGAGCTCCGCGCGAAGCGGCGCGTAGGGGTCTTTTTTCATCGGGCGTTTCCTCTACCGGTGGCAGCCGCTGCAGCCGGCCGTCGCAAAGGTTTGGGTGGTGCCGTCGGCGTTGGTGCGCATCGCGCTCGCGAGGGCGCCGGGCGGGTTCAGGGTGGCCGCGATCTGCTGGGCCTTGTCGTGCCACATCGGGTCGGGGCGAAAGCCCATCTGCGTGAGGTTGGCGATGGGGCGCAGGTTGGGCGCAGGGTCGTTGTGGCAGTCGATGCACCAGGCCATCGAGAGCGGCTGGTTCTGGGCGACGACCTCCATCGTGTCGATGCGGCCGTGACAGGTCTCGCAGCCGATGCCGGCGCGGTTCTCGCCGAAGCCGACGCCGAGGTGGGCAGAGTGGTCGAAGTAGGCGAAGTCGGGGAGCTTGTGAATGCGCACCCACGGAATCGACTCGTCGCCCTTGCCGTCGGCCCACGACTTGCGGACGAGGTCGAGCTTTGGCGAGTCTTTTTTCACCTGCGCGTGGCAGTTCATGCAGACCTGCGTCGGAGGCACGCCGGCGTGCTGCCCGCGCTCGGCGTAGGCGTGGCAATACCGGCAGTCCATCTTCAGGTCGCCGGCGTGGAGCTTGTGGCTGTAGGCCACCGGCTGCTTCGGCGCGTAGCCGACGTCGGTGTTCCACGGCGAGGCCCACCAGTACAGCGCGAAAATGACGGCCCCGAGGCCCACCAGAGAACCGAAGGTGATGAGCCCGGGCGTTTCATTCGTCCACTTCGGGAAAATCTGAGCCATGTTTTTGGGTGAAGTCCGGCCGTGCGCGTAGTCAATCTTCGCCCCTGTTCCAAGGGTTATTCACATGCCGATTCCAGCCGAACTTCTGGTGGTCATGAGGGTTCTCGCCGTGTGCGGGGGGTCAGAGGCGACCGTGCCCCTCGGCGACGCCGCCGCGAAGGCGGGCTCATTCGTCGTTGAAGCTGAGCTGAAGTCGGTGGCCGGCACGAAGGTGGTGCTGGGGGTGGATCTGGAGGCCGAGCTGTCGGTGGGGGCTCGCCGGGTTCCGCTGAAGCCGGGTGAGCGCTACCGGGTGGGCCTCTCGAAGAAGGGCGAGAAGCGCACGGTGAGCTGCATCGAGCCGAAGCCGTACGTCTGCGGTGAAGGCGCTGCGGTGGTGCCGATCAACGAGCTCAAAGAGACCGGGGTGGTCGAGGGCGTGCTGCGCAGCAAGGTGGTCTGCCCGCGCTGCCCGCCGACGGGGAAGTGTGAGCCGTGTACCGCCAAGGTCGTCATCGACAGCGGGAACACGCTCTACCTGCACGGCTTTCTCGAGGTGCCTGCGCTGGGCACGCTGGTTCGCATGGCGGTGCGGCGGGTGACCGACTGGCCGCTCGGGTTTCCCGGGATCGAGGTGACCTGTCTCGAGACGGTTGCGCGGTGAGAGAGGTTTTCACGCTGGCGCTTCGTTCGTGAAAGACGGGGACGGGGCCGGGGACGGGGCCGGGGACGACTTCGAATTTCACGCTCGTGCTTCGTTCGTCAAAGACGGGGA
>JAEUJP010000036.1 GCA_016793725.1 Myxococcaceae bacterium | reverse complement strand
GAGCTGACCCAGGCAGCCGAGCGAATACGCCGCGGCCGCGCGCACCGACTCGTTCTTGTGGCCGAGCGCCTTGATGAGCGCGGGCGCCGCACGAACGTCGCCGAGCCGGCCGAGGGCCTCGGCGGCCTCCATCGGCACGGTGTTCGACTCGAGCGCTTCGATGAGCAGCGGCGCGACCGACGGGTCGGCGAGCAGGCCGAGGCCGCGCGCCAGCGCACCGGCGAGCTTCTTGTCGGTCTTGAGCGCCTCTTGCAGGCCGGCCGCGAAGTACGGCACCGCGTTCACGTAGCCGGCCGCACCGAGCAGCACGGCCGACTTCGCCATGCGCGCCGACGAGGCGCCCTTGAGCGCGGCGATGAACGCCTGCACCAGCGCCGGGTCGCGCGCGCGGGTGAGCGCGAAGGCCGCCGAGGTGCGCACCGACGGCAGCGCGTCTTCGAGCAGCTTCCACAACAGCTTGCCCGACTTCGTGGCGGCGGCGGGCTTCGTGGTCATGCCGCGCTGCTGCGCGACACCCTGGGCGACCTCGCTCAGGCGAACCGAGACCGACGGCTTCTTCTTCTTCCGGGCTGTCACGGCCGCGCACCATACCGCCGACCATGACCCGTGTTCCGCGATAGAAGCGCGCCGTGCGCGACCTCATCGAAGCGTTGTGCTCGGCCGACTGCGCCGGGCGTGCGGCGGGCTCGTCGGGTGGGCGGCTCGCGCGGGCCATCGTGTCTGACGCGTTCGTGAAGGCAGGGCTGAAGCCCGAAGAGCAGCTCGTGCCGGGCTGCAAGGGCGCCAACGTGCTCGCGAGCGTGGCGGGCGACGGGCCGCGCTGGGTGCTGGTGGGCGCGCACTACGACCACCTGGGCACGCACGGCAGCAAGGTGTTTCACGGCGCCGACGACAACGCGGCGGCGGTCGCGGTGCTCGTCGAGCTCGGCCGCGCGCTGGCCGCGAAGCCGCCGAAGGGCCGCAGCGTGCTGTTGGCTGCGTTCGATGGTGAAGAGCCTCCGCATTACATGAGCGAGGCGATGGGCAGCGCGCAGTTCTGCGCGACGCCGACCGTGCCGCTGCAGGAGCTCGACTTGATGGTGTCGATGGACCTGGTGGGTCACGCGGTCGGGCCGGCGGTGCTGCCGCCTGCGGTGCGCAACACGCTGTTCGCGCTCGGCGCCGAGCGCAGCGAGGGCACGTCGGCGGTCGTCGATTCCGTTTCGGTGCCCGGGCTCGTCGTGCGCCGCGCCGACGCCGAGGTGATACCGCCGCTCTCTGACCACTGGCCGTTCTGGCGCGCGTCGGTGCCGTTCATGCTGCTGACGTGCGGCCGGTGGGAGCACTACCACGCGGTCACCGACACGCCCGACCGGCTCGACTACGCGAAAATTGCTGCGACGGCGAAGTGGCTCGAGGCGTTCGTGCGGGCGGCGTGCGCGCGGCCCGAGGTGAAGGTGAGGTTCACGAACGCGCGCGATGATGTGTCGTCGCTGCGCTCCATCATCGCGGTGCTGAGCGAGCTGCAGGCGGTGTCTGAGCTCGCGGCGGTGGCGCTGGCGCAGGCCGAGGAGCTGCTCGAGGGCTGTGATGAGCGTGGCGTGAGCCCGGTGCCGAAGCGGGTGGCCGAGCTGGTGGGGCAGATTGAGTCGGCGCTGGCGTGATTCAAGACACTTTACAGGCCTGACGAAACTCGCCGCGCGTGCGGCGCCGATACTCACCCACATGGGCCTCACGACAGGCGGCTTCGACTCCAGGTCATTCGGCGCGCTCGAGAGTCGCTTCGGGCGTGACCGCGCCAACACGTACTACAGCCAGGGCTATCGCCTCGACCCCGCGGGTCGGTTGATCGCGCGGCCGGCCGGGCAGTTCGGCCCCGTCTGGCAGCTCGGCTTCGACCCTGCCCCGAAGCGGTCGCCCGTGGCGCTCGACTACCGCAGCGCGACGTACACCTCGCCGGCCCGGCCGTCGTATTCGTCGGGGCTGCTCAGCCTGCAGTCGCGGCTTCGCCAGGCGGGCATGAACGTCTCGGCCGAGCAGCTCGCGCGCGTGCACGGTGGCGCGATGGCGAGCTCGGTGAAAGACCTGGACTTCAGCCGCGCCAGCGTGAGCCGCCGCGACCAAGACGGCAGGTCGTACGTCGACGTGAGCGTGGGCGGCCAGACGGTGGCGCTGCCGGCTTCGTCGTTGGGGCTCTGAAGCTCAGCGCGACCCGACCTCGACCCAGCACACGTCTTTCTCGGCGACGCCGCGCGACTGCGCCCACTTCGCGAGCGCCTCACGCACGCGCACCTCGTCTTCGGGGCCGTTCAGGGCGTGGGGAAACAGCGGCTCCCACCCGGGCGGAAAGTGCCCCGAGTAGCCGTTCACGGTGGGCACGCCCGACCACAGCGCCGCCCACATCGCGTCGAGCTGCGTCTTCTCGTGCCAGCCGTCGCCGCCGCGCGGCGCGTAGAAGAAGGCGCGGCACGTCGACGGCACCGCGGCCGTCACCGCTGCCACGTCGCTCCGCACCTTGCCCTTCGAGTACACATCGGGCACGCGCTGCAGCTGCTCGAGCAGGCACAGCGCCACGACCACGAGCCCCGCCGGCCGCGCCCGCTTCGCGAGCAGCGCCACCGAGACCGCCGCGGGGAACAACATGAAAAGCCCCACGCGCCCCACCGCCCGAATGCCGTCGGCGCCTGGCAACACGTGCATGACGCCGACCCACGGGCTCACGCGCCCGCGGTACAGCGTCGAGAGCGCGACCACCGTCAGCGCGGTGAGGCCCAGCGCGCGCAGCCACGGTTCCTTTCGCAACATCACCACCATCACGAGCGTGGTGAAGAGGCCCACGCCGATGCGGTGCTCACCTTCAGACGGCAGCTGCGTGAAGACCGAAAGCTCGGCGAGCGGCGCATACAGCACGCTGTACGGCCCCTGGTAGAGCCACGACTGCAGCTGCGGCACCATCGCGCGCACGCCCTCGAAGTCGCGCGGGCCCGCGCCGCCGTAGCCGACCGCGAGGGGCACGAGCAGCACCGCCGCCACCGCGCCGCTCATCAGCAGCGGCGCGCGCCGCTCGCGAACGACGTGCAGCACCGCCGCGCGCGGCACGCGCAGCGCCAGCGACCAGCCGAGCAGCACGAGCAGCCAGAACCCGAACAGCCAGCCCAGCGTCACGCTCGCCCACAGCTGCGCGACGGCCCCGAAGAAGAACACCGGCACCCACGCGCGCGGCCCACCCTCGAAGATGCGCACCAGCGCGTGCACCGCGAGCACCGCGAAGAAGACCGGCAGCAGGTGCTGGTGGTTCAGCTGCGCCATGCGCGAGCTGCCGAACGCGATGATGAACGCGCCCGCGGCGGCGGGCACCGGCTCGAGCTTCAGCGCCCGCGCGAACAGGGCGTGGGCGGCGACGAAGTTGAGCGAGAGCACCGCGAACATCCACAGCTGAAACGACGTGTCGGGCTCGAAGCCGAGCAGGCGCCACGGCGCGTACAGCGGCAGCGTGCCGACCATCAGCTCGGTGAACGGGCCGACGCCGCGCTCGGGCCAGAAGAACGGCGGGCTGAACAGCTCGGCGCGGCCGAGCAGCCACCGGTAGCCGTGCTCGAGCACGTAGTTGAGCAGCCGCGTGTCGCCGGGGTCGCACTCCATCAGCTCGAGACCGCTCGACAGCATCGGCCACGTCGCGAGGCCGACGCCGACGGCGAACATGACGAGCGCGGGCAGTCGTCGCACCAGCACGCGCGCATAGCACCGCAGCACCTTCTCTGTTCTCTTCTCGGGCATGGCCAACACACAACCCACGCTGTGCATCGACATCGGCGGTACGGGGCTCAAGCTGATGGTGGTCTCGCACCAGGGCAAGGCGCTCACCGAGCGGTATCGCGTCGAGACACCGCAGCCGGCGACGCCGTCGGCGGTGCTGAAGGCGCTGAAAGGTCTGCTCGCGCAGGTGAAGACGCCGTACGCGCGCGTGTCGGTCGGCTTCCCCGGCGTGGTGGTCGACTCGACGGTGCAGACCGCGCCGAACCTGCACGCGTCGTTCACCGCGTTTCCGCTCGGCAAGGCCATCGCGAAGCTCACGGGGCGGCCGACGCGCGTGCTGAACGACGCGGGCGTGCAGGGGCACGGCGTGATTCAGGGCCGCGGCACCGAGCTGTGCATCACGCTCGGCACGGGGTTCGGCTTCGCGCTGTACGTGAACGGGGTCTACGTGCCGAACCTCGAGATGGCGCATCACCCGTTCAGAGACGGCTACACATACGAAGAGTACGTCGGCAACGCGGCGTTCGAGGCCGTCGGCAAGAAGAAGTGGAACAAACGGGTGCGCCGCGTCGTGCGGCAGCTCGAGCCCATCTTCAACTACCGCGTGCTGTACGTCGGCGGGGGCAACGCGAAGAAGCTCGAGGTCGACCTGCCGACGAACGTGAAGCGCGTCGAGAACCTCGCGGGCCTGCTCGGCGGCGTGCGCTTGTGGGAGCACGAAGCCGGTTGAGGGTCGCGCTGCCGCTCGCCGCGAAAGCCGCGCCGCCGTCGGGCTCGAGGTTCTTGAGCGCGACCCCGACGGGGCACGGTGTCGGGTGTGGGTGCACTTTCAGGGCGACTTCGTACCCGTCGGCGCGACGTTCGGCCTCGGGCGGCACGTTTTTGAGCGCGTCACTCAAGGCAGCGGCCGCTCGTTCGGCGTGTAGCTCGGCAGCGGCACGAACCCGCCGCTCAGCTTCGTCACGTTCTCGACGTAGTGAACGTTGCGGCTGAGGCGGGCCGTGTCGAACCCGTCGGTCGACACGCAGATGCCGATGGGGTTCGTCTCGACGATGCCGTCGGCGAGGTCCATCGTGCCGTCGTCACCGAGCTCGATGCCGCACGTCGCGTTGCCCGACACCGCGAACCGCGTCGCGCCGAGGTGAGCGCCGCCGAGCGCCGCCACGCCGCTGCCCCCTTCGTCGGGGCACTGCGGCACACACGCGCGCTTCTGGGTGCCGCGCACCACGACGTCTTCGAGCGTCACGTCGGTGCCCGGGTTGATGGCGGCGAGGCCCGCCTCGCGGTTGCCCTCGAACGTGCCGCGCACGACCTTGACCTTCGCCGCGCCTTGAACGTGTGCGCCGCGGCCCACGGGCCCGGTGCCGCTCTCGCCGCGCGTATCGCGCACCACCAGGTCAGTGGCGTCGAGCTCGGCCGCGATGACCTGCAGCCCCAGCAGCTGGTTCTGCTCGAGCAGCCCGCGGCGGAGCGTCAGCGTCATGCCGTCTTGCACGGCGAGCCCCGAGCTCGAGCGCGACGTCGCCTCAGCGCGCGTGTCTCGCACCACGAGGTCTTCGACGTCGACGGTCGTGCCCGGCGTGCCCGTCGCGAGCCCGGTGTAGCGGTTGCGCTCGAGCCGCACCCTCTTGAAGACCGCCGCCGCGCCACGCGCGATGACCACGCCATCACCACCCGAGCCGCCGTCTTCCTGGCCCGCCGTGTCGAGCACCGTGAGGTCGGTCGCGTACAGCGTCGAGCCCGGCTGGTGCACCGAAACTCCGTTCGCGCGCGCGCGCGTCACGGCCAGCCGCGTCGCGTCGAGTCGTGCGCCCCCGAGCAGCACCACGCCGAAGCCACCGCTCGTTGTCGCGGCTTCAGACTTCGTGTCGTCGACGACGCAATCGGTGAGCTTCAGCGTCGAGCCTGCGTGAATGCCGTACACGGTCATGCTCGAGTTGCCCGCCATCGTCACGCGGCTCGCCTCGACGTGGCCCCGGCCAATCGAGACGAGCGCGTTGCCGACGCCGCGGTCGCTCGGGCGCGGCTTCGTGTCGCGAATGACGCCGTCTTCCAGCAGCGCCGTGCCTTCGGTCGCCGAGTACACCGTGCTCGCGACGTTCGCCTCGAACGCGAACTGGCGCACCGCCACGCCCGCGTCGAGCGTCACCGACAGCGCCGTGCCGAGCGAGCCGTTCGCGAGCGGCTGCGTGCGCAGCACCGAGACCTGTGTGGCGTCGATGTTCGAGCCCGCGCCGAAGGCGACGAGGCCTTCGCCGACGTTGTCTTCGAGCGCGGCGCGGGTCACGGTGATGCGGCCGCCCCGCTCGGTGTAGAGCGCCGCCCCGCCGCGAGCCCCCTGCCGCGTGCCGCGCACCGTGAGGTTGCGGGCGGTGACGGTCGCAGCGCCCGCCGCGACGATGCCGTAGCCGGTGACGTTCACCATCGCGACGTCTTCGACGTTCGCCGAAGCGCCGCCGACCCCGACGACGACGCCCGGCCGCGCGCCGCTCAAGGTGAGGTTCTTCACCTCGACGCCCGGCCCGAGCGCGACGACGGCTCCGATGATGACGTCGGGCGTCGACGGCGAGATGACGGTCTCGGCGGCACACGCGCCCCACAGCGTGACCTGCGCGGGCACGCGCACCGCCTCGTCGTACGTGCCCTTGCCGATCGCGACGATGGTGCCGGCGGGCGCGCCCGTGAGCGCAGCGGTGATGGTGCCGAACGGTGAGGCGCTCGTGCCGGTGCCGCCGAGGGCTCCGGCGCGCACGTAGCGCACGCCCGTCGCGGGCAGACCTTCGGGTTGGTCGCCGCTCGGGCAGGCGGGCCCGAGCCGCACGCAGCCGGCCTCGCCGGGGAAGTGGGCCTCGCCGGCCGCGCAGGTGGCCGCCGAGCCCGAAGGCCACGGGTCGCAGGTCTTGGGGCCGGTGGGCACGGCCTCGGCGCGCTCGGCCCAGCCGGTCGAGCACGGTGTGAGGCGCGGCAGCTCGGCCGGAGCGGGCGCGGCCGGCGGGGCGATGACGAGCTGGCCCGCGGTGAGCGGCAGCGGCGTCAGCTCGGTCGCGGGCGACGTACACGACACCACGGCGAGGGCGAGCGCGAGCCGCACGGGAGCGCAGAATAGTCGAACACCTGCTTCGAGACCTGAACCGCGGCAGAATGCGCGCGTGCCGCTGCTCGTCATCGCGCTCGTGCTCGCGCAGCGAGCGCCCGAGCTGCTGCCCCGGCCGTCACCGCCCCCCCTGTTCGAGGCCGACCCACCGCGGCCTCACGCCGAGCCGCCACCTCGCACAGAGCGAGCGCCGAACCCGCAGCGCGAGCGCGCCGCGCCCGGCTCGGTGCGGGGCGCGTGGGCGTATGCGCAGTCGGGTTTTCGGCTCGCGACCGGCACGTTTTTCGGGCCGCAGGTGCCCGCCGCCGGCGGCGTCGAGAGCCTGGTCGTGCGCGGCTGGGGCCTGCAGCGCGATGGGGTTCGGCTCGTGCCCAGCGTCTCGGTGGCGTGGGCGACGGTCGAGACGTCGACGGGCCGGCAAGATGCGGCGCTGGCCACGGTGCGGCTCGCGGCGCCCGAGGTGCTCTTCGAGCGGCTCAGCCGGCTTCGCCTCACGCCCTTCCTGGGTGTCGCGCTCGGGGTTGCAGACCAGGTGCCGGTCACCACGTCGTCGCTGGGGCTGCAGCTCGAGCGGCGCTTCGGCCCCATCGAGGCCGCGTACCGCGCCGAGGCGTCGGGGCTCTCGCCAATCTCGGGCGACCTCGTCACCGACCGCTGGCAGCTCTTGAACCGCTTCTTCGTCGAAGGGTGGATTCTGCCCCACGTCTCGGCGGCGCTGGGCCTCGACCTGGTGTCGCGCTGGCGCAACGGGAGCAGCGGCATGATTCAGAGCGACCTCTTCGTCACGACGGTGCAGCTCAACTTCACGCTGCTCGAGCATGTCGGCTTCACGTTCTCGATGGACACGACGACCCCCACCGTCGACGCCGCCGGGGCGCCCGTCTGGTTTCCCTTCTACGCGTTCAACCGCGAGGCGCAGAACCTCACCTCGTTCGCGCTGCGGGTGTGGGCGCGCACCGATGGGCGGCTCCAGCGCAACTGGCTCGACCGCTGACGTCGCGCTAGACGAGCCCAAAGTGACGACGACCTCAGCGCGATACCCCATCGGAACCCCCGGCCAGCCCTGGGCCGAAAACGAACGCGCCACCTGGCGTGCGCAGCAGGCGAAGAAGCGCAGCTACGAGACCGACGTGGTGCGCGCGGTCGACCGGCTGCGCGAGACGTTCGACGTCGTCGAGTACGGCCGCGTCAGCTACCCGCCCGAGTCGTATGCCCTGTTCGCGATTCGCTCGCGAGCCTGGCGCGACGCGCTGCCGTGCGTGCTCGTGACCGGCGGCGTGCACGGCTACGATACGAGCGGCGTGCACGGCGCGCTGCGCTTCGTCGAGCAGCGGGCCGCGGCGTACGAGGGTCGGGTCAACCTGCTCGTGGCGCCGTGCGTGAGCCCGTGGGCGTACGAGCGCATTCACCGGTGGAACGCGAACGCCGTCGACCCGAACCGCTCGTTCAAAGAGGGCGGAGCCGCCGAAGAGGCGACGGCGCTGATGAAGCTCGTCGCGCCGCTGCGCGACCGGTTCGTGGTGCACGTCGACCTGCACGAGACGACCGACACCGACGAGACCGAGTTTCGGCCCGCGCTCGCGGCGCGCGACGGGGTCGACCACGCGCCCGGTGAAATTCCCGACGGCTTCTACGTCGTCGGCGACGGCGACAACCCGCAGGTCGAGTTTCAGCGGGCGCTGATCGCGGCGGTGGCGAAGGTCACGCACATCGCTCCGCCCGACGCCGCGGGGCAGATCATCGGCTCGCCGGTCGTCGCCGACGGCGTCATTCACTACCCGTTCAAGAAGCTCGGCCTCTGCGCGGGCATCACGAACGCGCGCTTCACGACCACGACCGAGGTCTACCCCGACAGCCCGCGCGCCACGCCCGAGCAGTGCATCGCGGCCCAGGTCGCGGCGGTCTGCGCTGCAATCGACTTCGCGCTGCAGCGCACGTTCTAACGGCGGCCGGGCACCGCCGCGAGTAAGACACCTCCCCATGTCTTCGAGGGCAGTCTGCGCCACCGCGACGCGAGCGTTGCTGCTCGTGGTGTGCGCCTGCGCCTCGACGGAAGAGCGGCCCGACGGCCCCATCATCGACGACTTCGACATCGAGGGCACCGAGCAGCTCTCAGAGCGAGACCTGAAGAAGAAGGTGCTGACGGGCGACTCGTTCTTGCGGTGGCTGCCGGTGTTCGGCAAGGAAGAGCGCTTCGACCAGAACGCGTGGGCGGCCGACCAACGGCGCGTCGAGCGCTTCTACCAGGCGCACGGCTTCTACCAGGCGCAGGTCGTCGAAGAAGAGGTGAAGCCGCTCAAAGAGGGCCACGTCTACTTGCGCATGAAGGTGAAAGAGGGCGGGCCGACGGTGATTCGCCGCCTCACCATCAGCGGCCTCGAGCCGCTCGACGACGCGCAGCGGCGAGAGGTGCTCTACAAGCTGCCGCTGAAGGAAGGGCTCACGTTTCTCGAAGAAGAGTGGCTCGAGACCGAGCGCATCTTGAAAGACCGGCTGCAGAAGCTCGGCTACGCGACGGCCGACCCGAAGCCGCTCGCGATGGTCGACGTCGGCACGCAGACCGCCGAGCTCGAGATTCAGTCGAACGCGGGCCGCCGCTACAAGTTCGGCCCCGGCGAGCGACCGAAGGGCACGCCGCCGTGTCACGGCTACGAAGCAGACGGCTACCCCTGCCACGTCTCGATTCAGAACCCCGACGGCACCGTCGACAAGCGCCTCATCGAAGACCAGGTGACGAGCGTCATCGAGCGCGGCGACTGGTTCACGCCCGAGGCGCTCGAAGAGGCTCAGGCCCGCGTGTTCAAGATGGGCGTGTTCTCGGCGGTGAAGGTGGCGCGCGCCGCGCCCGACCAGGCGACCGGCGAGGTGCCGGTGACCGTCGACGTGCGCGAGGCGCCGTTTCACACGTACCGCGCGGGCGGCGGCCTCGGCGGCGACCCCCTTCGCAACGAGATTCGCGGCACGTTTCTCTACGAGAACCGCAACTTCCTCGGCGGCACGCGGCGCCTCACGCTGCGCGCGCGCGCGGGCTACGCGTTTCTGTCTGGCACGTCGAGCTCGGGCTTCTTCGCGTTCGCCTCGGTCTTCTCGCGCCAGACCGGCGCCCAGCACGGCCCCTTCGGCCGCCTCACCGCCGAGGCCGAGCAGCCGCACTTTCTGCACCGCGCGCTCGCGCTGCGCGGCACCGTCGAGCCCAGCTACACCATCGAGCCCGCGTACCGCGCCGGCGGCGGCGCCGCGAAGCTCGCGCTCGTCTGGCGGCCCACGTCGACCGTCACCGCGTCGTTCGGCTACAACTTCAGCGTCTACCAGCTGTCGACGCCGGTCGCGCTCGGCGCGCAGACCACCGCGTTCGTCGGCTGCGGCCTCACCTGCGTGCTGCACAACCTCGAGCAGACGCTGGCGTGGGACAGGCGCGACGACGTGCTCGAGCCGCACGACGGCTGGTACCTCGCCGTCTCGCTGCAAGAGGGCGGCAACACGCTCACCACCGGCCAGTTCGCGCCGGTGAACTTCTTTCGCTTTCTGCCCGAGGCGCGCTTCTACCGCAGCTTCTTCGACCAGAAGTTCACCATCGCCGGCAAGGTGCGGTTCGGCGCGCTCATCACGCTCGCCGGCACGGCCCCGATTCCCGTGCGGTTCTTCTCGGGCGGCAACGACATGCGCGGCTTCTCGGCGCGGCGGCTCGCTCCGTTCGACGTGGTGCCGCGCACCGACTGCGGCTACCTCGCCATCGACGCGCCGAACGACCCGCTCTCGCCGGCCCGGCAGGGCACGTGCCCCGGCGACGGCGAGGTGCTGCCCGTCGGTGGCAACGCCCTGCTCGATGGGTCGCTCGAGCTGAGGTGGAATGTGTGGGAGTCGCTGACGATTGCCACCTTCGTGGACGCCGGGTACGTCTCAGGCAGCGGCGTGAGCGTGGCGCTGCTCTCGTCGCTCAACGTGGCGGTGGGGCTCGGCGTTCGTTACCGAACTCCCATCGGGCCGATTCGTGTCGACCTGGCGGCGCGGCTCCCCGTCGGAGCGCCGCTCGAGCGGGCCGGGGTGCTGCGCCAGCACGCGTACTCACGCGGCTGCTTCTTCGGCCTCGGCGCCGGCACATCGAACGACTACGCGGGCGCACCCGAAGGTCAGTGCGCGTTTCACGTCTCGATCGGGGAGGCGTTCTGAAGAAGTGGCTCAAGCGCGTCGGCGTCGGGCTCCTCGTGCTCATCGGGGTGCTGCTGATGGTCGTGCTCGCCGCGTGGCAGTACCTCACCAGCGACGCGGGCGCGGCGCGCGTGCGCTCGCTCGCGCTCGATGCCGCGGGCGAAGCGCTCGCCGGCAGGCTCGAGGTGAAGAACCTGTCTCTGAAGGGCGGCGTCATCGTGCTCGAAGACGTGAAGCTCTACACGCCCGAAGGCGAGCTCGTCGGCGAGCTGAAGCGCGCCGAGGTTCGCGCCGAGCTGTTGCCGCTGCTCGAGAAGAACGTCGTCATCGAGCAGGCCCGCATCGATGGTCTGAGGCTCTACCTCGCCAGCGACGAGCGGGGCCTCAACCTGAGCCGCGCCGTCGCCGCGAAGGTGCCCACGCCCGACGACCCCAACGCGCCGCCCACCTCGTTTCACGTCGACGTGCGCGCGCTCGTGCTCGAGGGCGGCCACGTCGACTGGCAGAAGGAGTACGTCGTCGACGCCATCACCATCGCGGGCGCTGCCGACGTGCGCGGCTCGCCGCTGAAGCTCAACGGCAAGCTCGACGTGAAGGGCTCGCTGCTCGGGCCCCGCGAAGGCGTCGAGCCGCTGCCCCTCACGCTCGCCGCGAGTGGCACGCAGCAGAAGCTCGACCTGCAGGTGCAGCTCGGCGAGGCGCGCCTGAACGGGGCGTTTTCACTCGACGACACCGCCGCCACCATCGACGAGCTGTTCGTGCCCCCGCAGGTCGCCGAGCGGTTCGCGGGCGAGCTGCCGCTCAAGGTGCCGCTGGTCGCCCGCGGCAAGGCCTCACCGACGAACGTCGACCTGAGCCTCGAGGCGGGCTCGGCGCGCGCGACCGTGAAGGCGACGCTCGCGGGCGCGAAGGTGCCGGCGTTCTCGCTCAGCGCCGAGAACGTCGACCTCGCCGAGCTGCTCGGGCAGGGCCGGCCGTCGCAGCTGCAGCTGCACGCGAAGGGCAGCCTGACCGACACCACGCCCGCGACGCTGACCGGCAGCGTCGAGGTCGACGCCGAGTGGGCGCGCGTGGGCACGTTGGGCCTGAGCGCCACCGCGTCGGCCGGTACGTTCGACATCAAGAAGGCGGTGCTCGACGCGCGCGGCGGCTCGGTCAGGCTGCGCGGGCGCGGCACGATGAAGAGCCTCGCGCTCGAGGGCAACCTCGAGGCCACCGACCTCGCCGCGCTGGCGAAGGTCATCGGCGAGGTGACGGGCGGGCCGCCGCCGCCGCTCGGCGGCAAGGGCAAGGCCTACGTGTCGCTCGTCGGCCCGACGCTGCACCCGCGGCTCACCGCGAACGGCGAGCTCGTCACGCTGCAGGCCGGGGGCGTCGCCGCTCAGGGCCTCTCGTTCAGCGCCGAGCTCGCCGACGCCACGCGCCCGTTCGAGGCGAAGCTCGACGCGAGCGTCGCGAAGCTCACCGTCGCCGAGCGAACCTTCAGCGACGTGAGGGCGCACCTCGACACGCGGGGGCGCGACCTCGACCTGCTCGTCTCGACGAAGGGCCTCACCGACCTGACGCTGATGGCGAAGGGCACGGTCGACGCCGACGGGCAGGGCGTGCAGCTCGCCGAGCTGCAGCTCACCTACCCCGAGGCGCAGTGGCTGCTCGAGGCCCCGACGCACGTGTCGATCGCAGACGGGGTGAAGGTCGAGTCGCTCGCGCTCGTGGCGGTCGATCAGCGGCTCGCGCTGCAGCTCGAATCGGGCGGCGGGCGCATCGACGCCACGGCCGACCTGCGCAGCTTCGACCTCGCGAAGCTGCCGCCCGCGCTCGTGCCGGCCTCGCTCGGGCTGCGCGGCCGCATCGACGCGCACGCGACGGCGACGGGCCGCGCTGCCTCGCCCGACGCCGAGGCCACCGTCACGCTGCGCGACGGGGCGGTGAAGACGCTGAAGAGCGTGAACCTCACCGCGCGCGCGAAGTACACGAAAGACCGCGCGAGCGGCACGGTCGACGTGAAGTCGAGCCTCGCGACCGCGAAGGCGACGTTCGACGTTCCCGTCAAGGGCCTTCAGAAGCAGTCGAACGAGCCGCTGTCGGCCATCGTCACCGTCGACGGGGTGGTGCTCGAAGAGCTCGGCGCGCTGCTCGAGACCGAGGTGCCGGCGAAGGGCCGCGCGAGCCTGAAGCTCGAGGCCGAGGGCACCGCCGCGAAGCCGCGCATCTCGCTCCACGCCGAGGCGGTCGACGCCGTCTGGGTGCTCGAGGGCGAGCGCTACGTGCCGGTCGATCGCCTCACGCTCGACGTCACCCCCGACAGCAATGGGGCGCTGGCGGTCGCGCTGAACGCGCGCGCGTTCGAGGCCGAGGTCGCGGCGCGGCTGACGACGCCCCTGACGGCCGAGGCGGTGCGGGCGGCTCCGCCGACGGCCGAGGGCGTGAAGACCATGCCGGTGCGGCTCGAGCTCGACGTGCAGCACCTGCAGCTCGAGGCGCTCGAGGGCGCGCGGCTGTTGCAGCCCGGCTACCAGGGGGCGGTGTCGGTGAAGCTGACGGCGAAGGGGTCGCTGCTCTCGCCCGACGCAGAGGGCACGGTCACGCTCGAGAAGGTCGCGAGCGCGAGGTTCAAGCCCATCGACGCGACGGTGGCGTTCGAGGCGAACCGCGAGGCGACGACGGTCAAGGTGAACGCGAAGACGCAGAAGACGCGGCTCGCCGACCTGGTGATGACGGCGTGGGCGCCGCTCGAGACGGTGACCGACCTCGAGCGCGTGACGGTGGTGCGCATGAGCGGCGAGGGGCGCCTCGGGCCGTTCACCCTCGCCGACCTGATGAACCCGAACCCCGACGAGACTCAGCCGCGCGGCACGGTGGCGGGCGACCTCGAGCTGCAGGGCACGCTCAAGGACCCGAAGGCGGTGCTGCGCGCGAACCTGCAAGACGTCGCGTTCGGCAAGGTCGCGCTCGGCAAGGCGAACGTGCGCTTCGACTACGAGAATGCGACGTCGAACCTGCAGATGACGCTGTTCACGGGGGCGGGGCGGCTGCGGGCGAAGGGGGCGCTGAGGCTCGACCTGTCGCAGCCGGCGCTGATGAAGGGCGTCGGGTGGAAAGAGGCGCCCGTCGAGCTCGAGGTGAAGTCTGATCAGCTCGACCTCGCGTTTCTCTCGGGTGCGCTCGAGACGATTCCGCGCGTCGAGGGCAAGCTCGACATGAACGCGAAGGTGCAGGGCACGCTCGGGCTGCCGCAGTTCATCGGCGACGTGGCGCTGAAGCAGGGCAGGGTGGCGGTGGCGGGGTTCGGCGAGTACCGGGAAATCGAGCTGATCGCCGGGGGCAGCGACGAGGCCGTCACGCTCGAGAAGCTGTTCGCGAAGGCGGGCGGCGGGTGGGTCGGGCTGCACGGCGCGGCGCGCAAGCGGGGCGACAGCTGGGTGCTCGAGGCGGGGGGCGAGTCGAAGAGCTTTCCCATCGTGACCGACGACCAGCTGAAGGCGAGCGCGACGATCGAAGACCTGAAGGTCGACGGCCTGTTCACGGCCGACCTCATCGACATTCGTGAGGTGCGCATACCGCGCGCGGTCATCGAGCTGCCCGAGGTGAAGGGCAAAGACCTGCAAGGCCTCGAGCGCCCCGAGAGCATCGTGCTGGTGCGCAACGGTGTGCCGCTGACGAAGAAGGGCAAGATGAAGCTGGCGTCGGCGCGCGGTCAGCCCGAGCCCGAGGTGAAGGCGCCGGCGCGCCGGGTGCGCATCGTGGTGCAGGCCGACAAGAACATCTGGGTGAAGGGGTCTGACGTGAACGTCGAGCTCGGCCTGTCGCCCGACTTCAAGGTCGAGGTCGACGAGACGGCGATGTTGTCGGGCGAGGTGAAGGTGAAGCGCGGGCGGCTCGACGTCATCGGTCGCCGGTTCGATTTGGACCCGTCGTCGTTCGTGCGGTTTCAGGGGCTCGCGACGCGGGCCATCGTGAACGTGACGGCGGTGCACGAGAACCAGAAAGAGGGCGTCACGGTGTTCGCGACGGTGACGGGGCAGCTGCCGCAGTTCAACATTCGCCTGTCGTCGAACCCGTCGCTGTCCGACTCCGACATCTTTGCGCTGCTGGCGACGGGCCGGCGCACGTTGAAGCAGTCGTCGGGCGGCTCGTCGGCCATCACGAACGACCAGGTGGCGAGCGTGCTCGGCTCGTTGATGGCGAGTCAGCTGAAGGGGGTGCTCGGCAAGAAGCTGCCGCTCGACGTGCTCAGCATCGAGACGGGCAGCGACGGGCTGAAGGGCTCGCGCGTCGAGGGCGGCAAGTACCTCACCGACGACATCTACCTGGGCGTCGAGGCGCGCGTGGGCGCCGACACGCGCAAGGGCGAAAACAACGTCGCGGCGCGCATCGAATACGAGTTCGTGCCGCACTGGACGGCAGAGGCCTACGGGGGCGACGCCGCGTACGGTGCCGACCTCGTCTGGAGCCGGGAGTTCTGATGGGTGCCTCGAAGAACGGAATCGAGAGGGCGAGCGACCGCGAACGTGGCCGTCGGGCAGCAGTACCGGTTGACGGCCTGATGCGCAGCGGAGCCCGACCATGAAGCTCGAGCCGATGCTGGCGACGCTGGCCGACGCGCCGTTTCACCGGCCGGGCTGGGTGTACGAAGAGAAGTACGACGGCATTCGCGGGCTCGCGGTGCGCATGGGCGGGCAGGTGCAGCTGTGGTCGCGCAACATGATCGACCGCAGCGCGCACTACCCCGCCATCGTCGAGGCGCTGAAGAAGCTGCCGGGCGGCGACTTTCTGCTCGACGGCGAGGTGGTGGTGTTCGACGCGAAGGGCGTCTCACGCTTTCAGCTCTGGCAGCACGGCGACGTGCCCGTGTTCATGGTGTTCGACTGCGTGGTGAAAGACGGCGAGAGCCTGATGGCGTGGCCGTGGGCCGAGCGGCGCAAGGCCCTGGAAGCGGTGGTGCCCGAGGCCGACGACGGCCCGCTGCGCCGCTCGCGCGTGCTCGAGCTCGACGGGCTGAAGGCCTACGCCTTCGCCGTGAAGCACGGGTGGGAAGGCATCATCGCCAAAGACGCTGGGTCGACGTACGAGTCGGGCAAACGCTCGCGCTCGTGGCTGAAGGTGAAGATTCGCAAAGAGAGCGAGCTCGTCATCGGCGGCTTCACCGCGCCGAAGGGCTCGCGCGAAGACTTCGGCGCGCTGCTGGTCGGGCTCTTCGACGGCGAGGCGCTGCGCTACTGCGGCAAGGTCGGCACCGGCTTCACCGCGAAGACGCTGCGCGAGGTGTCGGCGCAGCTGAAGAAGCTGGTGGTGGCACAGGCGCCGTTCGGCGAGGTGCCTGCGTTTCGTGATGCGACGTGGGTGAAGCCGAAGCTGGTGGCGCAGCTCGCGTTTCACGAGTGGACGGGCGACGGCAAGCTGCGGCACCCGGTGTTTCTCGGCCTGCGCGACGACAAGGCGGCCGAAGACTGCACGTGGGCGACGCGGGAGAAGTGAAAAAAAGGGGACAGGCTACTTTTCTGCGCAACCTCGTGGGCGATGTCGCCGAGGGCTCGACCGTCGAGCGTGTCCAGGTGGCGTTGCGCAAAAAAGTAGCCTGTCCCCTTTTTTTCTACGGCACCACCACGTCGACCACCGCGCGAAACAGCACCTCGGCGCCGCGCTTCAGGTTCGCCACCGACACGCGCTCGTTCTTGCCGTGCATCGTCGCCAGCTCTTCGGCCGACACCTCGAACGGCACGAACCCGTACGCGCGCGTGCCCAGCGGCCGCGCCACCAGCGAGTCGGTGTAGCCCACCGACAGCACCGGCCCCGAGACCGCGTCGGGCCGGCCGCGCACCGCGTTGCGCGCGAGCGACGCGAACACCTCGTCGTCCCACGTCGACTCGTTCGCCTCTTCTTTCGACACCACCTCGAGCGTCACCCCCTGCACGTCCTTGATGCGCTCCTTCAGCTCGGCGAGCAGCGTGTCGGGCGAAGTGCCCGGCAGCACGCGGCAGTCGATGTTCGCCGTCACCTCAGAGGGAATCACGTTCGGCGCGCTGCCGACGCCCACGTACCCGGTCACCTGGCACGTGTCGGTCATCGTCGCCCGCGTCGTCGGCTTCGACATCAGCCGCTTCTCGAGCAGCAGGTCGACGAGCCCCGGCCGCTGCATCACGAAGCCGCTCACGCCGCCTTTCTGCTCGCCCGCCCGCCGCAACAGCTCGTACAGCGACGGGTGCACGCGCGGCTTCGGCTCGCGGGCCATCAGCGCAGCCGCGGCCTTGAGCAGCTCCATCGGAGCGCGGCCCGGCATCGGCGTCGAGCCGTGGCCCGCCTCACCCTTCGCGCGTAAGCGCAGCCACAGCACGCCCTTCTCGGCCACCGAGATGGCGAACGCCGTCTGCCCGGGAATCAGCGCGTCGCGCAGCCCGAGCCCACCTTCGTTGATGAGGTGCCCGCAGCCCGGCCACGCGTCGCCCTTCACCAGCGCCTTCATGCCCTGGTTGCCAATCTCTTCACCCGCCACCGCGAGCAGCACCACGTCGCGGTCGAGCGGCACCTTCATGCGCTTCAGCAGCACCAGCGTCTCGAGCTCGACGATGCCCATGCCCTTCATGTCGAGCGCGCCGCGGCCCCACACCATCGGCTCGCTGCCGCCGTCGGGCCCGCCCGCGAGCTCGCCCGAGAGCGGCGGGTGCTCCCACTGGTCGGCCTCCGACGTCACCACGTCGAGGTGCGAGAGCAGGCACAGCGGCTTTTCGCCCGACGGCTTCGTCGCCTCGAGCCGCGCCACCAGGTTCGCGCGCCCCGGCTCGAATTCGACGATGTGCGCCGCGATGCCGTCTCTCTCGAGCGCCGCCTTCAGGTACTCGGCCCCGCGCAGCTCGTTGCCGGGCGGGTTCACCGTGTCGACCTGCAGGTAGCCCTGCAGCAGCGTCACCACCTCGTCGCCCGTCGCCTGCCAGTCGACGCCGTCGCCGTACGTGTCGGCGCCCGGCGGAGCAGAGCGAACCGGTGGCGCCGTCGCCACGCACGACACACAGCACAGCCCGAACACGAAGAGGCGCATCGCGTTACCCTACACGCATGACGGCACGTCACGTTCTCGCGATCGACATCGGCGGCACCAAGCTCGCAGCCGGCGTCGTGGCCGAAGACGGTCGCCAGCTGAGCCGCGGCCGCGTGCCCACCGACGTCGCGAAGGGCCCCGAGTCGGCCGTCGAGCGCCTCGTCGCGCTGTGCCGCGACGTCATCGCGCAGGCGGGCGTGCCCATCTCGCTCATCGGCATCGGCTGCGGCGGCCCGCTCGACCCGGTGCGGGGCGTGACGCTCACGCCGCCGAGCCTGCCCGGGTGGGAAGAGTTCCCCCTCGTCGCCCGCGTGCAAGACGCGCTCGGCGTGAAGGCCTGGCTCGACAACGACGCGAACGCGGCCGCGCTCGGCGAGCACCGCTTCGGCGCCGGCCGCGGCTACCAGCACCTCGTCTACTTCACCGTCTCGACCGGCGTCGGCGGCGGCGTCATTCTCGACGGCCGCCTGTACCCCGGCAGCACCGGCAACGCGGCCGAGCTCGGTCACATTCAGGTCTCGTACGACGGCTGGCCGTGCCCGTGCGGCGGTCAGGGCTGCGTCGAGGCGTTCGCGTCGGGCACGTACATCGCCGCGCGCGCGCGCGTCACCGCCTCGCCGCGGCTCATCGCGCTCGCGGGCAGCCGAGACGCCATCACCACCGAGCACGTCGTCGCCGCCGTGCGCGCAGGCGACGTCGAGGCCAAGAAGGTGTGGGACGACTCGGTGCGCGTGCTCGCCGCCGGCGTCGCGAGCGCCATCAACGCGTTCAACCCGCAGCGCGTCATCGTCGGAGGCGGGGTGACCTCGGCCGGGCCGCTCTTGTTCGAGCCGCTCTCGCGCCTCGCGCTGGGCCGCACGATGAAGTCGCTGGCCGTAGGCGTCGACGTCGTGCCGGCCGAGCTGGGTGATCAGGTCGGCGTGATGGGCGCTGCCGCCGTCGCGCTCTCTCACCTGTGATTTTCTGGTCGCTGCGCTCCCGGTTCCGCGCCAGAGGCGCGAGTTTCAGGAATCTGATGCTCCACCCGCGCCCGTGCCCGCGAAAACACTGAGCGGCGACACTGGCGGCCCGCTTGCAGAACCGAGCCCCATGCCCCTCGACCTCCGTCGACTTTTTGCTGCTGCGCTGAAGGCCTCCGTCGCCGGCCCCCTCGCCTTCTCGTGCGGCACCGGTGGCGTCGACACCTCGGCCTTCGAGCCGCTCTCGTGCGAGAACACCTCCGACATCTCCATCGCCCAGATTTCGCCCGCCGGTAGCGTCGACTACGCCGAGCTCCGGCACATCTTCATCGGCGACTCGACGTCTGCCTGGCGCAAGGCGTCTTCGTTCGGTACCCGCTGCGGCGGCGCCAGCAACATGGCCACCTGCAGCTCGGCGCTCGACGCCGTCAGGCACTCGATGGGCTTCGGCCGGCAGTGCGGCCAGGTCTGCTCCGACATGTACATCGCCACCTCGACCGGTGACGTCGTCGCAGGTGTCGCCACCCTCGAAGCGCTCAAGGCGTTTCTCGGCACCATCGACACGCCGCAAGAGGCGGTGCTCCTCGTCGCCACGCAGTCTTTCGACCTGTCGTGCACCGAGAAGAGCCGCGGCGCCGTGCGCAAGACCGCCACCGGGTTCGAGGTGATCGCCAGCACGGGCGTGGCGTGTGGTGAGGGCACCGCCGTCAAGCAGCACCTGCTCGCCGTCGGCAGCGACGGCACCGTCACCGAGGTCTCACAGACGGTGCTCGAGAAGGGCAAGGGGTCGTGCGCCATCGGTCGCCGGCCGTGCGGCCTCGTCGCCGTGACGACGTACGCCCCGGGCCCTCTCGCCGCCTTCTTCACGACCGTCGCGCACCTCGAGGCCGCCTCGGTGCCCGCGTTTCACCGCCTGCACGACGAGCTGAGCCTTCACGGCGCTCCGCCCGAGCTCCGCCTCGCCGCCCGCCTCTCGGCCGCCGACGAGGTTCGTCACGCGCGCGCGATGTCGGCGATGGCGCGCAGGTTCGGCGGCCGGCCCGTTGCTCCGCGCGTTCGCCCCATGCCGCTGCGCCCCCTCGCCGACGTCGCGCTCGACAACGCCGTCGAGGGGTGTGTGCGCGAGACCTACGGCGCGCTCGTCGCCCAGCGCCAGGCGCTGAAGGCGAAAGACGCAGGTATCGCCGCCGAGCTCGCTGCCATCGCCGTCGACGAGACGCGCCACGCCGAGCTCTCGTGGCAGGTGCACGGCTGGGCGATGCAGCGCCTGCCGCGCCGCGACCGCCGGGCCATCGAAGCGGCGCAGCAGAAGGCCGCCCGCGAGCTCGTCGCCGAGTGCGCCGCCCCCGTCGACGCCGCCGTGGTCGAGCAGGCCGGCATGCCCGACGCTGACGAAGCGGTAACGCTCGCTCGCGCGCTCGCGCCCTTGCTCTCGTGAGGGAGCTGGCCGTGCGGCGAGAGCCGCTCAGGCCTGCGCGCGAACGGTAACTCGTTCTCGTGAGGTAACGCGCCCACCACGACGCCCCGCGTTGTGGCGCGGGTGTGCGCGGCGCGCGCTGCTGATCGGCCCCCTCTGCACACTTCACCGACGACACCGCTCGGCACCCTTCGTGCTGAGTGCCCTCTGGGACTCAACGGAGGAGGCACGGTGGCGTCACGGGTGGGTTGGGCGGTGGTGATGGTGGGGGGGCTCGTGTCGGGCTGCACGCTGATGCAAGAGCGTGACGACGCCGAGATTGTAGTGGCGAAGGCCCTCGTCTCGGACGAGCAGGAGGCCCAGCTCGGCGAGCAGATTCGGCGAGAGCTCGAGCAGCAGGGCATTCGCTACACGAAGGACGTGCAGGTTCAGCAGTACGTCGAGGGCCTGGTCGCGCAGCTTCAGCCGCACGCGAAGAAAGACCGCGACACCAGGCTGCACGTGCACGTCATCGACGACACGAAGACGGTGAACGCGTTCGCGACGCCGGGCGGCCACCTCTACGTCTACACGGGGCTGCTCACGACCGCGTCGAACGAGAGCGAGGTCGTCGGCGTGCTCTCGCACGAGGTCGGCCACGTCGTCGCCCGCCACGCCGCCCGCTCGCTCGTCGCGCAGCTCGGCCTCTCGAACGTCGCGTCGCTCGCGCTCGGCAGCGACCCCGAGGCGCTGCACCAGGTCGTCGGCCAGCTGCTCACGAACGGCGCCCTGCTCGCGCACAGCCGCGCCGACGAGCTCGAGGCCGACGTCTACGCCGTGCGCTACGCGGCGGCCGCCGGCTACGACCCGCGCGGCATCGCGATGTTCTTTCGCAAGCTGCCGACCGTCGAGGGCCGGTGGGGCAAGGCGCTGAGCTGGCTGCAGACGCACCCCACGACCCCTGACCGCATCGAGCGTGTGAACGCGACCATCGCGCGCGAGCGGCTGTCGGGCTCGAAGCTCGGGGCCGAGACGCTCGCGCCCATCAAACAGCGAATCGAAGCGGGGATGCCGGTGTCATGGAAGTGAAAGCACTGAAGCAGGAAGAGCAGCAGCAGGCGCCGGCCGCGCGGCCCACGACGCGCCGGTTCGACAACGTGGTGGTCGCCGCAGCGGGCCGCTACAAGGCGCTGAAGAAGATCGCCGACGGCGGCACGGCCGAGGTCTTTCTCGCCGAGCACATCGGCTCTTCGGGGTACCGACGGCTCGTGGTGCTGAAGCGTGTTCACGCCGCGCTCGCCGAGAAGCCCGAGCTCAAGCGCATTCTCGTCGAAGAGGCGCACATCGGCTCGCTCCTCAATCACGGCAACATCGTCGAGGTGAGAGACCTCGGCGAAGCGAACGGTCGCCACTTCCTCGTGATGGAGCTCGTCGACGGCTGGTCGCTCGGCCAGCTCCTCGACCGCGCCCGCGCGACGAAGCTGCCGATACCTCCGCGCGTCGCCCTGCACATCGCCACCGAGGTCTGCCGCGCCCTCGTTCACGCCCATGACCGCGGCGTCGTGCACTGCGACATCTGCCCGCACAACATTCTCGTCTCAGAGACGGGCGAGGTGAAGCTCACCGACTTCGGCATCGCGCGCGTGCCCTCGCGGCCCGTGTTGCCCGGCGTCATCGCCGGCAAGCCCGCGTACATGGCGCCCGAGCAGGCCGCCGGGCAGGCCCCCGACGCGCGCAGCGACCTCTACTCGCTCGGCACCGTGCTGTATCAGGCGCTCACCGACTCGCTGCCGTTCAAGGGCGAAAACGACGAAGAGCTGATGGCCCGCGTCGCCCAGGGCGAGCTCGAGTCGCCGATGAAGCGCCGCCCGTCGATGCCGAAAGAGCTGGGGCAGCTGCTCATCGCCGCGATGCGCGCCGAGCCGTGGGGCCGCTACCAGACCGCCCACGACATGCTCGCCGCGATGGAGGTCGTGCAGCGCTCGAACGCCCGCTCCGAGCTCGAGCGCTGGCTCGCGCAGCTCCACCAGGCCGACCAGCGCGTGCCGGCGACGCGCGAGAAGGGCGCCGTGGTCGTGCCGCTGAAGGTCGTGCGCACGCCCGTTACGAAGCCGGTGCCCGCGCGGGCGAAGCCGCGCCGGTGGCTGACCGCCGCGCTCACCGCTTCGGTGCTGCTGCTCGGCGCCGACCGCGCCTGGGAGACGTGGGGCACCGCTGCCGCCGAGCCGGCTGCGACCGCGACCGCTCCCTCTGCGCCGCCGCCCGTGGCCGCCGAGACGTTCACGCCTCCGCCCATCGTCATCGTCGCGCCGCCGCAGGTGGTGAGCCCCGCCGAGCCGGTCGTCACCCGCCTCGAGCCGTCGCAGACCGAGCCCGCACAGCTGCAGTCGAGCGAGGTCGAGCCGTACTTCGAGGTCAGCGGCAAGGTGACCGGCGTCTACGACCAGGACCGGGCGATGGTCGCGCTGCACTCGTCACCCGAAGGCGCCGACGTCGTCATCGACGGCCGCGTCTTCGGCAAGACGCCCGTGACGCTGCGCTTCCGCACCGGCATACCGTTTCAGGTCGCGTTCGTGCACGAAGGTCAGCTGCCGATGACGCGCTGGCTCACCGTCGAGCGGCCGAAGAGCGGCGCGCCGCGCGTGAAGTTCACCGAGCCGTGGCCGAAGGGCGACGCGGTCTCAGTAGCAGAGTGACGGCACGCCGGCGTCGGCGTTCAGCTCGCCGCCCGTGAGGCACGTGCCGCTCTGGCACGGGCGCTGCGGCGAGCAGGTGGCCCGGCACACGCCGTCGCCGCAGCCCAGGTCGCGCCCGCAGTCGGCGTCGGTCGTACATTCGTCGAGCAGCCCCGCGTCACCGTCGTGTTTGCACGCGCGCGAGCGCCCGCGGTCGACGTCGAGCACCGTGGTGCACGAGCCCGACGGCCCACACTCGAGCCCGCCGATGCTGCAGCTCGCCGGCAGGCAGAACCCCGCGGGAGGGAAGGTGAGCACCGAGCGCGCGCACACCTGGCCCGTCGGGCACTCGCTCACCTGGGTGCAGAGCTTTCGGCAGCGCATCTCGCCGCGCGGCGCGCCGGCCGGCTCGCACACGAGGCCCGCGGCGCAGTCGTCGATGCCGACCTCGGTGCCTCCATCGGGCAGCTTCGTGCGCGTGCAGCTCGCGCCCTCGACCAGCGTGTCGGTGAGCGGCACGCACATCACGCGGTCGCGCAGCACCGGCGTCACCGGCGGCTGCATCGCGCGGTACGTACACTTCGAAGCCCAGCGGTCGGGGCAGTCTTGCGCCACGATGCTGCAGCCCGCCGCGCAGCGGTGCTCACACGAGCTGGTCTCGCCGCAGCTCAAGGTCAGCTGGCGGCCGTCGCTGCAGATGCACCTGCCGCCGAAGTCGTGCGGCTCGTCGTCGCACTTCGTCGTGCCGAGCACCTCGGAGTGGCAGTTGTACGAGCGGTCACAGCCGCCCGGCCCACACATCTGCTGCGTGCAGACGCCGGGGCTGTTGTTCCAGCAGTCGCAGCGCCCCGGCTCGGTCGTGCTGCAGTCGGAGCGGCCCGGGCAGAACCCGCCCAGCTCACACCGGGTGGTGTTGTACTGAACGCCGCACGTCGTCGCGCAGACGGTGTCGGCGACGACGCTCTTGCACGCGGGGCCGAGCTCGCTGTTCGCGCACACCGGCGCGCGCTGCGGCCAGTACATGCGGCAGCCCGAGCCGCTCGGGCACCTCTGCGAGTCGTCGCACGGCACGAGGCAGAACTCGCCCCTGTCGAGCGGGGCACAGAACTGGCCGGGGCCACACGCGCCCGCGTCGCCACACTTCGCCATGCAGACGCCGCGGTTGCAGACCGCCTCAGACAGGTCGCCGCCGCAGTCTTGGTCGCTGCCGCAGCGAACGCCGAGCGGGCAGTTCGGGGTGCCGGCCGCGCAGCGCGTGTAATCGGGTGGCTTCGTGCAGGCAGTGGCGGCGAGCAGCAGCAGGGTGGCGCAGCGTCGGTACACGAGGCGGCAGAGCGTACCCCGTCGGGTCAGCCCGCGTCGGCGGCTTCGGCTTCTGCCGCGGGTGCCGGCGGCGGCGCACCGATGCTCTTGCGCGCCAGCTCGAGCCACGGCGCCAGGTCGTGCGCGTGCCGCGGCGTGTGCTTCAGGGTGGTCTGCCAGAGGGTGAGCGCCCCGGCAGGGTCGCCCTCGACGAAGCGCAGCATGCCGACGTCGATGACGTCGTCGTTCTCGAGCTTCACGGCGGTGCGGCAGTCGGCGCGGGCGCGTTCGAGCTCGCCCCGCGCGGCGTAGACCCAGCACCGCGTGCCGACGAAGGCGGCGTTCTGCTCGACGACGACCGCGGCGTTGGCGCGCCGCAGCGCCTCGTCGAGGTCACGCCCCAGCCGAACCAGCGCCCACGCGATGGCGTTGTTGAGGGTCGCATCGACGTCGGCGAGCCGCAGGTCGGTCACCGCCTCGTCGTAGCGGTTGAGCATCATGTACGCCTCGCCTCTCGCGGCGTGGCCGGCGGGCGTGTCTTTCACCGCGAGCGACTCGCCCGCGAGCTCGACCGTGCGCTCGAAGTCACCCGAGCTGAACGCGTTCTGGGCGCGCGCGAGCGGCACCATCCACCTCACGTCTTTGTTGTTCTTCGTGCGCGTGGTCGCGAGCACCGCGAGCCCCACCACGGTGGCGAGCACGATGGCTTGAGAGCCCCACGTCGCCCGCTGGTTCTGGCTCTCGAACGCCGACCCCGTCGCCATCACCCCGGCCAGCACGCCGCTGAGCAGCCCACCCAGGTGCGCCGCGTGGTCGAGGTAGGGGATGCCGATGGCGAACATCAGGTTGAACAGCAGCGTCGTCACGATGCTCGTGCGCAGGCTCGCGAACGCCTCGGGCGGCAGTCGGTCGCGCGCCCGAAACGTGAACCCCACGATGACGCCGAACAGGCCGAAGATGGCGCCCGACGCACCCGCAGACGGCACGAACGGGTTCCACAGGCTGCTCGCGAACGAGCCCGCCAGGCCCGTGAGCAGGTACACCGCGAGGTACATCGGGCGGCCGAGCAGCCCCTCGACGAACTTTCCCACGTTCCACAGCGCGTACATGTTGAACAGCAGGTGCACCGCGCCGATGTGCAGGAACATCGCCGTGAACGCGCGCCACCACTCGCCGCCCAGCACCGTCAGCACGCCGACGTTCGCGCCGGCGATGATCAGCTGCTCCGACGACGGCCTCACCGGCGACACGCCGCTCAGCGTCATCGCGACGAACACCGCCACGTTCGCGCCGATGAGAAACTGCGTGACCCGCGGCTTCACCGCTGATCCACGATCTGCAGTGACGTCTGCATGCCGCCCGGCGCCAGCAGCTTCGCCGACAGCGCAAAGTCTTGCCCCATGTCGAGCGCCAGCGTCGGAGCCACCTCTTTGCCCACCCGCCACTCGGAGCCGATGTGCACCGTGCCGTACACCTCGCGGTCGGTCGCCGTCGAGTCGAGCGACTCGAAGATGACCAGCGGCACCGGAGCCTCCCACGCGGGCAGCCCCTCGAGCGACAGGCTCGCCCGGCACGGCACCGGCGTGTTCGCCGCGATCACCTCTTGCGTGCGGCCGCCCGGCATCATCACCGAGATGGGCATCGGCACCACGTCTTTCAGCCCGATGTCGCGCTTGAACGCCAGGTTGCGCCCCAGAATCGCCGCGCCGATCGCGACCCCCAGCTCGGGGTTCACCTCTTTGTCTGAAGAGATCTGCTTGAACCGGTGCAGCCGCTCACGAATCGCCGGCATGCGCGTCTGCCCGCCCACCAGCACCAGCTCGTCGACCTGCTCGGGCTGCAGCCCCGCTCGCTCGAGCACGTCGTCGCACGCCGACGCGCAGCGCTCGACGAGGCGCTCGACGATCTTTTCCATCTCGGCCCGCGACAGCGAGTACGCAAAGTCGAGGAAGCTGCCGTCTTGCTTCTGCGCGATGACCGGCACCCGCAGGTCGGCGCGCGTCACCTTCGAGAGAAAGATCTTCGTGTTCTCGGCCGCGAAGATGAGCCGCTGCATCACCGTGCGGTTCTGCGAAATCTGCACCGAGTTCTGCCGCTCGAAGTGCTGCACGAAGTGACCCGCGATCGCCTCGTCGAAGTCGGTGCCACCCAGAAACGCATCGCCGCCGGTCGCCAGCACGTGCACCACGCGGTTCTTCACGCTCATCAACGTCGCATCGAACGTGCCGCCGCCGAGGTCGAACACCAGCACCGTCTGGTGCGGCGACTTCAGGTTCGCGTAGTACAGCGCCGCCGCCGTCGGCTCGTTGATGATGGCCCGCACCTTCAGCCCCGCGCGCTCGGCCGCCACCCGCACCGCCTCGCGCTGCCGCACCGTCGCGTGTGCCGGCACCGTCAGCACACACTCGCGAAACGGGTGCCCCGCGGCCCGCTTCGCCCGCTCGGTGATGTCTTTGATGACGAGGTGCGCCACCTCGGTGAGCGGTATCGCCTGGCCGTAGATGAGCACCGCGCAGTAGCCGTCGGGCCCCTCGACGATGTCGAACGCGAACTTGTCTTTGTGCTGCGCCACGAACTCGGAGTTGAAGCGCCGCCCGATGAACCGCTTCGCTCCGAACACCGTGTGCTTCGGGTCGTCGATGACCTGCGTGCGCGCGCCCTGGCCGACCAGCGACTTCTCGGCGCTCGCGAACCACACCACCGACGGCAGCATGAAGCTCTTCTCGTTGATGGGCACGAGCTTCAGCTTGCCCGTCTTGTCGAACCACGCCCCCGACGTGTTCGTCGTGCCGAAGTCGATGCCCAGAATCGGCAGTTGGGTCACGGGTGCTGGCACGGGGCGGCGCCGAGCCTAGAAGATGCTGCGCTGCACCGTCGACCGCAAAACCTCGCCGCCGGGCCCCAGCTCGCGCACCACGCGCTGCTTGCCGCGCAGCCGCGCCTCGACCCGCGTCACCGGCAGCGTCACGCCGTCTGCGCTCGTGCCGAACCGCATCGCCTCGGGCAGCGTGTCGACCGCCACCACCTTCTCGGTGCCCGCGTCGAGGTCGGCGAACGTGACCTGACCCGGGTGCCTCACGTCACTGCTCACCGGCCACCAGCGCGTCGATCAACCTGAACCGCTCGGGCAACATCTGCCGCAGCCCCGCCTCTTGTTCAGTGCCCTTCACCTGGCTGTAGAGCGCGAACGTCTCGGCGAAGTCTTCACCCACGTCGGCGGCCGCGTAGTCAGAGACGAAGAGGCGGTCTGACGCAATCGCCTCGCGCCACGGCGCCCACTTCGCGCCGTCGGTCGCGTCGTGCCCCCAGCGCCGGTGCGACAGCGTGTGCCCCGTCTCGTGCAGCAGCGTGGCGTCGAGCTCTCTCTGACCGTGCGCGTTCGGCGCCGGGTAGATGGTCACGACACCGTCGGCGCCGGCCGTCATGTACGAGCGAAAGTCGCGGCGCCCGATGTGCTCGCCGAACGCCGCGTCAGACGGGTTCGGCGCGCCGGCGACGACCACCTTCGTGACCTGCGAGAGCTGCAGCGGCGGCAGCCCCGCGAGCCCCTTCGCGACGTCGTCGACCGTGTGCTGGTGCAGCGAGTCGTCTTGCAGGGGCGCAAGCTTCACCGGCACCTCGCGGCCCGAGACGCGCACCGTGTGCTGGCCGTCTTCACCGCGCACCACCTCGTACGGCGCGCGCGTCGAACGCGGCGTCGCGAGCACGACGGCGACGGCAGGCCGAAACGACTGTGCCTCCATCAGCTGCTCGAGCTGCTGGGCCTGTGCTGGCGGCGCGGCGTTCTTGTACTCGTCGCTGCGCAACAGGCGGGCGACCTCGAAGCGAAGGAAGCCCGACAGCTCGTTGCCGGGTTCGGGCATCCACCGCTCGAGCGTGTCGCGCGACGCGGCCGGCAGCGCGGCGAAGCCCGGCGACTGGAGCAGCTCGTACTTCGCCGTGCTCACCCACTGCTCACGAATCGTCATGCGCGGCCGCTCGCGGGGCACCACCACCTGCGGAGCGACCCGCCGCCCCGACCCCCTCGCCTGCCACCCCGCCGGCTCTTCGTGCGCGGCTTCGGGTGTGCCCGGCTCGGCGTGCCCGTGCGCTGCGTGAGACCCACTGACTCGAGAACGACTGATCTTGATGGACATCGGGAGCGCCAACAGAACCCACCCGGCGCCAGAAACACAAGGGCCGCCGCGAGCCCCGTCACCCACGAGAGCGCCGAAGTCGCGCCGCCGCGACGTCGCTGCAGTAGCGCAAGACCACGTCGCCCGCCGTCACCCGGTCGCCGTCGGCGAGCTGCCGCTTCGGCGCGTCGAGGTCACCGGCTTCACGCAGCGTGCTGCGGTCGAAGATGAAGTGCACCGCGTTCAGGCCCTGCTCGGCGACGGGCAGGTCGCACGCGAGGTGGCTGCCGATGCGCAGGTCGTGGCCTTCGAGCAGGTACCGGCCACTTTCGGCGTCGGGCTCGACCACGAGCAGCCCCGGCGCTTCGGGCGCCGCGAGCTCGAACGGCCACACCTCTCGGAGCTGCCGCTCGACCGCGTAGGTCAGCGACGTCTGCTCGAGCGCGAGCACGCAGCCCTCTGGCACCTTCTGCCGCGCGAGGCGCAGCGCGCCGACGTCACCGGGGCCCAGCCACGCACCCGAGAGCGTCAGCCGCGCGAGCTCACCGAAGCCTGCGAGCCGGTCGAGCGACTCGGTCACCTGCCGCGCCTGCAGCGTGAGCCTCCTCACGTGCGGCAGCTTCGAGACGGGCCGCAACATCTTCGCCAGCGCGCCCGAGTTGATCAGCTCGAGGCTGTTCACCAGCGTCACGGCCTCGAGGTGCTTCAGCGCCGACAACAGCTCGAGCACGCTCGGCAGCGTGACGTAGTCGGCGAGCGTCACGCCCTCGAGCAGGCGGCAGAGCGGCGACTTGAGCGCGCGCTCGATGGGGCGGTAGCCCTCTTCGGTCACCCACCGCAGGTCGGCGTGCCTGGGGAAGCCGAGCTCCCACTGCGCCTGCGAGAGGCCCGGCAGCAGCTGCTTGCGCAGCAGCGTGTCGCGCGCCTTCAGGGTCAGGTCGTTCGGCGTCAGCCTCAGCGCGTGCTCGACGCGAATCAGCTCGCCGTGCGGGTCGCCCTGCTCGAGCAGCCAGTCGGCATAGACCAGAAAGGCCGCTGCGTCGTGGGGAGCCGCGTCGAGCGCTGCCTCGAGATTCTCTCGCGCGGTCACGCCCCGAGTTGTGCTACGCGCGGCCGTCAATGACAACGCGTCTGGGCCGCAAAGCGCTCTGGAGCATCGCCGTCGCCGCTGTCGCCGCAACCGTCGCCACCACCGCCCGCGTGTGGGCCGCCGAAGCCCCCGTGCCGGCCCCCGTTCAAGACTCTGCGAAGCCTGCGGGCGACGACGCCGACAAGTCGCAGACGCTCGAGCCCGGCAAGGCCGACCCGGTCGTCGTCGGCGTCTACGTGAACCAGGTGCACGAGTTTTCGCTGCGCGAGAACAGCTTCACCGTCGACTTCTACGTGTGGTTCCGGTGGAAGAACCCGGCGCTGAAGCCGTACGAGACGTTTTCGGTCATCGACGGCCGCATCGAGTCGAAGACCGACGCCGTGGTGAAAGACCTGCCGGGCGGCGAGAAGCACGCGTACCTGCGCGTGGTCTGCAAGATTACGAAGTTCTTCGACACGACCGACTACCCGCTCGACAACCACCAGCTCACCATCGTCATCGAAGAAGAAGACAGCGAGACGCACCTCGTGAAGTACGTGGCCGACGAGGTGAACTCGGCGGCCTCGCCCGCCATCAAGCTGAACGGCTGGGTGTTCGCGCGGCTCAACACGGTCGGCAGCGAGCAGGCCTACCACTCGAACTTCGGCGACACGTCGCTGCCCACCGGCAACGAGACGAGCTACGCGCGCGTCACCACCGCGGTCTCGTTCACGCGCCAGGGCGGCACGTTCTTCTTCAAGCTCTTCTTCGGGTTGTGGATCTGCTGCGCCATCGCCTTCACCGTGTTCTGGATTCGACCTTCAGACGTCGACCCCCGCTTCGGCCTCGGCGTCGGCGCGCTCTTCGCCGCCATCGCGAGCATGTACGTCATCGCGAGCTCGCTGCCCGACAGCAACGTCATCACGCTCGCCGACGAGCTGCACCTCATCGCCTTCGCCTTCATCTTCGTCACCATCGCGCAGTCGACCTTGTCGCTGTACTGGTTCCAGACCGAGCGCGAGGCGAAGTCGAAGAGCTTCGACCGGCTGTTCCGCGTGCTCTGCCCCGTCGGCTACATCGTGCTGAACGTGTACGCGATTCTTCACGTCGGCTGACGCCGGCGGCGCAGCACGATGATGAGCAGCACCCCCCACGGCAAGGTCGACACGCCGATGAACACGACGCCTGCGAAGCGCAGGCCCTTCGCGGTCGTGCGCGCGTGAGCCACCGCATCGGCCTGCGTGCCGGGGAAGAGGTCGACGTGCGCTTCGCCTGCAGGCGGCATGACCCGCCCCTGCTGCGCGATGCCCCGCACCAGCACGGGCTGCCCCGGCGGCAGACAGCCCTCGTCGAGGTACCAGCCCGCGTACGTGCTCCCCAGCTTCGCCTTGGCGGCCTGCAGCTCTTCTTCCGTCACGTCCCACCCGGGCGGCGGCGCGTGCAGGTACTTCGACTGCGTCTGCCCCGGTGAAGGAGCCCAGTGCTCGGTCGAGACTTCAATCGCCGCCCCCTTCACGTCGAGCCTGAACACCTGCGGCTCACGGCGCTTTCGCACGCTCGCGTACGAGTACACCGTGTGTGACTTGCCCTGGCTGTCGGTCTCGGTCTTCGTGCCGTACGCGCCGACGCCGCTCGTGAGCACCGCGCACGTCTTGCCGGTGACCGGCGCGACGAACGTCGGCTGGTCGTTCACCGTCGCCTCGACACGAATCGGGCCCGAGTCGACGAGCCCGGTGAGCGGCTGCTCGCGCTCGGCGGCGTCGTGGTCGCTCGACGTGGCCGACGAGAAGAAGCCCCACGCACCGGCGAGCCACGCGAGCGACCAGACGAGGAAGATGACGTGGGCCCACCACGGCAGCGAGCGCATCGCCGGTGACGGTAGTGCAGCTCGTTCGTTCGCGGGGCGCCGAAAGTCGTGCTGAAAACGCGGGCAGCCGCGCGTGAGCTCGGGGGAAAGGCCCTGATTTTCGGGTCTTTAGCGCCGGTGAAAAAGGGGGGCGGCGCGCGTGTCCTCACAGCAGGAGGAACAATGAGCTTGAGGCTTTCGCACCTTCTTTTCGTCGGGTTGGTAGCTT
>JAEUJP010000171.1 GCA_016793725.1 Myxococcaceae bacterium | reverse complement strand
TGACGCCGTCGCTGCCGACGGGTCGCAGGGTAGCGCCTGCGACCTGGACGGCGCGACCGTCGTCGGCGGTACGCACCTGGCCGCGGGCCGATCGGGCTGATCAGATCGATTCGTTACTGCGGGATCAGAGTTCACTCGATGGACTCAACTGGGCGTTCCGCTCGGTCGCAGTCAATGAAAGGCCAAGATGGATAACGAGACGACGGTGGTGATGGCCCTGATGGGCAAGATCGCGGACCGCAACGCGCGGCTCGCGACGATCAAGGAGGAGCTGGTGGGGCTCCGGCACGAGGAGCGGGCGGTGCCCCGGCTCCACGTGTTGGGGACCACGCGCAGGGACGCGGTGTGCGCCGTCATCGCGACCGAGCGCGCCGCGCTGCGGGCCGAGCGGAAGCGGGTCACGGTCGAGCGCGCGCAGCTCCAGCGGGCCGCCGAGGTGCTGGACCGGGCGGACGCTGCGGCGCTCGGTGCAGCGCTCAAGGCTCAGATGGAGACCGCGGCGCCGGCTGACGCGGAGACTGCCGAGGAAGTGGGCGCGGCCGCGTAGGTGCGGTGCGGTGGGCTCGGGTCGCTTGCACCCGATCCGAGCCCGCCGGGAGAGGTCGGCGCGCCGTGATGGGCGCGTCGCTTGTTCGTGTGCCCGAGTCGGCCCGGCCATCGTGGCCACCGAGGCACCTGGTGCGATCCGTTACATGCGTATGTGGAATCTCGTGACCATGCGCGCGCCCAAGCGCTGGATGTCGATGCCGCGGCAGTGGAGCCGCAGGCGCGCCAACGTCGCGACGGCCGACGCGGGCCGAAGGTCGTCGTCACCGGGCGCATCGTTCCGCCGTCGCACCCCCTCAAGTCCGATGGCAAGCACCCCCTCGCGCGGCTCCCGGCCGAGCAGAGGGCGGAGGCGGTCTACGAGGCCCTCGGCCAGCTCGTGCTGCGGTTGATGGCGGCCGACGACGAGGCCGTGTAGACTCGATCACGATCTTGACAGGATCGAACTGGACCTGACCATGGAACCTCTCCGGGTGGCCGCCTACGTGCGGGTATCGACCGCGAACCAGCTCCTCGAGCACGACTCGAGCCTCGACACCCAGCTCCAACGCATCCGGCAATCCGCCGCGTACAAGTCGAGCAACGCGAAGCACGAGCCCTCCAAGCGCGCGTGGAAGATCGTGCGCGAGTACAAGGAGGAGGGGAGAAGCGGCAAGGACACCGACCGGCCGCAGCTCAAGCAACTGCTCGCCGACGCGCGCGCGGGTCAGTTCGATGTCGTCTGCGTCACCAAGATCGACCGCATCACCCGCAGCGTCCGCGACTTCTTCGACCTCTGGGACACCTTCCAACAGCACAAGGTCGGCTTCGTCTCGCTCGGCGAAGACTTCGACACCACCACCGCCATGGGCCGCGCGATGCTCAGCGTGACCCTGGTGTTCGCGCAGCTCGAGCGCGAGACGACCTCTGAGCGAACGCGCGACAAGATCGCGTCGCGCCGCGAGCAGGGCCTCTGGTACGGCGGCCATGTCCCGCTCGGGTTCAAGATCAACCCGGCCAACAAGACGACCCTCGAGATCGACGAGCCCAACGCGAAGCTGGTTCGCAAGGAGTTCTTCCAGCGCTACCTGAAGCTCGGCTCGGTGAGGTCGTTGGTCAGGCACCTCGTCATGCAGGGCATCCGGCGGCCGAAGCGGAAGTCGCAGCGCGGCAGACAGCTCGGCGGGCGCGAGTTCTCGATCCAGTCCGCGATCGACCTGCTCTCGAACCAGGCCTACGCCGCGAGGCGGCGGCTCGACGACGGCCAGGTCATCACCTGCTGCTGGCCGCCGCTCATCGAGGAGGACCTCTTCGACCGCGTGCAGGCGAAGCTCGCGGCGAACAGCGAGACTCGCCCAGTCGGCAAGCGCGGGCTCGATCACGTCTACCTGCTCGAGGGCGTGCTCCACTGCGGCGCCTGCGGCTCGACGATGACTCGCTCGGTCGCGAACGGCGTCGGCGGCCAGTATTTCTATTACAAGTGCTCGAAGAAGAGCCGGACGGCGAACGCCGCGTGCAAGGTGCGCGACATCCCCGTCGATGCCGTCGAGAAGTTCGTGCTCAGCCAGGTGCGCGGCTTCGCCATCGACAAGAAGGCGGTCGTGAAGGCGGTCCACCACGCGAACGCCGGCCGCGACGAGTTGCTCGCGCGCATCCGCGAGGATCTCCAAGAGAAGCGCGCCGCGTACCTGCAGGCCTCGAAGGTCGTCGCCAAGCTACTCGACACCCTCGAGTCCGAGGACAAAAGCGCGGCGCTCGAATCCCTGCGCGCACGGCTGCGCGACCGCGAGGCCGTGAAGAACCAGCTCAAGGTCGAGGTCGGCGACCTCGAGGCCAAAGAGCGGGGCCTGCGCCAGCAGATGCTCGACGCGCTCACGGTAGCCGAGAGCTACGCGAAGCTGCCCACGATCATCGACAAGGCCGAGCGCATCGGCGCGCGGGAGGAGCTGAAGGCGCTGCTCTACCGCATCATCGACGGCATCGACTGGGTGCAGGACCCGAAGGACCCGAAGAAGGGCGAGGCGCTCATCAAGCTCTGCGAGCTACCCGCCGAGTTCGGGCTCGAGCGCCTGAAAGCAGCGCGGCCCGGCGAACCTGTGAATAGTTCGCCGGGCCGTCAAGAATGGCTCCCTGACCTGGACTCGAACCAGGGACATGGTGATTAACAGTCACCCGCTCTACCAGCTGAGCTATCAGGGAAAACGACGGCGCCGGAAATAGGGTCAGACGCGATTGATGTCAATGGTCCAGCGACGCACAGTGCCATCATACGAAGCGGTCACCAGACCCTGACCGCCGTCCGCCGCCACGCTCCGGACGAAGTCGTCGCACCGCCCCTCGCCCAGTTTGAGGCCTGAACGCCTGTCCCAGAGCGCCAGGGTGCCGTCTTCAGACGACGACGCCACGTGCTCTTTCAGCTCCACCAACCCGGTCACGATGCCCCCGTGCCGGCCGACCTCTCGCCCTTCGCAGACCACCCGGCCATCGGCGAGACCGACACACCTTCGCGACACCGCATGCACCGGGGCAGGGTGACGCTCCACCACCCCCTTCAGCGACCGCACCGTGCCGTCGCCACAGCCCGCCACCAGCACGCCCTCGCGCTCGCACAGGCTCCAGACCCAACCTCCGCCCAGCGGCGTGCTCGCGTCTTCGACCCGAACGACACCCTCGGCGCCAGCCGTCGCAATGCGGCCGTCGCCCAGCGCCGTCATCGCCAGCACCGCACCTTCGTGCCCGTAGACCCGTCTTCCGTCGCAGTACACGTCGCCCGCCCGCGTGCCCGCCCAGATGCGCCCCGCAGCGTCGCGCCCCACACACGTCACCGAGCTCGCCACCCGCAGCAGCACCTCACCCGACGGCCACCGCCGCACCGTGCCGTCTCGCGACCCCGACACCACACCCGCGACCGCGCTCCACACGTAGCCCAGGTGGCCGGTGAACCGCTCGACCTCTCGCAGCGCGCCGCTGCCCGACACCCCCACCGCCGGCGCCTCGTACGGGTACAGCACGTCGGTGCGCAGCACGTACTTCGTGCCTCGCGTCACCGCCTCGCCCGCGTGCCAGAGCCGGTGGTCGAACACGATCGCCAGCCCCTTCTCGGGCATCACGCGCAGCCCCGCCTCCGTGAAGCACGTCGCCCCACCTTCGAACTCCGACCCGTCGTTCAGGTACACCTGCACCGTCATCGTCGTGCGCGCCGCAGGCGAGGGCGCCCACGCCCCATCGCGGTGCACCGTGAACTGCTGCCCGTCGCGGTACCGGCAGAAACGGAAGCGCGGGTTCAGCCCCAGCGGCTCGCCCGGCAGCTTCGACCGAATGCGCTCGAAGAGCCACGCCGCCAGCTCGGCGTCGTCGCGCACCAGCCGGTCGTTGTTTCGATAGCCGTCGGGGTACCTGCGGCCCGTCGCCTCGAACCCCTGGCGCTCGGCCGCCGCGACCAGCGCGTCGCACTCTTCCGCCTTCATCACGCCAGCGAGCGATAGACATGTCGGCATAAGTTGGTTATATGACCAAATAACAAGGCACACAAATGGCCCGCCCTTCCAACACCTTGCAGCGCCGCGAAGAGATCGTCGACGGCCTCCTGAACGTGATGGCCACCCGCGGCTACGAGGGCGCTTCGGTCGCCGCCATCGGCAAGGCCGCAGGGCTCGCGCCGGGCCTCGTGCACTACCACTTCGACACCAAGGCCGAGGTTCTGCTCGCGCTCGTCGAGCGCCTCGTGCGCCAGGTGCGCGCCCGCTACGAGGTTCGCTCCGGCGATCGCCTCGACGCCTTCATCGACGCCCACCTCGCCCTCGGCCCCGACGCCGACCCCCGCGCCGTCGCCGCCTGGAGCATCGTCGGCGCCGAGGCCCTTCGGCAGCCCGACGTGCGAAGGCTCTACCGCGCCGCCCTCGCCTCGAACCTGAAAGAGCTCAAGCGCCTCGTCGCCGCCCGACTTCGCGACCAGGAGCGCAGCACCCGCAACGCCGGTCGCATCGCCGCCGGCATCGTCTCGGCCATCGAAGGCGCCTTTCGCATCGCCGCCGCCGCGCCCGGCGCCCTGCCGGGCGGCTACGCTGCCCCCATGGTTCGCCGCATGGCCGCCGGCCTCGTCTTCGCTGAGCCCCGCGCATGACCACCGTCGATGTGCTGAAGTCGCTCTCTGCTGTCGCCGGTGTCGACTGGGCCGCGCTCGAGCGCGCCTACGCCACGCCGCCGCGCGCGTACCACACGCTCGAGCACGTGCTCGAGGTCGCGCGGCACTGGGCCCAAGAGACCTGGGCCCAGCCGGAGCAGACCTTCCGCGCCGTGCTCTTTCACGACGCCGTCTACGTCGCCGGCCGCAGCGACAACGAGCAGAAGAGCGCCGACCTCAGCGGCGATGACCCGCGCGTTCGCGAGCTGATTCTGCTCACCGCGAAGCACGGCCGGCTGAAGCCGGGCGACGTCGATGAAGAGGCCGCGAAGTTTCTCGACTGCGACATGGCGATTCTCGGCGCCGAGCCCGACGCGTTCGCTCTCTACCAGCAGCAGATCGCCCGCGAGTACGAGCCCGTCGTCGGCCACGACGCCTACGTCGTGGGTCGAGCGAAGTTCTTGCGCGGCCTGCTCGAGAAGGAGCGCATCTTCTTGTCCGACCGCTTTCACGCGCGGCTCGACGCCCGGGCCCGCGACAACCTGCGCCGGGCTTTGAAGTGACCCGCGCGGCTGATCGCGTGCGCGCCATCGACTGGTCGCCGCTCGACGGCCTCGACCTTCGCGAGCCCGTCGCCCGCGTGCTCGACGACCAGCCCGCCGAGCGCGTGCTCGACCGCTTCCTGCGCGCGAATCGCCACTTCACCGCCGCCCAGCGCAAGGTGTGCGCCGAGGCGCTGTTCGGCGTCGGCCTCTGGCGCCGCCGCCTCGCGAAGCAGAACCCCGACGACCTCCTCCACGCGCTCACCCACCTGGGCCCAGACCCCCGAGACTTCGCCGATCGGCACTCGCTCCCCGACTGGCTCGCCGCCGAGCTCCAGCGCACCCCCGACCCCGAAGCCCTCGCCGACGCGCTCAACCAGCCCGGCCCCATCTGTCTGCGCGCCCGTGACGATCGTGACGCCCTCGCGCGCGCGCTGCGCGCCGCCGGCATCGAGGCCCGGCCCGGGGCCCACGCGCCGCGCTGCCTCGTCGTCACCTCCGAGCGCCCCAACCTGCTCGGGCTCGATCGCGCCGACTTCGAGGTGCAAGACGAAGGCAGCCAGCTGCTCGGTGAGCTCGTCGCCGCCAGACCCGGCGAGACCGTGCTCGACCTCTGCGCCGGCGCCGGAGGCAAGACCCTGCAGCTCGCCGCGGCTGGCGCGAAGGTCTACGCCAGCGACGTCGACCTCGAGCGGCTCGAGCGCCTTCGCCGCCGCGCCGAGCGTGCCGGCGCCACCAACGTCTTCGTGCTCGGGCGAGAGGGCCTCGACGCCGATGCCGTGCTCGTCGACGCACCGTGCTCCGAGCTCGGCGCGCTCCGCCGGGGCCCCGACCTGCGCTGGCGAATCGACCCGGCCAGCTTCGCCGCGCTGCCGCGTCTCCAGCTCGACCTGCTCGAGCGCGGGGCCCGCCACGCCCGCCGCCGCCTCGTGTACGCGACCTGCACGTTTCGACGCGAAGAGAACGACGACGTCTGCGCAGCGTTCGAGGCCGCCCACCCCGAGCTCCGCCGCACGCGCGACTTCTTTCGCTGCTGGCCGCACGTCGAGGGCACCGACGCATTCTTCGGTTCGGTCTATGAGCGGGTTTGAAAATCTCTGGGGTGGCCGCGACATCGCCGTCGCGTCACGCGGAGCGTCAGCGCTCCAAGGTCCGCGAAACGTGCCGTTGGTATGGCGGGTGCTCCTGCCGCGCGACCATGCCTGCACTCCTGGCCGTGATGCTCGTGCTCGCGCAGTCGGAACAGAACGTCGAGCAGGAGCGACCGTACTGGGACAAGTGCAAGCAGATCTGGGTGCGCTCGCCCTACGTCGTCAGCGTCAACACCCCCATCTTCGTCCCGGGCTCGGTCAGCGGCTCGTCGAGCGGCTTCGGCGGCAGCAGGAGCAGCGGGAGCAGCTCCGGCGGCTCGTTTTCACTCGGCAGCGGCGGCGGCGGCGGCAAGCCCGAGGCCCTGCTCGTGCTCGCCGTCGTGCTCATCGCGGCGATCCCCTTCATCGTCTACGCCGTCGACTCCGAGGCCGACGCGCTCACGATGGAGCAGTTCTATTGCCCCGACTTCAGCTTCTCGGCCCTCGGTGGAGCACAGCTCCCGATTCAGGGCGCCGGCAGCGCCGTCGGCGTGGGCATCGCGAAGTTTCGCGCCGACGTCGGTTACGTCGGGGTGATGGCCGAGCTCGGCATCATGCCGTCGAGCAACGCCAGCGTGCCGGCGCTGCCGTTCTCGGCCCACTTCCTCGTGCGCCCGCCGCCGAAGGCCCACATCGAAGGAGCGCTCGCGCTCGGCGCGCGGCGCGCCATCAGCTCTGCTGGCGTGGTCGACGGCTTCGAGCTGGGGCTCCCGCACATGTACGTGTTCAAGCGCGACGGCTATCGCAAGCTCGGCCTCGAAGTGATGCCGCGCGTGTTGATTCGCCGAGGCGGCTTCGACGTCGGCGCCGACCTCGCGATGTCGATTCCCGTCGCCGATGTGCTCCAGGCCCGCGTCGGCGCCGGTGTGTTCAGCGTGTTGGGTCAGGCCCAGTTCACCGCTTCGGTGGGCCTCGCCGTGAGCCTGTAGCGCGCGGCTTCGGCGGCCTCGAGCGGTGGCCGTCGAGCGCCTGCACCTCGGCCTCGATCTTCTTCAGCTCGGCTTCGTGCTCGTCGCCGCGCACCTTTCGGTCTGAGAAGCGCAGCCACGCCCAGACGACGACGATGACGAGCGCTCCGGGCAGCGCGTACAAGAACGTCTTGCCCGGCCCGGCGAGCAGCTGCGCCGGCTGCCAGCCGCGGTCGCGCAGCCCCACCACCAGCATCGGCTGCTCTTCACGCTGAATGCGCTCCCACAGGGCCGAGACGGCCTCGGCGCGCATCTGAAGGTCGTGCTCCATCTTGAAGCCGCGCTCCTGAAACCTCCACCGCATCGCCTCGGTGCGCTCGTGCAGCTCTTTCACGCGCGGCATCAGCCGCGCCGCCTCGAGGTAGTGTTGGTAGGCCTCGGTCAGCGTGCGCTGCGACACCTTGCGGCCGTCGTCGACCCCGAGCAGCTGGGTCGCCTGCGCGAAGTGCTCGGCCGCCACGTACTCGGGGCTGTTCCAGTACGTCGCCCAGACGTAGCCGACGACGGCGACCGCGTAGAGCGCCAGCACGATGAAGAGCCCGTACGGCACGGGAAACGGCTGTCGTTGCTGCGCCACCCGCCCAAGATACAGTGAACGGGTGCCGTTTCTGCCCGTTCGACCGCTGAGACCTGGCTCCCGCGTCGGAGTCGTCGCCCCCGCCGGCCCCTTCGACCGCCCCTCGTTCGAGAAGGGCCTCGCACTCATCGCGTCGCGCTACACGCCCGTCGTCGCCCCCGACATCGGCGCCTCGCACCGCTACCTCGCCGGCGACGACACCCGCCGCCTCGCCGAGCTGCAGGCCGCGCTCGCGCTCGACGCCGTCTTCTGTGCCCGCGGCGGCTACGGCTCGCAGCGGCTGCTGCCCTCGCTGCGGCCTGAGGTCATGCCTCAGCGGCCGCTGGTCGGCTTCTCAGACATCACGGCGCTCCACGCGCTTTGGCAGGTCGCCGGCTGGCGCAGCCTTCATGGGCCCGTGCTCACCCAGCTCGGCAGTCAGCCGGCGGCCGTCGTCGATCGCCTGTTCTCGATGCTCGAGTCGAGCGCCCCGCCCGCGGCGCTGACCGGCACCGGCGGAGTCGGGCAGGGCACCGCCGAGGGCCCGCTGCTCGGCGGCAACTTGAGCGTCTTCACCCGCCTCATCGGCACCCCGTTCATGCCGCCTCTCGACGGTGCCATCTTGCTGGTGGAAGACGTCGGCGAGCGCCCGTACCGCCTCGACCGCATGTTCATGCACCTGCAGCTGAGCGGCGCGTTCGACCGCATCGCCGGCTTCGCGCTCGGTGACTTCACCGGCTGCGACGAGAAGAACGCCGACTACGGCCCGCTCGACGTGCTCGTCGAGCTCATCGCCGCGACGAAGAAGCCCGCGGTGCTGGGGCTCGCGATCGGCCACGGCGCCGTCAACGTGCCCGTGCCGCTCGGCGCGCGCGTGCGCATCGACCCCGGCGCGGCGACGCTCACGTTTCTCGAGGGCCTGGTGTGAAGATTCTCGAAGACGGAGTCGCGCAGGGCGTCTTCCCGTTTGCGCGCGCCGAGGTGATGCACCAGGGGCGTCACGTCATCTCGGCCGGCAACGCACCCGCCGAGATGGTGTTCGACCTCGCGTCGCTCACGAAGGTGATGTGCACCACGACCGTCTGCCTCGACCTCGTCGCGCGCCGGCAGCTCGAGCTCACGCCCGCGCTCGAAGATCTGCTCTTTCACCGCAGCGGCCTGCCTGCGTTCTTGCCGTTCTTCGCCGAGGCCCTCACCACCTGGCCCGAGCTCCAGGAGCCATCTTGTTCGCCCGAGACCCGCGCTGCCGCACGCGCCCACGTCGTCGCCGCCGCGCGCTCGACCCCTCGCGCGACCCGGCGCGCCGCCGTCTACTCCGACCTCGGCTTCATCATTCTCGGTGAGGCGCTGGCCGACGCCGGCGGCGCCACCCTCGACGCCCTCTTCGTGAAGCACGTGGCCGACCCGCTGGGGCTGCAGTCGGCCCGCTACCGTCGCCTGAGCGACCCGCCGCCCGCGCCGCTCTACGTCGCCGCCACCGGTGACACGCGCCCCCGCGAGCCTGCGCCGGGCCAAGAGGGCCTGTGGGCCGTTCAGCAAAGGCCGACCCGGCCCGCCGAGGTCGACGACGACAACGCCTGGGCGATGGACGGTGTGTCGGGCCACGCCGGCCTCTTCGGCACCGCCGCCGACGTCATGCGTGTCGGTCAGGCCGTGCTCGAGGGGCGCTTCGCGCCGCCCACGCCGTGGGGCCCCGACCGCTCGACGCCCGGCAGCACCCGCGCGCTCGGGTTCGACACGCCGTCAGCCGAGGCCTCGTCAGCCGGCCCACGCTTCGGGCGAAAGGGGCCCAAGGGCGCCATCGGCCACACCGGCTTCACCGGCACGTCGCTGTGGGTCGACCTCGATCGCCAGCTCGTCGTCGCGCTCTGCACGAATCGGGTGGCGCTCGGCCGCGCCAACGTGAAGATTCGGGAATACCGCCCGGCCTTTCACGAAGCCGTGCTCGACACGCTCCACCTATGAGCCCAGACGACGGCAACGTTCTACCCACCATCGACCCGCGCTCGATTCGGCGCGTTCACCTCGTCGGCGTC
>JAEUJP010000010.1 GCA_016793725.1 Myxococcaceae bacterium | reverse complement strand
GATTCAGATGCGGCGCGACGCGCCCGCGACTCTCGAATGCTCGCACGTCAATGGTCTGCGCGGTGCGCGTGCATCTGAATCAACGCAACTGAGCGCGGTATAAAACGTCTACGTGAACGTCGACGTGGAGGTCACCGACTCGAACCGCGCGCGCCTGGGCCTCGGCCTGCTCGGCGGCGCCTTTCTCGCGAACGCGGGCGTCATGCTGCTCAACGCAGCCGTGATGCAGCTGTCGGGCACCCTGGGCCTGGGCGGGGCCGAGGTCTTCTTCAACGCGACCCAGGCGTTCTGGGTGCTGTCGAGCGCCGTCGAGGTCTGGGCGCTGTACGAGCTCGCGCACGGAGTGAAGCCCGCGCCGCTCGTCTGGGCGCTGCTCGGCACCGCGGCTGTCTTTCTGCTCTCGAGCCTGTTCTGGCTCGCCGTCGAGCTGCTGCCGCACGAAGAGCGCTTTCGCGCGCCGGCGGCGCTGAACGTCGCGCTCACGCTCGCCGGCCTCGTCGAGGTGCTCGGCTTCTGCTTCATCGTCGGCAAGCTCGGCCGCACGACCGCGTTCGCGTGGGGCGCGGGCATCTTCGCGGTGCTGCGCGCGCTCACGTCGCTCGCGTTCGTGCTGCGCGCCGCCGGCGCCGAGCGGCCGCCCTTGTGGGTACACAGCGTGCGCATCGGCCTCGCGCTCGTCAGCATGTCGATTCTCGGTGCGCTCGCGCTGCACGCGCGCGGCGTCGTCGAGCGCGGCGCGGTGGCGCCTTCGGGTGGGCCGGCGCCCGCGCCCATCACCGAGGTCTCGGGCATGCGGCAGGTGTTCATCGGCGTCGCGCTGCTCGTGCTCGGCGTCGGCGGCAGCGCGGTGAGCTACGCGGTCGCGTCGTCGGGCAGCGGCGGCGGGCACTACTTCGTCGCGACCGGCCTCATCGCTGCGGGCATCGTGCAGGTGGTTCGCGGCGCGACGCGGCTGGGCCGCTGATCAGGGCGGCGGGCGCTCTTCCTGCTGGCGGCGCTTCTGGCACGCGTAGCCCGACAGGCACGGCGAGCTGTTGCGGAGCACACATCGCTGCAGCCCATCAGGGCAGCCCCCGCTCTGGCTGTCGGGGTTCCCCTCGGCTTCACACTTGTGCGTCTGCGCGAGGCCCGTCAGGCGGTCTCTGAACCGAACGACGTCGCCGAAGATGTCGAAGCCTTGCGTGCCGCAGTCGTAGGCCGAGACGACGCCGGCGACCTTGTCGCCGACGAGCAGCGGGCCGCCGCTGTCGCCTGGGCACATCAGCGCCGAGTGGCCGAACTTCGTCTTCACCACCTGCTTGCCCGCGACGAACCGCCGCGTGTCGATTTTGCACGCCGACGAACGAACGTTGCAGCCGAAGCCCAGCACCGTGACGTCGGCGCCCAGAGGGGGAAAGGCGGCCGCGACGCCGAGCGGCTTCGGCAGGTTCGTGCACCCCGAGCGCTCGAGCGCGAGAAACGCGACGTCATCTTCGCCGCCTGAGCCGTTGCCCATCGAAAAGACGTCTGAGACCGCGTGCGTGAACTGGGTGCCGCTGGCGCGCGTGAAGGTGATCGAGCCCTTGGTGCCCGGGGGCAGCGCAGCGACGCAGTGCGACGCCGTCACCGCGATGCGCGGCGCGACCATCGTGGCGCCGCAGCCCACGCTGAACCTGCCGACCGCCGGCTTCTCGGTCGTCGCCTGCCCCTGCACGATGGGAAACTCCGCTCGCCCGGCGGGCGTGACGTACGGCGACGGCCGCGCGCACAGAAAGTTGTCGTTCCACGTCTCGTGGTCAGACGGCTCGTTCCAGTTCACGCAGGTGTAGCCCTGCCCCTGAATCGCCCCCGCGCTCGACCACGCGAGCTCCCACGACGCGTTTTTGGGCACGCAGAGGTAGTTGTCCGTCCACGTGTGCTCTGGCGGCTCCGAGCCCTCGGTGATTGCCGTGCAGCGCATGTTCGGTATCGGGCCCGCGTACGACCACTTCAGCTCGAGGTTGCCGGGCCCGCAGAAGAAGTTGTCGTGCCACGTGTCGGGGTCAGACGGCTCGTTCACCTTCACGCAGTTTCTGCCCGGCAGCCCGCCCGAGCAGCTGAACGCGAAGTCGCAGCACTCGTGAACGCACGGTTGTGCAGCGGCGGGAATCGAGACGACCACGGCGACGACCGCCAACACCTTCGATGGGCGCATCGTCAGCCGCGTAGCACTCTTGGAAGACTGCCGTTCATGGTCATTTGGGTCGGCGGAAAACACGCACCACGCGGGTGTCACGTCGTGGTGCCCACCTCGTCGCCACCACACCGCCGTGCTTTCATCGCGCTCGAAGTGACCCAGCCCTGCCAGTTCTGCGGCGCCCCCCTCGCGCTCGGCGCCATCGCCTGCTTTCGCTGCGGCCGCATGGTCGAGCGCGCCGGCGACGGCGAGCTCAGCACCGGCGGCGGCGCGCTGCCCACCCAGCTCGGCACCCACGCGAAGGGCCAGCTGCTCGAGAACCAGTGGAGGCTCGTGAAGCCCATCGGCCAGGGCGCCATCGGCGTCGTCTGGGCCGCGCACGACGTCGGGCTCGACCGAGGCCGTGCCCGTGCTCTCGAAGCTCTGCGAGGCCCTCGATTTCGTGCACGGTCGAGGTGTGCTGCACCGCGACCTGAAGCCGAGCAACGTGTTCGTCGGCAACGAGGGCCAGCTGTGGCTGCTCGACCTGGGCCTCGCGCACGAGGCCGGCACCGAGCTGACGCGCACGAGCACGACCGACCTGCTCGGCGCCGTCGCGTACCTCGCGCCCGAGGTCTTGCTGGGCAGGCGCGACGCCGACCGCCGCGCCGACGTCTTCTCTCTCGGCTGTCTCGCGTTCGAGGCGTTCACCGGCAAGACGCCGTTTTCTTCGGAACCGCGCGAGCGGCGCGACGTGCTCGCGCACCAGCTGCACTCGCTGCCGCCCGACGCGAACGCGCTCGAGCCGTCGCTGCCCGCGGGCGTCGGCGCGTTCTTGCGCACCGCCATGGCGAAGGTGCCCGTCGACCGGCCGAGCACGGCGGGCACGTTCGCGCTCGAGCTGCAGCGGCTGTGCGGCGTCGCCGCTGACGGCACGGCGGCGGGTGCACAGGCCGCCAGCGCGCTCGTCGTGCCGGTGCGCCCTGCGCCTCGCCCGCCGGAGCCGGTCACCGACCCGAGAGAAGCGGTGACGGCGCCGTCGGACCCGGTCGTGCCCCTCGTCGCGCCCGAGCCGACGCGCATCGCGGCGATACCCGCTCCTGCTCCTGCTCCGCGAGAGGGGCCGACGGGCCCGAGCAGGCAACAGCTGGCGAAGGGCTACCGCCGCGCGTTCATCGCGTTGTCGGTGGTGGCGACGGTGATGCTCGTGCTCCTCGCGCTCGCGTTCTTCTCGGGCACGCCCGAGGTGCCGGCGCCGGTGCCGCTGCCTCCGTCGGCGCGGCCTTCGCCGTCGGTCGTGATGGTGAAGCCCGACGTGCCGCTGAGCGACGAGCAGCGTGCGCCGGTGGGCTACCTCATCGCCGAGGGGCCGAAGCCGCCGCCGCTGAAGACCGTCGACCCGGGACAAGAGACGTACAAGCCGCTGAACTACGCGCGCTTCAAGGGTCTGCGGCCGAAGCGGGTGCAGGTGCTGGGGGGCGCGAGCGGTGTCGGCCCGCCGGTCGTCGAGATTCGTGTGTTCGCCGCCGACGGCCCGAAAAAAGACCTGCGCGCCGATGTCGTGTTCGACGGTGTGCGAAAGGGCATGTCGCCGGTGAAGGTGCGCACCACCGTGGGGCAACACCTCGTGCAGGTCAGCCGAGAGCCGTACCCCGAGACCGAGCTCGAGCTCGTGGTGAGCGCGGGCTCACGACAGTCGTTCGAGATCGAGCTGCAGATGCCGGGCGCCGAAGAGTGGTCGAAGGAAGCGACCGCCGCGCCCCCGGTGAAGGGTGAAAAGACGCCGAAGCCGTGACGTTGCGGTCAGAAGCCGGCGCGAGTCGGGCGCGAGGCCCCTGCCGGCCACGGTGTCGGGCAGCTCCAAGTTTCGTGCGGTACTTCGCGAAGCCCCGCCCGTCCCGCGAAGTCCCGCACGAAACTTGGAGCTGGCTTACCCCTCGCGCCGAAGGCTCCGGTGCAGGTGTGTCGACTGGCGCGATCGTTGGCCGTCGGTCGGCGCGCGGGCGCAGCGGTCGTCGCCCGGTGTCTCTGGCTCGGCCGCAATCACGCTGATGCACCGTCAGACGCTCTTCGAACCAACGCGCCGAACGCGCGCGAGCCAGCTCACCCGACCGCGAGGTTCAGCGCGTAGAACACGAGGTCGACGTACTGCTGAATCGCATCGACGAACAGCTTGCCGACCGGCGCCACCAGCCCCACCGTCAGCCCCGCGAAGATGAGCAGCGTCGAGATGGCCGCGTACTCGGTCATCGCCTGGCCGCGTTTCAAGCTCGGGCTCCGCTGCCCATCAGGCCGCCGAACGGTACTGCTGTTCGGCAGCTACATTCGCGGTCGCTGCGCCCTCGCGCGTGAGTGACGGCGCGCCTTCACGGCCCCACCACCCGGTTCCCGCCGTGCGCGCTCACCGCCGTGCCGTGCTTCGACTGCGACAGGTACAGCCGCCAGCTGCGCTCATCGGCCACGAACTCGAGCTGCTCGGTGTGCAGCTGCGCCGCCTTCTCGACCGGCAGCTCTCTGAACCCGCGCTTGCCGAGCACCTCTCGGTAGAACGAGCGCACCTCGTTCACCGCGTCGGGCGTTCGAAAGCTCACCAGCACCGCGTCGCGCGGCCCGTCGCTCGCGCGCATCACCATCGGCTTCGCGCCCGGGTACGACGGCAGGTCGCCGTCGTCGTTCACGCTGCCCTCGACCCGCTCGTAGAACGTCGTCATGTCGGCCGCCGACAGCACCACCGTCGTGCCGCCCTCGTGCCCGAACACCACCACCGACAGCTGCAGCCCGTTCACCACGTCGCTCGCGCTCAGCGCCGCGAGCCCCGTCGTCTTCAGGCTCTCTTCGACCCCCTGCCAGGGAAAGCCCGCCGCGTCGAAGTAGCGCGCGTAGTGCTCGAGCACCCGCCCTTCGCCGTCTTTCGTCTCGAAGCTCGCCATCGCCATCGGCACGCCGTTCGTGTCGAGCGTGTCGCCGATGTGCACCCACTTGCCCGCCCCGGGGTAGGGCGGCAGCCGCGCCGCCAGCACGTTTTGGCTCACGCGCGGCAGCTCGCGCCCCGCGTCGGTCGCCGCCCCCGCGAGCGGCTGCGGCCTCGGCACCGGCGCCACCGACGGCGCCACCGGCTCACCCTCGCCGTATTCGGACACCGGCGTCAGCGTGCGCACCAGCACCAGCCCCACGCCCAGGC
>JAEUJP010000038.1 GCA_016793725.1 Myxococcaceae bacterium | reverse complement strand
TCGACCTCTCGCCGGCTTCGGTGAGCTGGCCCGTCAGCGACTGAGCGCGGCGACCACGTCGCGCGCGACCGCCTCACAGCTCGTCGGCCCGAGCCGAGATCGCGCGAACGCGCTCGAGCAGCGGGACAGCCACACAGTCGTCTGCATCGCCGCGCGCTCGAGCCCGGTGCGCGCGATGTGACTGTCGGCGATGAACGCCGGGTGCAGCACGCGCAGCTGCTCGAAGCCCACGCGGTCGAGCGCGTGCTCGAGCACCCCGCGCGCACGAGCGAAGAGCATGGGCGCAAAGCGGTGCGCTCCGAAGGTGGAGACGAGCACGAAGCGCACGGCGCCGCGCTCGCGTGCCTGCTGCGCGACCCACAGCGGCACGTCGTGGTCGATGCGCCAGAGCTCGGCGTCGGTCGCCGTCACGTAGTTGCTGCCCAGCGCGCACACGACGTCGCTCACCAGCCCGACCGGCAGCTCGAACGGGCCCGAGAAGTCGACGGGGTGGTGGTGCTGACCACGTGCCGCAACCGGAGCCTCGCGCCGGCCGATGCACCAGATGTGCGCGAACGGGTGCCTGTCGCCGAGCTGCTCGAGCACACGCTGACCCACCGAGCCGGTCGCACCGAGCAGCCAGAGCGTGCGCTCACGTTCATTCATGTGTGCGGGTGCTGCACGCGGAATGCCGCGTGGCGCACGGGCGAGCGAGCGCTCGAGAACGTCGGGTCGACCCGTCGTAAGTCGGGTGAAGCCGACGTCAGCGCCAGCGCCACGCGAGCAGCGCCCACTCGTCGGTGGCGTCGCGGTACGTCTTCACCGTCTCGAACCCGACGCGAGCGTGCGCCCGCATCGAGCGCGTGTTCCGCGTCGCGACCTCGGTGACGCACACGTCCCACCGCGAGGCGTAGCGCGCGCGGTGCTCGGCGTAGAGCGCGTCGAACAGCCCGGTGCCGCGGTGCTTCGCTGCGACCGCCACCTGACCCATCACGTAGAACCGTGTGTTCGGCAGCAGCGCCTCGAGCTCGACGAACATCGGCTCGAGAATCGGCACCCACGCGCGCGCCTCGGGCGGCATCACCAGCGCGTACGCGACGACCTCGCCGCCCGCCCGCGCCACGACGCTCGGCGCAAGCGCGTGCATCGCCTTCAGCACCTCGAGCGTGTGCTGCACCGTCACGAACCCGTCGGCCGTGACGGCGAGGCTCGCCCGCTGCAGCGCGAGAATGCCCTCGAGGTCGGCCTCACCTTCGACGAGGCCGACGGTCGTTTCCAGGCTCAGTCGATTCGGCTGCACGCTCACCGCGCCCGGCATCGACCCATCAGGTGCCGAAAATCGCGGGGCGCGTCGGGCCGCATCGAATCAACCGGGCGCCTTGGCTCACTGCTGCTGCATCTTCAGCTGCGCCTCGAGCTGCCGCCGCACCTCGGGCGGCAGCTGTTCGAGCCCGCGCATCTGGCTCATGTCGGGCGGCGGCCGCTTCTTGAACATGTCGAGCCCGCCCTCGTACGACGCTCGCTGCGCCGTGCCGATGACGTAGAGCCGATTGTCGGCCGTGCCCTTCACGTAGTGCCGGTCTTTGGCCGGCGTGTCGCCGCCGAAGCGCATCGCCTGCTTCGCGCCGCCCTCGAGCTGCACTTCGACCACGGCGGTCGGCTTCGTGAGCCCCGCGGCCGCGTCGGTCACGCCGTCGGGCGCCAGCTGCGACGCCTTCATCAGCTTCAGCCGGTTCAGCGCCGCCGACACCGTGGCCACGTCGACCTCGTAGCCGTCGGGCAACTTCTTCGGCTCGGTCACCTTCCACCCTTCGCCCTCTTTCTGCAGCGCGATGGTCTTGCCCGCCGCGGTGATGGTGAACGTCTTCACCTTCGCGGGGTCGAACGCGAGCAGCGTCGTGTCGCGCATGTCTTCGGTCGTCTTGAGCAGCTGGTCGGCCGTGAACTGCGCCAGCAGGTAGACCTGCGGGTCGCCCTCGACCTGCAGCGGCGTCGTGCCCTCGGGCCGCTTCGCGCCGAGCTTGAGCTGCAGCTTCTTGCCGTCTTTGAGCTCGAGGTCGAGCGTCGCGACCTGCTCGCCGAGCGAGTCGCCGAAGTCTTGCGCCTGCAACATCGTCGCGGCGCCGAGCAGCCGCGTGGGCGCCTCTGCGTCGAAGCGGAAGTCGGCGGGCGGCGGGGGCTCGAGCTTCCAGCCGTCGTCTTTGCGCACCAGCGTCAGCACGCCCGACGGCTGCGTCACCGTCACCTTCGTCACGTCGGCCATCAGCGCCGTCGTAATCATCTTCTTGCGCCAGTCGTTCGCCTTGCGCTTGAGCTGATAGGCGACCGGGCTGTTGGTCGTGAACACCGCGTTCGACTTCGCGTCGCGCACGTAGGTGCCGCCGCTCTTGCCGGCCTTGCCGAACACCAGCGTCCACCGGGGGCCCGCCGCCGTCGACACCGTGACCTTCGTGCCCTTCACGTCGTCGACCTCGAGCTCGGCGTGCCGCTCGGCCTTCTCGGTCACGAAGTCTTGCGCCTTGAAGTCTTTCAGCGCGTCGGTGAACGACTTCACCTGCGCCTCGTCGGCCGCGAAGCCGTTCACCTTCCAGAGGCCGTTCTCGCTCGTCAGCTTCGCAGCGTTCGCGCCCGACACCTCGACCACGGTCGGGTCGCCGTTCAGCGCGGGCACCGTCAGCTTCGGCACGCCCACGTTCAGGTTCGTCTCGTCTTCACGCGTCAGCATCACGACGGCGAGCAGCGCGCCGAACAGAGCCAGGGCCAGCAGGGTCGTCTTCTTCACAGCACCACCCTCGTGCGGCGCGCCTCGCGCATGCGCCAGCGAATGAGCCCCAGGGCCGCGAGCGCGAGCGGCAGCCCGAACGCGTTGCCGAACTTCGCCGCGTTGCGCGTGCCCTCGGGCAGGTCGCTCTGCAGGGCGGCCAGCTGCAGGCCGCGCGTGCGCATCGCGAGCAGGGCCGGGTCGAGCAAGAGCCAGTCGGCGACGTTCAGCAGCAGCGCCTGGTTGCCGCGGTTCATGAAGTCGTCTTGAAACAGCGCCGACGTGCCGGCCACCATCAGCCGCGACTCGCCCTTGCTCTCGGCGAGCAGCGGCGACGCGCCGGGCACCGACATGCCGGCCTCGGCGGCGAACGCGCTCTTCCACTTGCCGCTCAGCGAGACCATCAGGTCGTGGGGCCCGCTGAACGTAATCGTCTCGCTGCGCCAGTCGCGCCGCGGGTCGAGGTTCTGGGGCTTACCCTCCGTCCAGCTCTTTGCGCTCGAGCGCGCCAGCACCGTCACCGTCTTGCCGTCGCCTCCCGTCGCCGAGAGCTTCGAGGGGAAGGGGAAGGTCACGTCGCCGATGCCCTTCGTCACCGGGCTGTCGCCCTCGAGCCGCTTCACGACCGGCACGAAGGGGAAAGGCACCGGCATCTGAATCTGCATGAAGCCGCGCTGCTCGGTGACGTTCACGCTCGCGCTCGTCACGTCGGCGACCATCTGGTCGCTCTGCAGTGTCACGCCGTACGCGGTCAGCAGCGGCTGCAGGCCGTGGTCGACGGGGCGCTGCTCGGCGGTGCGCATGTCGAACCGAATCGCGTCGAGGAACAGGGCGACCGGCTTGCCCTCCATCACGAGCTGGTCGACGGCCTTCAGCTCGTTTTGCTGCAGCGGGCGCTCGGGGCCGAGAATCAACAGCGCGTCGAGGTCGGCCTCGAACCGGTCTTTGCCCTGCAGCTCGACCGGCCGAACCTCGTACTGCTGCGAGAGCAGCGAGGTGAGGTTGCGCAGCTTCTCGTTCGGCTTCGGCTCGTCGTGCCCCTGGAGCAACCCGATGACCGGCGTCTTCGTGCGCGTCAGCTTTCGCACCAGCGTGGTCAGGTCGTACTCGAGCCCCGCGAGGTTCTGCACGACGGGTATGACCTCTTTCTTCTCGTGGTGCCGAATGACGAGCCCCAGCCACGCGCGCCGCGTGCCGCGCTGGTCTTCTTGCACGACGGGCAGCTCGACCGACTGAATGCCCTGGCCGGCGAGCTCCTTCTCGACCGAGGTCGGGTCGCGGAACTGGCGGCCGAAGATGTCGCGCTTCACCTCACGCTTCGTCTCTTTGTCTTTGTCGCTCTCTTGCGCCGACGGGTCGATGAACTCGAACGAGACCTTGCCCTTCGAGGCGGCGCGAAACTCTTCGAGCGTGTCGCGCACGTGGCTCGAGATGGTCGAGTAGGGCGCGGGCAGGTCGGCGGTGAAGTACGCCGTGATGGTCACGTTGTCGTCGAGCCCCGCGAGCGTCTCTTTCGTGGCTGGCGCGAGCGTGTACATCTTGTCGTGGGTGACGTCGAAGCGAACGAACGCGCGCAGGCTCAACACGTTGAGCAGAATCAGCGAGCCGACGACCGCGAGCGTGAAGACGGTGGGTGAGGCGACCGACTTCGTCGAGAGCTCCTGGCGAATGTTCGCCAGCAGCTGCGCGGTGAGCACGAGGCCGATGGTGACGACCGACACGTAGAAGAGCAGGTCGCGCGTGTCGAGCACGCCGCGGGCGATGTTCTCGAAGTGGTAGTCGACCGAGAAGTACTCGACGATGCGGCCGAGCCACTCGGGCAAGAGCGCCGCGAACTTGTCGATGAAGAAGAACGTGAAGCAGACGATGAGCCCGATGATGAAGCCGACGATCTGGTTTCTCGACAGCGCGCTCGCCCACAGCCCCAGCGCGATGAAGCTCGACGCCAGCAGCACCAGCCCGAAGTAGCCCGCCGCCACCACACCCCAGTCGAACGGAGCGCCCGGCGCCGTCAGCGAGCTCACCGTCAGCGCATACGGCAGCGTGAACGCGAGCCCCACGCACACCATGCCGAGCGCCGCGAGGAACTTGCCCGCCACCACCTGCCAGTCGTCGACCGGCATCGTGAGCAACAGCTCGAGCGTGCCGCTCTTTCGCTCTTCGGCGATGGAGCGCATCGTGATGGCCGGCACGATGAACACGAAGCAGATGGCCGCGATGCTGAAGAAGTTGCGCAGCGAGGCCTGCCCCGCGAGGAACAGCGGCGAGAAGAAGAACCAGCCCGTGAGCAGCAGAAACGCCCCGAGCACGATGTACGCGATGGGCGACGAGAAGAACGTCTTCAGCTCTCGGCGCGCGACTGCGAGAACGCTGTTCATGCGGCCCTCTTTTCGACCGACGTGAGCTTGCGGAAGGTCTCTTCGAGCGACACGTGCACGCGCTCGACCTGCAGCAGCACCCAGTCGTTCTTCACCGCCGCCTCGAACAGCGAGCGGCGCGGGTCTTCGTTGCCGAAGCGCAACTTGAAGCCGAGCGTGCCCTCACCTTCACCTTCGGCGGCGTCTGCGCCCGTCACGCCCGGCACCGCGGCCAGCGCGGCCTTCACGGCGGCGGGGTCGAGCTTGTCGCCCTTGCGCGAGCCGAGCACGACCGAGACCGAGCCGCCCTCTGCGTTCTGCAGCTGCTCGGGCGTGTCGTCGGCGACGAGCCGGCCCTCGTTGATGATGAGCACGCGCGAGCAGGTGCTCTGCACCTCGCTCAAGATGTGCGTCGAGAGAATGACCGTCTTTTCCTGCCCGAGCTCTTTGATGAGCGAGCGAATCTCGACGATCTGGTTCGGGTCGAGGCCGCTCGTCGGCTCGTCGAGAATGAGCAGGTCGGGGTCGTGCAGAATCGCCTGCGCGAGCCCCACGCGCTGCCGGTAGCCCTTCGACAGCTGGTTGATGTCTTTGCCGAGCACCTGACCCAGGCCGCAGCGCTCGACCGCACGTTTGATTCTGGCGGTGCGCTGGTCGATGGCCACCCCGCGCACCTCGGCGGTGAAGCGCAAGAAGTCGACGACCATCATCTCGTCGTAGAGCGGGTTCGACTCGGGCAGGTAGCCGATCAGCCGCCGCGCCCCAACCGTGTCTTGGGTGACGTCGATGTCGGCGACCCTCGCGGTGCCCGACGTCGGCTGCGAGTAGCCGGCGAGAATGCGCATCGTCGTCGTCTTGCCGGCGCCGTTGGGGCCGAGAAAGCCGACGACCTGGCCTTTCGGAACTTCGAATGAGAGCCCCTTCAAGGCTTCGTGCGTGCCGAAGCGCTTGATGAGGGAGCGAATCTGAATCATCGAGCCCATGGTGGCGCGCTCGGTAAAACTCGGGCGCCGACCTGTCAAGGCCGCAATGCAGCTGGGAATACAGTGTGGCGCGGAGGTGTAGTTGACCC
>JAEUJP010000029.1 GCA_016793725.1 Myxococcaceae bacterium | reverse complement strand
ACGAGCCGAAGCCGACCGCAGTCGAGGCCGTGCAGGCGGCGCTCGCGAGCGCACCCGCGCCGGTGGTGGTGAAGGCGCACGCCGAGCCGCCCGCGCCGGTCGTCGAGGTGCAGACGCAGCCGGCGCCGCTGCCGTTCGAAGATGAGCCCGAGACGCGCCGCGAGCGCCTGAAAGAGCGCCTCAAGGCCGTGCGCGAGCACCCGAAGCCCGAGCCGCTGCCCGAGACCGTCGCCGAGGCCGGCGTGCTCGCGGTCGAGCGCATCAGCGCGCTGCAGACCGAGCTGACGAAGGTGCGCGCCCTGAACCTCGCGCTGACCCAAGACCTCGAGGGCGCACGGCGCCAGGCCGAGCGCGCGACCGAAGAGGCGCGGCTGCGCGTCGACGAAGCGAAGCGGCTCGCGACCGAGATGGAGGCGCGCAACCGCCTGCTCGCCGAGCTCGAGCGCGAGCTGCAGTCGCTCGAGGGCGAGCGCGACGAGAGCCTGCTCGCGCTGCAAGAGACGCGGGCGTCGCTCGACGCGAAGGAGCGCGAAAAAGACGAGCTCAAGGCCGAAATCTCGAAGCGCGACCTCGCGCTCGCCGAGTCGCTCACCGAAGAAGAGCGGCTGGCCGCCGAGCTCGAAGAGGCTGCCGAAGCCTCAGAGGCGCTGCGCAAGACGTGCGATGCCCTGCGCGGCGAGCGCGAGACGCTGGCGCGGCAGGTGAGCGAGCTGACCCGCGAGCGCGCCGAGCTGCTCGAGGCGCGCAAGGCGCTGCAGGCCGTGCACAAGGCGCTGTCGCAGGCCGTGGCCCGCTAGAGCTGCCCGTACCCGACCGCTGACCGTCAGTCGGGCTCTCTGGGGCCCAGCGCGCCGCGCACGCTGAGCTCCACCCGCTGCGAGAACAGCTTCATCACGCTCGACAGCTCGCGCGACCGAATGCCCCAGCGCCGCTGCAGCGCTGCCCGCGACTCGTCGACGAGCGTCTCTTGCAGCTTCGCGAGCCGGCGCGACATCGTCGACTTGTGGGCGCCCACCATCGCGCCCAGCTCGTCGAGCGAGAGGCCGTCGACGAAGTGCAGGCGCAAGAGGTTGCGGTCGGCCGGTGTCAGGGTCGCGAGCGCGTCTTGCAGCGCCGTCTTGAACTTGCCAGCGAGGTTCGCGCGCATCAGCGCGAGCTCGGGGCTGGCCGACGGCAGCGGCTCGTCGAGGTCGCCCGACGGCTCGTCGCTGCCGCCCCGGTGCGCGCGCTTCACGTTCAGCGCGATGCGCATCGACGCGACGCGCGCCCAGTTCACGAGCGGGCCCTCGCCGGTGTACTGGCGCACGCGCGGCTCGCCGCCGCCCTCACGCGTGAGCAGCCGCGACCGCACCGCCTGCAGGGCCTCGTCGACGAAGGCCGCCGAAGCGTCGACGCGCGAGATGGCCTGCTTCACCTTCGGCATCACCACGCGCTCGAGCTCGGCGAGCGCGCGCGCGTCACCCCTCGCGCAGCCCTCGGCGAGCAGCAGGTCGTGAAGGTGGAGCTTCGCGCGCGGGTCTCGCGCGAGCGTCTCGCGCACCCTCGCGAGCAGCGCTGCGTCGGGCGCGGGCAGCCAGGGCTGGCGGCGGTGCGCGAGGCGAAGGTCACGCTCGACGTCGGTCGCGTTCACTGGGTGCGGCTGGAGTCTACCGCGTGCTTCATGAGCCAGTCATCGGCTGGCGCCCGCGCGCCCTTCTTGAACGAACGCGCGAGCTCTGCCGCCGCGGCGGTCGCGGTGCGCCGCGCCTCGTCGCGCGCGCCCGTCTGCCACTGCGCCTCGGCGAGCGCGAGCCGCACCGTGCCGACCTCGTCGGCGTTGTAGCCCTGCAGCCCCGAGAACTGCTCGAGGGCTCGCGACAGCGGCTCGAGCGCCTCGCGCGCACGGCCCGCGGCGAGCCGGGCCCGGCCGAGAATGCCGAGCAATTGGCCGCGCTGCGGAGCGGTCGTGTCGGCCTCGGTGGCGGCGATGCCGAGCGCCGCCTCGCTGTTCGTGCGGGCGGCGGCGAGGTCGCCCGCCATGAGCTGTGCCCGCGCGAGCTCGGTCAGGGGCTCGATGAGCCGCGGGTGCCGCTCGCCGAAGTGGCGCCGGCCGACCTCGATCGCCTCGGTGTTCGCGGCGATGGCGCCGGCGAAGTCGCCCTGCTCGTAGGCCACGACCCCACGAATGGTCAGCGCGGGTGAGCGCCGGTGCGGCCGCTGGGTGTCGAGCGCGAGCAGCGCGAGGCCGCGCTCGATGAGCTGCTGAGCCTCCTGAAAGTGGCCACCCTGCGCGAGCGACTGCGCGAGGTTCACCATCATCGGCGCGAGCGCGACGTCTTCGTAGCGCAGGGCCTTGCCGAGCTCGAGGGTCAGCCGCGAGTAGCGAACCGCGGTCTCATAGTCGCCGCGCTCGTGCGCGACGCCGGCGAGCGCGTTCCACGCGTCGAAGAGGGCCGGGCTCTGCTCGCCGTAGATTTGCTGCAGCGCCGCGATGCTCGGCTCGAGGGCGAGCTTCGCGTCGTCGAGCTGGCCGAGCTCCATCAAGGTCCACCCCAGGTGGTAGCGGCCGCGCGCGACGTCGAGGCTGTCTTCGCCCGGGTCGAGCAGAAACTGGTCGAGCGCCTGCCGCTGCAGCACGAGCGCCTCGTTCAGCTTGCGGTCTTGCCACTCGACGACGCCGCGCGCGGCGAGCAGACGGCCGATGGCGCGGTGGCGATCGGGAATCTTCGATGCGACCCCGGTGGCGAGCGGCACCAGCGCGCGCGCCTCGCCCGGCTTCGCGAGCGTCATGCCCCGCTGCGTCATCTGCTGGGCGAGCAGCAGCACGAGCGTCTCGTCGTCGCCCGCCGCCGCCGCGGCTGCGGCGCCGGTCTCGAAGACCTGAAGGCACTCGTGGTTCTGCACCTGCTGCAGCGACGCGCCGAGCACGAGCGCCGTCTTCGCGACCAGCGCCGGCGCCTGCAGCGCCTGCGCGCGCTCGTAGAGCGGCCGGGCCGCGTCGACGGCGGCCTGGTGCTGGCCGGTGAGCAGCAGCGCCCGGGCGCGCGCGAGGCTCGAGCGCAGCGCCTTCACGTCGGGGCCACCGCTCGAGCGCGAGTGTGGGTTGTCGCACGAGGCGAGCGCCGGCAGCTCGGCGACGGCGCCGCCGGCGGCCGCGACCACGGTGGCGTCGGCGGTCGCGAACTCTTCGGTCACCGACGCGAGCTCGTCGCGGAGCTGCTCGAGGCACTCGATGCGGGCCTCCTGCTTCGCGGCGCAGGCGCTCTCGCGCGCGGCGACCCAACCCTGCGCGTAGCGGTCGAGCCGCTCTTTCGCGCGAACCCAGGCGGCGGCAGCGAAGGGCCGCTGGGTCGCGGCGAACGCGGCCTCGCCGCGCCGGGCGAGCGCCTCATTCCACGCCGGGGCGACCTCGCGCTCGAACCCCGAGCACGCCGTCAGCCGGGCGTACGCGAGCGCGCCGCCCGCGACGAGCACCGCGGCGGCCGCGGCGACGGCACCGGCGCGCGCCCGGGTGCGGCGGGTCGGGTCGTCGGCGAGCGCTCCGAGCAGCGCGTCGAGCGAGGGGAAGCGGTGGGCCGGGTCGCTCGCGAGGCCGCGCTGCACGAGCGCGAAGAGCCAGCGCGGCACGCCCGACCCCGGCGGCGGCTCGAGCGTGACTTCTTTCGCGCGCACCGCCTGGTCGACGAGGTTGTCGCCGGGAAACGGCACGCCCCCGTAGAGCGCCTCGTAGAGCGCGGCGCAGAAGCTGAACTGGTCGCTTGCCGCGGTGACCGCCGACGCGTCGTGCAAGAGCTCGGGCGCGAAGTACCCGGGCGTGCCCATCATCGCGTCGTGCCGCGTCAGCTGGAGCTGCAGCGCGTCGGTCTGCGACGAGGGCCTGCGCTCTGACGCCGAGCGCGCCAGGCCGAAGTCGGTGACCCGCACCGCGCCCCGGTCTGAGACCAGCACGTTGTCGGGCTTGAAGTCGCGGTGCACGAGCCCGATGGCGTGGGCGGCGGCGAGGCCGCGGCCCGCGGCCAGAAAGACGGCGACGACCGCGCGCCAGGGCCTTTCGACGTCGAGCCAGCGGCGCAAGGTCATGCCGCTGACGAGCTCCATCGCGATGAAGAAGCCGCCGGCCCACGCGCCCGCGTCGTAGACGG
>JAEUJP010000024.1 GCA_016793725.1 Myxococcaceae bacterium | reverse complement strand
CGCTGGTGATCGCGGCGGCGAGCATGTCGGCCGACGCGCCACGCACGGCCGCGCTGCTGGGGCTCGGCGACGGGCAGGCGAAGCTGGTGTGGAAGAGCGACCTCGGCCCCGGCGAGGTGAAGCAGGGCGTGAAGGTGGGCGAGACGATCGTGCTGATGCGCGAGCCGAAGCAGGTGATGGCGGTCGATCTGAAGACCGGCGCGGTCGGGTGGAGCTACGCGCCGTGAGGCCCTGAGCGAGGGCCCCGCTCCCGAAGGAGACTCGTTAGAGGTCTGCCCGGCGAGCGATGAGAATAGGAAGCTCAGCCGCGCGCTGACTTCTTCTTCTTCGCCGGCTCTTCGCCGCGGGCGGCGCGCTTGGGGCCCTTGCGCTCTTCGCTCGCGAGCTCGGGGGCGGGCGCCGCGGTTGCTGCCGCGGCCGGCGGCGGGGCGGAGGCCTTGCCGGCGAGGCTCGCCTTCAGGGCCTCCATCAGATCGACGACCTTGGCGACGGGCTCGGGCTGTGGCGTCAGGTTGATGGTCTGGCCGTTCACTTTGGCGTCGAGCAGGGCCTTCAGCTTCTCGCGGTACTCGTCGCGGTACTTCGTGGCGTCGAACTTCGGCTGCGAGAGCTGCTGAATGAACTGCCGCGCGAGGCCGAGCTCGGCTTCGGTGATCTGGGCGTCGGGAATGGGAATTTCGCCCTGGCCACGCACCTCGTCGGAGTAGCGCAGCTGCTGCATGACGAGCCCGTGGTTGAGCGGGCGAAACAGCACGAGGTTCTGGCGGCCGCGGGTGACGTAGCGCGCGACGGCGGCGTGCTTCATGTCGGTGAGCGCCTGCACGAGGAGCTTGAACGCGCGATCGGCGCCCTTGTCGGGGCCGATGTAGTAGCCCGACTCGAAGTACAGCGGGTCGACGGTCTCGAGCGGCACGAACTCGGTGATGTCCATGCTGCGCGAGGTGGCGAGCTCGAGCTTCTCGAGCTCTTCTTCGTCGACGATGACGTACTGGTCTTTCGCGTACTCGTAGCCCTTGATGATCTGATCTTTGGGCACGATCTCGCCGGTCGCGGGGTCGTACATCTGCTGCTTCAGGCGCGTCTTCTTCTCGGCGTGCAGCTGGTTGAAGCTGATGCGGTTGCCGCTCTCATTCGCCGAGTAGACCTTCACGGGAATGTTCACCAGGCCGAAGCTGATGGTGCCGCCCGCCATCGCACGTGCGCTCATGGCGTCAGGTATATAGCTGCACGCGTGGTGGTGCCCAAAAACCTCCGTGCCTTGCGGGCTGACGACGTGTCACTCCAGCTCTGTGAGACGCGCGACGCGGCGTTCACGCGAGACGGGTGGTTGTTCGAGCTGAAGCTCGACGGCTTTCGGCTGCTGGCGGCGAAAGAGAACGGCACGCCACGGCTCGTGCTGAGGCGCGGGCGCGACGCGACGCCGCAGTTCCCCGAGATCGTTCAGGCGCTCGGCGCGGTGCCGCACGACGACTTCATTCTCGATGGCGAGCTCGTCATTCAAGACGACCGCGGGCACCCGATCTTCCAGCAGTTGCTGAAGCGCTCGACGCTCTCTCGCCCGCTCGAGGTGGCGGCGTTGGCGCGTGAGCTGCCGGCCGTCTACTTCGCGTTCGACCTGCTGGCCCTCGACGGCAGGGATCTGCGCAGGCTGCCGCTGGTGCAGCGCAAAGAGCTGCTCGCCCGGCTGATCACCGGCACGGGCCGGGTGCGCGTGCTCGACCACGTCGAGCGTGAGGGCGAGGCGCTGCTCGAGGCGGTGAAGCAGCGCGGGCTCGAGGGCATCGTCGCGAAGAAGGCCGACGCGCCGTACCGGGGCGAGCGGTGCTCCGACTGGCAGAAGGTGCCGCTCAAGCAGTCGGGCGACTTCGCGATCGTGGGGTGGGCGAACGACCTCGGCGCGGTGCACCTCGCCGTGTTCGACGGCCACGGCTACGCGTACGCGGGCAAGGTGGGCTCGGGGCTGAACCCGAAGAAGCTGAAGCCGCTGCTCGCGACGTTCGAGAAGAACGAGGTGGAGCGGCCGATCTGCACCGGGAAGATCGACGAAGAGAAGGACGACCGGTGGACGAAGCCCGAGGTCGTCGTCGAGGTGCGCTACATGAACTGGCCGCCGGGCATGTCGCTGCGCGCGCCGACGTTCGTGCGCTTTCGCGACGACAAGGCGCCGGAAGAGTGTGTCGCCCCGCCGGGGGTGACGCCGGGCTCGGTCGAGCTGCCGCCGCCCCAGGTGCCCCTCAGCAACGGCTCGAAGCTGCTGTGGCCCGACGACGGCATCACGAAGCAGCAGCTGTTCGACTACTACCGGGCGGTCTCGCCGTGGCTCCTGCCGTACCTGAAAGACCGGCCGCTGATGGTGACGCGGTACCCCGACGGCATTCGGGGCAAGAACTTCTTTCAGCGCGCGCTGCCGAAGAGCGCGCCGAAGTGGGTGCGGTTCTTCGACACGACGGGGCCCGACGGGCCGGTGCAGCAGATCGTCTGTGAAGATCTGCGCACGCTCGAGTGGCTCGCGAACCTGGCGGCGATACCGCTGCACATTCCCGCGCACCGGCTGTCGTCACTCGAGCTCGCCGACTGGTGTGTGGTCGATCTCGACCCGAAGACGGCGCCCTTCGAAGACGTCGTGACGATCGCGCTGGCGCTGAAGGCGCTGTGCGACGACCTGGGGCTGCCGGCGTACGTGAAGACGACGGGCAGCTCGGGGCTGCACGTGCTGATCCCGCTCGGGGCGACGGTGCCGCATCACGCGGCGGTCACGCTGGCCGAGCTGCTCGCGTCGATCATCGTGAAGCAGCTGCCGAAGATCGCGACGGTCGAGCGGGTGATCGAGAAGCGGGCGGGGCGCGTGTACCTCGACTGCTGGCAGAACGGCCGGCTGATCGCGGCGCCGTTCTGCGTGCGGCCGGTGCCGGGCGCCGCGGTGTCGATGCCGCTCGAGTGGGCCGAGGTGAACGCGTCGCTCGGGCCGCGGCAGTTCACGATCTCGAACGCGATCGAGCGGCTGCGCACGGTCGGCGACCCGATGCTGAAGATCATGGGGCCGCCGGCTCCGCTTCAGGCTGCGCTCGAGAAGCTCGCGAAGCGTGTCGGTCAGTGAGGCAGCGGGCGCCGGCCCGTCGCGGCCCTCACGATGGCGAGCAGCACCACCGAGCCGAGCAGGGCGACGCCGAAGCTGGCGAAGATGCCGTTGTCGCGAGCGCTGTCACCGAACAGCACGCGGGTGAGAAAGCCGCCGATGAGCGCGCCGACGACACCGACCACGATGTCCATGCCGACGCCCTGCCGCGTCTTCATGATCATGCTCGCGGCCCACCCGGCGACTGCACCGATGACGATCCAGAGAAGAATTCCAAATGACGGGTTCATGTGTGTGGCTCCTTGCGAGAGCTACAGAGCATTCGTGATGCCACACGTTGAACCTGCTGATTTCTGGTGAACGACGCGGGGCAGAATTCCCCGGGCGTGTCAGCCCTGCCCGAGGCGGCGGGCGACGACGCCGGCCATGTTCATGCCGAAGACGCTGGTGACCCACGCGACGCTGCCGTCGATCTGGTTGCGGTGCTCGCACGAGTGCACGTCGTTTTCGCCGCCGGGGCACACGCACATGAAGCCGTCGTCGCCGTCGTAGCGCAGCGGCACGGGGTCGCGGCGCGGCTCGATCGAGTACACGCACGTGATGCCGGTGGGCTTCGAGGTGTCGATGCCGTGCTTGCGCTTGAGCAGCTTGCGAATGTCTTTGGCGAACGGGTCCATGTGCGTTTCGCACAGATCTTCGACACGAATGTACGTGGGGTCGAGGCGGCCGGCGGCGCCCATCGAGCTGACCACCTTGATGTTCTTCTGCACGCAGGTCGCGAGCAGGTGCAGCTTCGCCTTCACGTTGTCGATGGCGTCGATGACGAAGTCGTAGGGCTGGCCGAGCAGCTTGTCTGACGAGTCGGCGTTGTAGAACTGCTGCACCGGCTCGATCTGCACGTCGGGGTTGATCTGCTTGCAGCGCTGCGCGAGCAGGTCGCACTTCGGCTTGCCGACGCCGCTCACGGTCGCGTGCAGCTGGCGGTTCGTGTTCGTGACGCAGACGACGTCGAAGTCGACGAGCGTGAGGTGGCCGACGCCGCTGCGAACGAGGCCCTCGACCGCGTAGCTGCCGACCCCGCCGAGGCCGAAGACGATGACGTGCGCGTCGCTCAGGCGCTGCATGCCGGCGTCGCCGAGCAGGCGCCCCGTGCGATCGAAGCGCCGATGGAGCTTGAATGCGTGCTGCATGGCACTCCCCATAGCAGAAATGGTGGCGGCGCTCTGGCTGGGGGCTGCCGTCAGGCGATCGGTCGGGTTCTTTCGCCGCAGCTCACTCGAGCCGAAAGAACCGCCGCGCGTTTGTGGTCACGGCGTCGCGCACGGGCTCGCCGCGCACGCGCTCCATGGCCTCGACGATGAGCGGCACGTAGGCCGGCTCGCTGCGGCTGCCGCGGTGAGGGTGGGGCGCCTGGTCGGGCGCGTCGGTCTCGACCATCAACCGATCGAGCGGCACCGAGCGCAGCGCGTCGAGCGGCCGGCGCGCGTCGACGAACGTGACGGGCCCCGCGAACGAGAAGTGGCACCCGTACTTCACGTAGCGTGGCGTGAGGTCTGCCGAGCCGCTGTAGCTGTGCATCAGCAGCCCGGCCTCGGGCATCGGCTCATCGGCGATCACGTCGCGGAACTGGGGGTGCGCCCGCAGCACGTGCATGAGCAGCGGCTTGCCGTGCTTTCTGGCGAGGGCGAAGTGGGCCTTCAAGATGCGCACCTGGCGCTCGATCTGCCCGCTCGCCGCGTCGAGCCCACATTCGCCGACGGCGATGGCTTCGTCGCGAGCGAGCAGCGCGTCGAGCCGCTCGAGGTGCTTCGCGTCGTCAGCCTCGGGCAGCGAGGGCACGAGCTGCGGGTGAATGCCGAGGCCCACCTGCACGCGCTTGTCGCGGCGGGGCCACCCGAGCAGGGGCTCCCAGGCGTCGGGGCCGATCGCGGGCACGATGACGGCCTCGACGCCGGCCGCCCACGCACGCTCGAGCACGGCGCTTCGGTCTTCGTCGAAGCGGGGCACGTCGAGATGACAGTGGGTGTCGATCACCTCAGAACGTCGGCTTCACGCCCTTCGACTGGGCCAGCGCGACCAGCCGCTGGTGCTCGCCGTCGGCAACGACCTCGGACTCTTCGACGAGCATCACCGGAATGTCGTCTTTGATCGCATAGCGGCGCTTCGTGCGCGGGTTGTACAGCGAGCTCTCGAAGTCGAAGTACAACAGCGGCCCCTTGTCTTCGGGGTCGGCGAGAATTTCGAGCAGCCGCGGGTCGAGTGCCATGGCCGCTACGTACTACAACGGCCGACGATCTCGCGCGCGAGAACCGGCCGTGCCCTTGCTGCGTGCTGCGCGCTCGCCGCCGCTGCGTAGCGCTGGTAAGTACCC
>JAEUJP010000924.1 GCA_016793725.1 Myxococcaceae bacterium | reverse complement strand
AGCGAGCTTCAGGGGCTCGACGAGGTCACGCGTACGCCTCCGCCCCCCGGCGTTCACGGCGGGCTGTTGCTGGGTGGCAACCGGCTGCCGGGCTCACAGCTCGAGCTGCTCGAGCACCAGGCGCAGTGGTGGACGGCGCGCTGGGGCGGCGTCGGCACGGGCTTCTTCGCCGAAGCGGGGCATCAGCCGGTGCAGCGCCGCGCCGGGGCCGAGCTGCCCGCCTCACTCGGCGGCGTCATCGTGCACGGTGACCGGGACCCCGGCCTGAACGGCCTCACGCTCGTACAGAGCGCAGGGCGCTGGCGGCGCTACGAACACCCGCGGCGCTGAACGTGCAGCGCCTTGGGGCGTGGCCGGCCGTCAGAGTGACTTCAGGTAGCTGATGAGCTGCCGCTTCTCGTCGTCCGACAGGCCCTCGCAGGTCATCGTGTGGCCCTGATCGCCGCGGCCGTCGGGGAGCGGGCCGCGTCGTGGGGTCAGGCAGAACAGCGCGTCGAGGCCCTGCAGGGCGCCGTTGTGCAGCAGGCGGCCCTGCGTGAAGACGCCGGCGAGGCGGGGTGCCTTCACGCCGCGGGTGACGACCGAGGGGTCGCCGCCGAGGCCGCAGCAGGGCGAGCCCCCGTCGGGAGCGTTGTAGATCTTCGCGTAGACGTCGTCGGTGCCGATCTCGGCGAACCCGAAGACACGCGAGCTCTCGCCGCTGGGGCCGTCGTGGCACCCGAGGCACCCGCGGGTCACGAACAGCCGGGCGCCGTCGCGCACCACGGCAGCGTCGGCGACGGCGATGGGGGCGGGGGCGCGCAGCGAGCGAATGTACTCGGCGAGCGGCGCGAGGCGGGCGTCGTTCCACGCGCTGGCTCCGACGCCGATGGCGACGAAGCCCTTCAAGAACTCTTCGAGGGTCTGAACCCCGCCGTTCCACGAGAGGCGCTCGTGCGGCAGCCCGGCCGTCGCGCGTTGGCTCGCGTCGGGCAGGTTCCACAGGGGAATGATGCGGCTCACCGTCCACACGCCGTCGTCGAGCAGCGGCTTCGTCAAGAAGTCCATCGAGCCGGGGTCGAGCGCGAGAAACCGCTCCTGCTCGGCGACCGAGAGGTTGGGGCCCGAGCCCGCGCCGAGCAGCGAGAGCCCGACGAGGCCGGCCTCGACGGTGAAGCCCTGCGTCTGCTTCGCCGCCTCGACGTGAGGGCCGAGCCGCGCGCGCACCGCCGGGGCGACGTTCGCGTCGTTGGCGTTGAAGCTCAATGAGAGCGGCGCGCCGAGCGTGACGAGAAACTGGCCGTAGTCGAGCCGCAGGTTGGCGTAGCCGACCGCGTACCGCCCGTCGGCGAGCTTGCCGAAGTGGCAGCTGGCGCAGGTGAACGCGGTCGTCTCGACGTTGCCGAGCTTGCCGGTGGTCGGCGAGAGCCCGATCGGGTGACCGTTCGCGCTCGCGGGGTCGGCGACGAAGCCGAGCTGCTCGAAGCCGCGGCCGAAGAAGGCCGAGAAGTGCTTCTGGTTGAAGTCGAGCAGGGCGGTGGGCACGCCGACGGTGCCGAACGTCTCGTTGAAGAACATCCACTTGCCGCAGCGGAGCCGGGTGGCCTGATCGGCGCCGCCGGCTTCGACGCGGGCGCACGCTCCTGCGAGGGCCGGTCGCTCGAGCACGCTCGCGAGGTCGGCGTCGACGTCGTGGGTGACGGGGCTGACCTGGGGCCAGCGCACCGGAGCGAGGTCGGCCGGGTCGCCCGCGTCGCGGGTCTCGCCGGCGTCGAGGCCTGCGTCGGGCGGCTCGTGCGCGCCCGCGTCGGTGCCTGCGTCGGCCTGCGGCGGTTGCCCGGCGTCGAGCCTCACCTGTTGCGCAGGGCCGATTCCGCACGCGAGACACAGCAGCAGCCAGCACGACCAACGCATCATGCGCGCCGCATCGCACTCGGGCTTCGCGCGGTCAACCGTCACCGCTCTCGAGCGGACCCGGTACGCCGTAGAGTGCCGGTGTGAGTCGCGTCGGGTCTAGGCGTGGGCGGGCGCGAGCTGGGGCGGCACGTGGTGGCCGAGCACGGCGTCGGGCTTCGGCAGGTTCAGCACCTGCTGCGCGGCGATGAGGCCCGAGAACGAGGCGCCCGCGTAGCCGTGGGCGAGCGTGCTGGCGCCGCAGAGCGTGAGGCCCTTGATGGGCCCACGCTGGTTGAAGCCGAACGGGCCGATCTGCCAGCGCGTCTTCGCCGTGCCGTAGGCCGCGCCGCGCCACGCGTTGCAGAAGTGAACGTTCGTCTGCGCCGTGCCGACCTCGAAGAACTTCAGCCCGGAGCGGAAGCCGGGAATGATGCGCTCGGCCGCCGCGAGCAGCTTCTCGCCGAGCTCTTTTTTGTGCGCCGCGTACGCCTCGCCGCGCTCCATCGGCGCGAACATCGCCGGCGTGAGCAGCTCGACCGTGTGTGGCCCCGCGCGGTGGCTGCGGTCTTTCAGCGACGAGATCGACAAGAACATCAGCTCGAGCTCGTCGCCCGGTTGCCGCGTCGCAGCCCTCGTGTACACACCGTCGAGATCTGCGTCGCGGTAGAGCCAGTAGTTGCCCGAGTCGTAGCCCATCGCCTCGAGGTCGAGGTCGACCGCGCAGAACCCCGACACCATCGGAGTCGAGTACTCCATCTGGTGGGCCTTGCGCTCGAGCCTGCCGCGGTACCGCTCGTCGAGCAGCTGCGTGTAGACCACCGCCGGGTCTGCGTTCGCGATGACGTCGTGCGCGTCGATGCGCTCGCCGCCCTCGAGCTCGACGCCGCATGCGCGGCCCTTCTCGACCAGAATGCGCTGAACCCGCGCGCGCGTGCGAATCGCGCCGCCGTGCGCCTTCAGCTGCCCGATGAACGCCTTCACGATCTGCTTCGAGCCGCCGCGCGGGTACCAGCCGCCCTCGAAGTAGTGCGACGCCATCATCGCGTGAATCGCCAGCGGCGTTCGCGACGGAGCGAGCCCGTGGTTGCCCACCTGGCCTGCGAGCACCGCCTTGAGCAGCGGCTCTTTCACGCACGAATCGATGAGCCCGCCGAGCGAGCGCAAGAGGCGCGGCAGCTTGAACGGCGCCGCGAGGTAATCGCCCAGCTTCGGGTCGCCCATGGCCTGCAGGTCGGCCGCCACCTGCTTCAGCGTCTTGAAGTAGCGCGCGATGCCTTCGCGCTCGGCGGGGAAGCGGTCGCCGAGGCGTGACACCCAGCGGTCGATGCCGCGGGGCTGGTCGAACCGCTCGCCGCCGATGAGGTAGTGGTCGAAGCCGTCGGGGTTGATGGGGTCGAACTGCAGCGAGCCGTCGAGCACGCCGAGGCTCTGGAGCATGCCGCGCAGCTGGCCGTTCGGGCCCAGGTCGCCGAGGTAGTGAATGCCCGGGCTGAAGCGGTGCCCGCCCAGGTTGAAGCTGTGGCACCAGCCTCCGGGCAGGTAGTGCTGCTCGAGCACCAGCACCTTCTGACCTGCTCTCGCCAGTGCGACCGCTGCCGTCAGCCCACCTGCACCCGAACCGATCACCACACTGTCCCAGCTCACAAGGGGCATACGCCGTAGATGACGGGCGTGTTTCCGGGGCGCCGACCTTTCTTCGCGGTGGGGTGGCGCGGTGACGGCGGAAAATGGCCGTTTACGGCGGCCGTCACCGTCTGACCACGCTCCATGTGCTCAAAACGATTGCTTGACGGTCACCGCGGTCGGTGGTTCGAGGTGGTCACCCGTGGCTGACGACACCTGGATGCACCGGCTAGAGAAGCGCCTCGGCGCGCTCGCCGTTTCCGCCCACAAGAAGCCGTTCGTAGGGCTCGGTATTGCGCTGGCGTTGACCGTGATCGGGGGCGGGCTGTCGCTGCGCCTCGACGTGGTCGCCGACCTCGAGAAGCTGCTCCCGCAGTCGTTTCAGAGCGTCAAAGATCTCGAGCCGCTCAAAGAGCGCTTCGGCGGCATCGGCCACATCATCTTCGTGGGCGAAGACGCCGAGGTCGAACAGCTGAAGCAGTTCGCGACCGACATCGCGCCGCTGCTGATGACCGAGCTGCCCGACATTCGGTACGTCGACTTCAAGCCGACGGCGAGCTTCTTCAAGCCGCGCTCGCTCTACTACCTCGACATCGAAGACCTCGAAGAGATCGCGCGCCGCATTAAGGAATACGAGAAGTACCAGCGGCGCATGGCGAACCCGATGTTCGTCAAGCTCGACGACGAAGAGCCGCCGTCGCTCGACATGAGCGACATCGAGAAGAAGTACGGCAAGCGGTCTGATCAGCGCCTGGCGACGGCGGGGAGCGACTTCTACCTCGACCCCGACAAGAAGCTGGTCTTCTTGTTCGCGAAGCCGTCGGTGTCGTCGTCGAACCTCGACTACATGAACAAGCTGCTCATCGCGGCCGAGAAGCTGATCGCGAAGACCGACAAGAAGAAGTACGGCCCGAACTTCCAGATCTCGCTGACGGGTACCTACAAGTACAAGTTCGACCAGCAGCAGCAGATCACGGCCGACATGACGCGCAGCTCGACGCTCGCGCTGATCGTGCTGCTGCTGTACCTCGCGTTCCACTTCCGCAGCGCGCTGGCGGTCGGGCTGGTGATGGCGCCGGTGACGCTGGGCCTGTCGTGGACGTACGGCATCACCGAGCTCATCTTCGGCAACCTCAACATCATGACGGGGTTTCTGGGCGCGGTGCTGGGCGGCCTCGGCACCGAGCACGGCATTCACCTGCTGACGCGGTACTCGACGCTGCGCGCGCATGGCAAGAGCTCGGAAGACGCGACGCGCGAGGCGTTCGAGCACACGGGCGGGTCGGCCCTGGTCTCGTCGATCGTGGCGTCGCTCACCTTCCTCGCGGTCTCGTTCTCGGAGTTCCGCGCCTTTCGCGAGTTCGGCGTCATCGCGTCGATCGGCATGTTGGTGGTGTTGTGTGCGTACTTCCTGATCCTCCCCGGGTTTCTGGGCATCGCGGCCGGTCGCGGGTGGAAGCCGTCTGAGAAGGCGAGCGGCTCGATGAGCGAGATCGCGCGCTGGCTGCCGAAGTACTTCAAGCCCATCGCGCTGATCGTGGGCCTCGCGGTCGCGTTCTTCGTCGCGCA
>JAEUJP010000921.1 GCA_016793725.1 Myxococcaceae bacterium | reverse complement strand
TCTGCGCCTCACCCGGTGCGGGCTGCGCTCGCGGGTCTCGCCGTCGGTACCTGCGGCGCGCTCATCGGTGAGGTCGGCTGCGCCCAGCCCTGGCAACACGTGCTCGTGTATCACCTCAGCGCGTGGCTCGCGCTCATGGGTGCGTGCGCCGTGTTCGCGCGCCGGCTCGCGCGCTCGTCGTACGCGCCGTAGTCGAGCTCGCGCTTCGAAGAGACTCCGTTCGCGGTGAGCGGAAGCGCGAAGCGCTGGAGTCGAACCGGTTTCGACGCGCGACTCGAGCTGCCTTCGACTGCGCCTCGCTGTGCCTGTCGAAGGGCTCAGGCCGAGCGCAGAACTTCGTGAACACGCGTGAAACATTTCTACGCGTCGTTCAATGCGTGAATTTCGACGCGAAATTCTGCGATGCGCTTCGCGCGCAATCGTTACGAACGAAATCCGAAAAAAAGTGCGCCGCGAAACAGCGGTCGAAGACGACCCGTAGGTCCGGTGACGCGCACCCACGTCGGGTTCGCAGCACCCAGGAGAACTACGGTGAACGTGAAACAAGCCCTCGTTGCACTCTTCGTTTCGGTACTGACGCTCGCCGGCTGCGGCGACGGCACGATGATGGAGCCGCCGAACCCGCCGGCAGCAGACACCGCGAACGTGCGGGTGCTGCACCTCTCGCCCGACGCGCCGGCGGTCGATGCGTTCGCGAACGGCACGACGAAGATCGTGACGAACCTGTCGTTTCCCTCGGGCACCGACGTGATCAAGGCGCCGGTCGGCTCCGCTGATCTGCAGGTGAGCGCCACCGGCAAGCCGGCGAGCGAGAAGGTCGTCGAGCTGAAGGGCGTCACGCTCGAGAAAGACAAGAGCTACACGGTCTACGCGTTCGGCAAGCTCGCGGCGCTGCAGCTCAACGCGCTCGAGAACGACACGAAGGGCCTCTCGACCAGCAACGTGCGCGTGCGCGTGGTTCACGCCGCCGACGGCGTCGGCACGGTGAACGTGTTTCAGCTGCCCGCGACGGGCGCACCGGTGCCGATCGCCGAGAACCTGCGCTACGGCACCGCGGCGATGCCGGCCGACCTGCCGAGCGAGCCCTTCACGGTCGGCCTCGACGTGAACGCCGACCGCACGCCCGACCTCTCGTTCGCGGTGCCGGCGCTGCCGAAGGGCACCATCGTCAACGTGTTCGCCGTGCTCGACGCGTCGGGCTCGCCGTTCTTGCTCGCGCAGCTCGGTGGCTCGGTCACCGCGCGGCTCGACCCCGAGCAGGCGCAGCTGCGCGTGCTGCACCTCTCGCCGAACGCGCCCACGGTGAAGGCGTTCGTCGACGGCCAGGCGCCGTCGAGCTGGGGCGACGTCTCGTTCACGCAGGCGACGCCGTTCGCGACGTTTTCGGCGGGCATGCACAAGCTCGACGTCGGCACCTCGGCTTCGATGCCGGTGCTCACCGCGAACGGCCTCACCTTCAGCGGCGGCGCGAAGTACACCGCGGTCGCCATCGGCAACGTGTCGTCGCTGAAGGCGCTCTTCTTCGAGAACGGCGCGGCGAACCTCGACTCGGGCAAGATTCGCATTCGCGCGATTCACGCGGCGCCGGCGGTGGGCACGGTCGACCTGTTCACGCTCGGCGCGAACGGCATGGCGATGCCGCTCTTGAACGACGTGCCGTACTCGGGCGTCTCTGACCCGCTCGACGTGCCGGCGGGCGCGTACACGGTCGGCGTCGACACGAACAACGACGCGAACCCCGAGCTGTGGTTCGAGCTGCCGATGTTGCCGGGTGGCACGGTCGCGAACGTCTACGTGACGCAAGACTCGACGGGCAGCGTCTTCGCGCTGGCGCAGCTGCAAGACGGGCCGACGGTGCGCATCGAGAAGGCGACGTCGAAGGTGCGGGTGATTCACCTCTCGCGCAACGCGCCGGCGGTCGACGTCTACGCGAACGGCACGAAGGTGGTGACGAACCTGGCGTACGCGGCGAGCACGGCGACGCTGACGGTGCCGAGCGGGGCGTACAACTTCGCGGTGACGGCGACGGGCGCGGCGATCGGCACGGCGGTCATCAACGCGAACGGCGTGAAGCTGCTGCCGGGCAAGGCGTACACGGTGGCGGCGTACGCCGACCTGGCGAACATCACGGCGCGCGTGCTCGAAGACGACATGACCGGCATCAACGCGACGACCGACATTCGGCTGAACGTGGTGCACGTCGCACCGACGGTGACGCGCGGCGACCTGTACGCGGTGCGCGCGGCGGGCAACCTGCTGCTCGCGCCCAACATCGGCTTCGGTGACAGCGCGCGGCTCGCCGACCTGGCGTCGTCGTCGTACCGGGTGGGCTTCGACGCCGAGGCGAACGGCACCATCGACATCGCGTTCAACCTGCCGGTGCTCGCGCCGGGCAGCTTCGCGAACGTCTTCGTCGCGACCGACGCGATGGGCGAGGTCTACCTGCTCGTGCAGACGATGAGCGCGGGCACGCTGAGGGTGAATGCTTCGGCGATGTGAAAGGCTCTGAGCCACCATCCTGGGTGGTGGCTCGGTGGGGCCCCTTGCGCGGAGCACCGCGCGAGGGGCCATTTATTTTGTTCGCGTGGGTGCTTCTGCGTGACAGCCGGGGACAGGGACGGGGCCGGGGACGTTTGGCGGACCCGGAAGACGTCCCCGTCCCCGTCCCCGTCCCCGGCTGTCGCGCAGAAGCTCAGCGCGAAAACGTGCTGGTCGCGTCG
>JAEUJP010000903.1 GCA_016793725.1 Myxococcaceae bacterium | reverse complement strand
ACGTCTCGAACGACAGCGCCTCGATGACGTTGCGGCCGTACGCGCGCATGCCGCTGTGCCACTCGCCGAACACCGTGCCGAACCACAGGTTCTCGAACAGCGTCAGCGTGCGGTTGCCGAGCCAGCGGTAGAGCGGCATGCCCCCGCCGAGCGCCTCTTGCCGCGTGCGAATGCGGTTGCCCTGAATCATGTCGTAGTAGCCGCGGTCGATGTACTCGCACATCAGGTCGATGAGCGCGGGCTCGTACTGGTAGTCGGCGTGCACCTCGACGGCGACCGTGTGGCCCTCGGCGAGAAACGTGCGGAACAGGGCCTTCAGGTTCCCGCCGTAGTTGAGGTTCTGCTCGTGGCGGATGACCCGAATGCCGAGCTTGCGCGCGACCTCGGAGGTGCCGTCTTTGCTCGCGTCGTCACCGACGACGACGTACGGCTTCATCTTGTCGGGAATGGCCTCGTACGTCTTGGCAAGCGTCCGCTCGGCGTTGTAGGCGAGCATCATGATGAAGGGCTTCATCGGGGCGGGGCATTAAGCCAGCATGGCGACCCGCTGCAACGTTTGCGACACCGACCTTCGAACCCGCTTCGGCAAGGTTCTCGACCCCCAGACGCGGGAGGACTTCGAGATCGCCGAGTGCCCCCGCTGCGGCCTGGGCCACACGCTGCCCCAGCCGGCCGATTTGGGGCGCTATTACGGCCCCGCCTACCACGGCGGCCGCCACGGCTTCACCGCCCGCTACTGCCAGTGGCGGCGCGAGCGCTTCGTCTTCCCCCGCGTCGGCACGACGGGCCGAATGCTCGACGTCGGCTGCGGCGACGGCAGCTGGCTGCTCGGCGCTCGCGAGCGCGGCTGGCAGGTCATGGGCACCGAGCTGAACCCCCGGCTCGCGCGCGAGGCCGGCCTCGACGTCGTCGAGACGCTCGACCAGGTCACGGGCGAGTTCGACGTCGTCACGTTCTGGCAGAGCCTCGAGCACCTGCGAGATCCCGCGGCCGCCATCGGCCGCGCGTTTTCGCTGCTCAAGCCTGGCGGGCAGCTGTTCGTCGCGGTGCCCGACGCGCAAGGCCTGCAGGCGAAGGTGTTCGGGGCGCGCTGGTTTCACCTCGACGTGCCGCGGCACCTGTTTCACTTCGGCGAGAAGTCGCTCAAGCAGCTGCTCGAGTCGAAGGGGCTGAAGGTCGAGCAGGTCTGGCACCAGGAGCTCGAGATCGATCTCTTCGGGTGGACGCAGAGCGCCCTGAACGCGCTGCTGCCCGACCCGAACGTCTTCTTCTACCGGCTCACGGGCCGCGCGACACCCGCCGGAGCAGGCCAGGTCGCGGCGAGCTTCGCGCTGGGCTCGGTGTTCACGGCGGCGGCGCTGCCGGCGGTGCCGGTCGGCACGCTCGCTGGCAAGGGCGGCACGCTCATCATGGCGGCGAAGAAGGGGGCGGTCTCGTGAGGGCGCTGGTCATCGGCGGCAACGGCATGCTGGCGCGCGAGCTCAAGCCCGCGCTTCAGGCGGCGGGGTTCGAGGTGTCGTCGGCCGACCTGCCCGAGTGCGACATCACCGACCCGGCGAGCATCGCGGCGACGCTCGAGCGCACGAAGCCCGACTGGGTGTTCAACACGGCGGCGTGGACGAAGGTCGACCTGTCGGAGAAAGAGGTCGACGCGACGTACAAGGTGAACGCCGACGGTGCGGGCAACGTGGCGCGGGCGCTGAAGGGCACGAAGACGTCGCTGGTGCACATCAGCACCGACTACGTGTTCGATGGCAAGAAGGCGGCTCCGTACGACGAGACCGACGCGTGCGACCCGATGGGCGTGTACGCGAAGAGCAAGCGGGCGGGCGAGGAGCAGGTGCTGCTGTCGGGGGCGCGGGTGTACGTGGTGCGCACGGGCGAGCTGTACGGCGACGGCGGGCCGAGCTTCTTCGAGGCGATCTTCAAGCGGGCGAAGACGGGGCAGGGGCTGAAGGTGGTGAGCGACCAGACGGTGGCCCCGACGTGGACCCGGGAGCTCGCGAAGCAGCTGGTGGTGATCGCGCAGAAGGCTCCGCCGGGCGTGTACCACGCGACGTGTGCGGGGGCGGTGACGTGGCACGACGCGGCGGTGAAGGCGCTGGCGCTCGCGAAGCTGAACGTGCCGGTGACGCCGGTGACGACGGCCGCGTACGGCTCTGCGACGCCACGGCCGCTGTACTCGGTGCTGGCGCACGGCGGGCTCGAGCGGCTCGGGCTCTACGTGATGCGCAACTGGGACGTGGCCCTGGCCGAGTGGATCGGGCTAAGGACTGACCTCTAAATGAGCGACACGCTTCGACAGAAGAGCCGCTGCCGCATCTGTGGCAACACCGAGCTGCAGCAGTTTCTCGATCTGGGTGATCAGCCTCCGGCGAACGCGCTCTTGCGCGCCGACGAAATTCACCTGCCCGAGGCGAAGTACCCGCTCGCGCTGTCGAACTGCCCGAAGTGTGAGCTGATTCAGACGACGCACGTCGTGGCGCCCGAGGTGCTGTTCCGCAACTACGTGTACTTCTCGTCGGTGTCGCAGGCGATGGAGAAACACTTCGCCGCGTACGCCCAGTCGGTCGCCGAAAAGTTCGTGCCGCCGAACGGTCTCTTCATGGAGATCGGCTCGAACGACGGCATTCTGCTCAAGTCGCTCATCGGCAAGCCGGTGAAGATTCTCGGCGTCGACCCGGCGCGCAACGTGGCCGAGGTGGCGCGCGGCAAGGGCGTGCCGACGATCGCCGACTTCTTCACCGAGGGGCTGGCGCGCGAGATTCGGAAGAAGGAAGGCCCGGCTTCGGTGGTGGTGGCGAACAACGTCATCGCCCACATCGACGATCTCGACGAGGTGATGCGAGGTCTGACGGCGGTGCTCGCCGACGACGGCGTCTTCGTGATGGAGGCGCCCTACGTCGTTCACTTCCTCGAGCACCTCGAGTTCGACACCGTCTACCACGAGCACCTCTCGTACTTCGGCGTGCGGGCGCTCTCGCACCTGTTCGAGCGCTTCGGCATGGAGGTCTTCGACGTGCTCGATCAGGGCGTGCACGGCGGCTCGATTCGGGTGTTCGCGCGGCGCAAGCGGGCGGGCACGGCGCCGGTGTCGGCGAGCGTGCAGGCGCACTTCGAGCTCGAGAAGAGCGCGGGTGTGGCCGACCCGAAGCGGCTGGCGAAGTTCGCCACGCAGGTGGCGGCGCTGCGGCAAGAGATTCGTGCGCTGATCGCGAAGCTGAAGCTCGAGGGCAAGCGGGTGGTGGGCTACACGGCGCCGGCGAAGGGCAACGTGCTGCTCAACTACTGCGGGCTGGGCACGCAAGACCTGGCGTACCTGGCCGACGCGACGCCGGCGAAGCAGGGGCTGTACAGCCCCGGCATGCACATACCGGTGCTGTCGCCCGAGCACTTCCGCAACGACAAGCCCGACTACGCGCTGCTGCTCGCCTGGAACCACAAAGACGAGATCATGAAGAAGGAAGCCGCGTGGCGGCAGGGCGGCGGGAAGTTCATCATTCCCGTGCCCAAGGTCGACGCGCAATAAAGGGGACAGGCTACTTTTTTGCGCAACCCGTCGAGCGCTCCGACGGGGTTCGCGTGCCTCGCCTTCGTCGGGTCAGTTGCGCAAAAAAGTAGCCTGTCCCCTTTATTGCGCAACCGGCAGCGTCGGCGCGTCTTTGAGCAGCGGCAGCTTCGCGTCTTTGGGGCTCAGCAGCGGGTCGCCCGCGAGCGGCCACTTGATGCCGATGGCAGGGTCGTTCCACGCGATGCCGCGGTCGCACTCGGGCGCGTACGCCTCGGTGCACTTGTACAAAAAGTCGGCGTAGTCGCTCATCACGTAGAAGCCGTGGGCGAAGCCGGGCGGCAGCCACAGCTGGCGCTTGTTCTCGGCCGACAGCTCGACGCCGGCCCACTTGCCGAACGTCGGCGAGCCCTTTCGAATGTCGACCGCGACGTCGAACACCTTGCCGGCGACGACGTGCACGAGCTTGCCCTGGCGCTTGGGCTCCTGAAAGTGGAGCCCGCGCAGGGTGCCCTTCACCGAGTGGCTCCAGTTGTCTTGCACGAAGGGCAGGGTGATGCCGGCCTTGGCGTAGCGCTCGTGGTGAAAGGTCTCGAGAAAGAAGCCGCGGTCGTCGCGGAACTGCTTCGGCTCGAAGACCATGACGCCGGGCAGCTCGGTCTGAATGATGTTCATCGCTCTTCCTTTCGAATGAGCGCGAGCAGGTACTGCCCGTACTCGTTCTTCTTCATCGGCTCGGCCAGCCGCTCGACCTGCGCAGCGTCGATGTAACCCATGCGCCAGGCGATCTCTTCGGGGCAGGCGACCTTGAGGCCCTGTCGCTGCTCGATGATCTGAATGTACTGAGACGCCTCCATCAACGAGGTGTGCGTGCCGGTGTCGAGCCAGGCGAACCCGCGACCCATCAGCTCGACGGTCAGCTGCTTCTTCGCGAGGTAGGCCTTGTTGATGTCGGTGACCTCGAGCTCGCCGCGCGCCGACGGCTTCAGGTCGCGGGCGATGTCGAGCACCTGGTTGTCGTAGAAGTAGAGGCCGGTGACCGCGTAGTTCGACTTCGGCACCTTCGGCTTCTCTTCGATCGAGATCGCCTTCTTCTGCGCGTCGAGCTCGACCACGCCGTACCGCTCGGGGTCTTTCACGTAGTAGCCGAAGACCACCGCGCCGTCTTTCACGCGCGCCGCGCGCTGCACCATCTCTGAGAAGCCGTGGCCGTAGAAGATGTTGTCGCCGAGCACGAGCGCGGCGGTGTCGCTGCCCACGTGCTGGCGCCCGATCGTGAACGCCTGCGCGAGCCCGTCGGGCCGCGGCTGCTCGGCGTACGAGAACTGCACGCCCCACTGCGAGCCGTCGCCCAGCAGCTCGCGGAAGCGCGGAAGGTCTGAAGGGGTCGAGATGATGAGGATCTCGCGAATGCCCGCCAGCATCAGCGTGGTCATCGGGTAGTAGATCATCGGCTTGTCCCAGATCGGGAGCAGCTGCTTCGACACCACGCGCGTCAGCGGGTGCAGCCGCGTGCCTGAACCACCTGCGAGAACGATGCCCTTCATCAGGGCTTCGACTCGCAGAGCCCGCCCACGACGTCAAGCGCCGTCGAGCTTCCGCACCCGGGCCCGCGCCTTCGCGTCGGTGCGCGGCTGTGGCCGCCGGCGAGCCACCTTCGCCCCGCTCGCCGACTTCGCGTGCGCGAGCACGAAATCAACATCGGGCGTCGACTCGGCCACGATGAACACCTGGTACGAGAACAACGTCGGCGCCACCGCAATCGCCAGCTCGTTCGCCTTCAAGAGCCCCAGGCCCAGCAGGTTCTCACCGAACACCTTCGGAAACGGAGCCGGCACCCCACGCACCTGCTTCACCTTGAACCCCGCATCGCGCAAGAGCCGCTCGATCGAGCTGAACGTGAACAGCCGCGTGTGCGTCGCGTCGAGAATGCCCGCCTTGCCGTAGTTGAACTGCCCCAACATCAGCAACACCCGCTGCACCACGAACGCGATGTTCGGCGTCGTCAGCACCAGCGTCTTCGGCTCGTAGTCGAACTGCTTGCGCAGCTGCTCGACGAACTCTTCGGGCCGCTTCAGGTGCTCGATGACATCGAGCAGCGTGATGTAGCGGTACTTCGACACGTCGAAGCGCGGCGCTTCGTCGAGGTCTTGCGTGAAGACCTTCACCCGCGCCGGCTTCACCGCCGGGTCGAACTGGTCTACCACCGCGACGTCGCAGCCCTTCGCGACGAGCTCGCGCGCGATGCCGCCGGGCCCCGAGCCGATGTCGATGACCGAGGCGCCCTCGGGCACCGCGTCGATCGCCCACTGGTGGCTCGAGCTGTAGCCGAGCTTCAGGTCGTAGTGCGCGTTCGGCGGTTCGCCCGGCGCCGGCTTCGGCTCGAAGCGCCGCTGCCACAGCACGCCCATGCGGTGCGCCGCGTTCTTCAGCGTCGCGACCATGACGTTCTTGGCGTAGGGAATGCCGTTCACCCGGCTGATCTCGCCGCCGTAGTACGTCGGTATCGGCAGCTCGACGATGCGCTGCTTCGCGTTCAGCAGCTGCAGAATGATCTCGGTGTCGAAGTGAAAGTCGTTCGAGTTGAGCTTGAACTGCACGCGCTCGAGCGCCGCCGTACGGTACACGCGGTAGCCCGAGTGAAACTCGCTGAAGCGCGTGCCGAGCAGCGCGTTCTGCGCGGTCGTCAGCACCCGGTTGCCGAGCCACTTGTAGAGCGGCATGCCGCCCTTCAGCGCCCCGAACGCCGTCATCATGCGGCTGCCGAACACGGCGTCGGCCTCGCCGTCGACGAGCGGGCGCACCAGGCGGGGCAGCTCTTCGGGGGCGTACTGCCCGTCGCCGTGCACCATCGCGACGAAGTCGAACCGCTCGGCGATGGCGTAGCTGTAGCCGACCTTCTGGTTGCCGCCGTAGCCCTGGTTGAGGCCGTTGCGCAGCACGGTCATGCGCACCTCGGGGTGCGCGGCCTTGTACTCGCGGCCGATGGCGAAGGTGCGGTCTTCGCTGGCGTCGTCGACGACGAGCACCTCGCAGTCGAAGCGCTGGAAGATCTCGTGGGGAATTCGCTCGAGCACGCTCTTCAGCGTCACTTCCGCGTAGTACGCGATCACGAACACGAGCAGGCGGGGGCGGCGCGGCGTAGCCATTGCGGAGCCGCCTTACCATGGGGCATAGAGCCATCGAACACGCGATGCCCACCCCCGACGCCGCCATCGTCCTCGACGGAGTGGCGAAGAGCTTCAAGAAGACGAAGCGTCGCGAGTACACGACGTTCAAGACCGAGTTTCTGCGCATCTTGAAGGGCGAGAAGAAGGTGCTTCACCCCGAAGAGCACATCGAGGCGCTGAAGCAGATCGACCTCACCATTCCCAAGGGTGGCATCGTCGGCATCGTGGGCCGCAACGGCTCGGGCAAGTCGACGCTGCTGAAGCTCATCACCGGCATCTATGCGCCGACGAGCGGCACGGTGAAGGTGAACGGCCGCATCTCGGCGCTGCTCGACCTGGGCGCCGGGTTTCACCCCGACTTCACGGGCCGCGAGAACATTCTCATCAACGGCATCATTCTCGGCATGTCGCGGGCCGAGCTGAAAGAGCGCACGCCCGAGATCATCGAGTTCGCCGAGCTGGGCGACTTCATCGACGAGCCGGTGCGCACGTACTCGAGCGGCATGTTCATGCGGCTCGC